>QHYH01000060.1 GCA_003223215.1 Acidobacteriota bacterium
GTCCATGGCGATTCCATATCTTGACCCATTGTGGGGTGATGCCAAGCAACACGGCCATTTCGTTCACGGTCAGCATACCTGCCTTGCGCAACCGATCATAGCGCGGCATCAGGCCGTACCGTCTTTGAATGCGAGCGACGATCTGCACTGAAAACGACTTTCCTTCTCCTGAGCGTAGGCCCCGTTCGTTCAATATTGATGCTATCTGCTGATAGGTGTGGTGATCGAGGAGCCGATCGATTTCCTTCACCACGGCAGGGTTGGTTGCCCGTTGCTGCCAGGCATTGAGAGGAGCGGGCACCATCAAGGTCTTGGTGGCCCCGCCCTTGAAACGAATGTGTAGAGTAATCTTCTCGCCACGAACCAAGGTGACATCTTCCAGCAACAAGCGGATCATCCGTTTGCGCTCGCGGTCGGGCGTGTTTGGATCACGCCACAACCGTGGGAAGTCTGTAGCCAGGGCGAGAATCGCAGCCCGCTGTTGATCGCTCAGGACCTTTCTGTCTAGTTCGCGCTGGCGCTCACGGTTTTGCTGCGTCTCGCTCAGCGTCCGCAACTTGCTGTTCCACTCGGCTTCGAGTGAGTCCGCTACCAGTCGGTTGTCTGGGTCAAATGTTCTCAAAAACATTTGACCCAAAATGTCACCTTGACAGAAATGTGGCGTCGAATGGTGCCGCACCCTGAAATTGGGGCCACACGCATTTTGTACCCCACCTAAGTTTCCCTCCTATAGTCGGTCGTAGTTTCATTTCAATCCATTTGGAGGTCCGACTATGTTCAATCAACTTTTCACGTCTCCCCGATCGTTGGAGCGTTATTCCAGTGGCCCGCTGCTGGAGAGCGGCTCCGCTACCTTGTTCATTGCGCTGAGCAGGGGAGCACGAGGAGCTCTCTCCGTCTCATCGCGCAACACCAGCTGGCTTTGATCGACTACCTGCACCTGCAAACAGCCGATGCGGTCACTGTCGAGCAGATCCATGCGGCCACCGATTTGTGGGTCCACCGTCAACCCCAACCCCACAGCCATAACGTGACTGATTACCGGTATGGGCGGATGCGTTTCATCTCTAACGCCAAGCAATGGCTCGGGTTCCTGGGCCGCCTGCGCCCGGCTGAAGTCCCGCGCCGCCCGTACGCACACCTGATCGAGGAATATGCAGACTATATGGTCCGGGAAAGGGGCTTGTCTCCACACACGATCCGAATCCATTGCTGGCACTTGGAACAGTTTTTGGCTCGCTTCTGGGAGCAACATCGATGCTTTCGGGAGATCTCCATCGCGGATATCGATGCTGCGATTGCGCGCAAGGGTGACCAGGACTGTTACGCACGAACATCGATCAAGGCTTACGCTAGCGCATTACGATCTTTCTTCCGCTACGCCGAGCAACGGGGATGGTGCGCTCACGGCCTAGCAGCGGCGATCATGTCGCCGCGCCTGTTCGCTGATGAGGGTCTACCCAAAGGTCCGTCCTGGACCGACGTGCAGCGCTTGCTCACCAGCACCGAAGGCGATCAACCCAAGAATGTCCGCGACCGCGCAATCATCATGCTGTTCGCTGTTTACGGGATGCGGGTGGGTGAAGTCCGCGCTCTGAGACTGGGGGACTTGGACTGGGAGAGGGAACTGATTTACATGACCCGTCCCAAGTCCCGACGCCAGCAGTTTTATCCACTCTCGCACACCGTGGGGGAATCGATCCTCCGTTACCTGAAGAAGGTCCGGCCGCACGTTCCCTATCGTGAAGTCTTTCTGACCCTGAAAGCGCCCTTCCGACCCCCCAGTAGTGGTTCGTTCTATGACGTTGTGGGCGATCGCTTGCGGGCTCTGAATGTGTCTCTGAAGCACCGTGGTCCGCACTCACTACGGCATGCCTGTGCCACACGTCTTCTCGCCGGGGGCTTGTCGATGAAAGAGATCGGTGACCATCTCGGGCACCGGAAGATAGATACCACGCGTATATACGCCAAAGTGGACCTCACGGGCCTGCGGCAAGTGGCCAACTTCGACCTCGGAGGCCTGCTATGAAACTTCAGGAACTGATCGCAAAGTACGTAGCATTTCGGAAGTCGATGGGAGAGGATTTCGAAAGCGCCGAGAGCTTGCTGAACACCTTTTCCCGACGCATGGGATTAGACATCGATGTGAGGAACGTTCGAGCCAAGCAGGTGCGGGCTTTCCTCACCGGAAATGGTCCCATCACTCGTTACTGGCGCCGGAAGTACGACACACTGCATGGCCTCTACCGCTACGCGACCAGCCGCAGCCTCGTCACCAAGTCACCCCTGCCGATCAGCGTGCCCAAGATGCCCGAGCGTTTCGTGCCCTACATTTACACCCGCGATGAACTGCGCCGGCTCTTGGATTCCACCGCCGTTTTTCCAAAATACCCTCGTAAGCTTCAGGCCCATACGTTGCGAGCGATTCTGCTGCTGCTCTACGGTGCGGGCTTACGAGTTAGCGAGTCGGTGGCTCTCACCTTGGAAGACGTCGATCTGCCCAGCGCCGTGATCACCATACGCGATACGAAATTCAACAAGACGAGACTGGTGCCCCTCGGACTCGAGCTCAATCGGGTCATGGCGCAATATGCCGCAAGTCGAACCAAAGCTGGCCACGCGCAAACTGACAGCGCGCCGTTCTTCGTGTTGCGTCGGGGCGGGCCGATAGCGGTTCAACTCGTGGAGCAAAGATTCAAATACCTCCGTGAGCATGCCGGTATCAGCCGCACGGATGGCGCACGCTACCAGCCGCGGCTTCATGACCTGAGGCACAGCTTTAGCGTTCATAGGCTCATTTCCTGGTACCAACAAGGCGCTGACGTGCAGAAATTGCTGCCGCAGTTGGCCACGTATCTGGGACATATCAATATCGCTTCCACTCAGGTCTACCTCACAATGACGCCGGAGCTGCTGCAGGCAGCATCACAGCGCTTCGAGCGGTATGCCTTTCAGGAGGTGTGCCATGAGTGATACGACGAAGCTCGGCCCGTGGGTCCGGCGCCTTCTCCTTGAGCATCTGGTGAGCGAGCGCAACCTGGCACGCAACACGCAACGCAGCTACCGCGATACATTAGCTCTCCTTATCCCCTTCATCGCGGGCAAAGTCCATAAACCGATTGATCAGCTCGACCTCGATCACCTCACCGCCGACCGCGTGCGACAGTTCCTTCAAAGCTTGGAACAGACGCGGAGCTGCAGCGTGGCGACGCGTAACCAAAGACTGGCGGTGATCCATGTGCTGGCCCATTTCATCGGGCAACATTGTCCCGAGCGTATCGAATGGTGCGGACAGATTAGGGCCGTCCCATTCAAACGAACCGCGAAGACTCCGATCACCTACCTCGACAAGCCTGAGATGGATGCACTGCTCGCGGCACCCGAACGTAGCACCACGCAAGGGCGTCGCGACTACGCGCTCCTATTGTTCTTGTACAATACCGGAGCCCGCGCCGATGAAGCAGCACACGTCAGCATCGGCGATCTTCATCTAGGCCACGTTCCACAGAGAGATCATTCATCGGTGCAAATCCACGGCAAGGGCAATAAACTGCGCCTTTGTCCACTGTGGCCGCATACGGCGAGTGAACTCTCCTCATTGATCAGTGGGAAGGCCCCAATCGAGCATGTCTTCCTCAATCGGTGTGGCCGACCGATTACCCGCTTCGGCATCTACACCATGGTCAGACGCTATGCCCAGAAAGTGTCAACCAAGATGCCGGGGCTGGCAACCAAGAGGCTGAGCCCTCATTCTCTGAGACATACGGCAGCGACACATCTGCTGCGGGCCGGCGTGGATATCAACACCATCCGGGCATGGCTGGGGCATGTCTCGATCAACACGACCAACATCTACGCGGAAACCGACCTAGAGATGAAGGCTGAAGCGCTGGCTCGTTGTGAACTCAAGGAGACCAAGCGGAAGAGAAAGTGGGCCCAAGACGCTGGCCTCATGACGTTCTTGCGATCGCTATAGGGCAGCCGTAATGTGGCGTCCGAGTAGCTCGCATACCTGTATTTGGCTATGGCTACGCTCGGGCGCCACATTTCTATCAAGGTGACATTTGGGCTCAAATGTTTTTGAGAACATTTGAGCCCGAAAACAGGCTGGTGGCACGTGGCCTGGAAACCGAGTGGGAAAAGCGCTTGCGCGATCTTGCCGCTGCCAAAGCAGGACTCGAGCGGCGAGAACGACAACGCCCGCGCTTGCTGAGCGAAGAAGAGAAAAAGAAAATTCGCTCTCTCAGTTCCGATCTGCACAAAGTTTGGACGGCGCCGACCACCACGGATCGCGATCGCAAGGAGCTTCTGCGTACTCTACTGGAAGAAGTGATTATTACCGTTAATCGCTCCGAACGGTGTGCTCACATGACTCTGCGGTGGAAAGGTAGTGCTCTCACGGAAATCGATCTCTCCTTGCCGCGCATGAAGCCTCATGGTCTCCACACGGACGAAGATACGATCTCTCTGCTTCGTCGTCTGGCCGTTCATTATCCGGATGACGTGATCGCAGGTATTCTCAATCGTCAAGGGCGCAAAACCGCAAGCGGGGAACGCTTCACGGCGAATCAGGTTGGCAGCCTGCGTCGCTATCGCAACATTCCGCGCTACGAACCGCCGGCCACGCCACCCACGGGGGAGGTTGTGCCGATTCGCACGGCTGCGGAGATCCTGGGCATCTATCCTTCCACGATTCATCGCTGGTTGAATGATGGCTTTATCGCCGGGGAACAAGTCACGTCGGGAGCACCGTGGCAGATTCGACTCACCGATGAGCTGCGTGCACGCTTTGTCGAACAAACACCGCCGGGTCATCTGCCCATGGTGGATGCAACGCGAAAACTTGGTGTCTCGCGCCAAACCGTGTTGCAGAGAGTAAAGCGTGGTGACCTCGAAGCTGTATTAGTCACCCGCGGACGCCGCAAGGGCTTACGAATCAAAGTGGTAGACTCTGAACTAGGGTTGTTTCAAGAATAAGGAGGCATTATGGAATGTGATCCATGGATCTGTTCAGGTGCGAGTCGGCAACGCTGCGGACCCATTGGGTCCTGGTCGTCATGGATCAATATACGCGCCGGATCATTGGGTTCGGCGTCCATGCGGGCGCCGTCGATGGTGTCACCCTCTGTCGGATGTTCAACCGTGCCATTCGAGGGCAACTCTGGATGTCGAAGTATCTGAGCTCCGACAACGA
>QHYH01000181.1 GCA_003223215.1 Acidobacteriota bacterium
GCCGCGAAACCGATACCAAAGACGAAACAGCCGGGCCACCACGGCCAACGCGTCCCGGCCAAATGGCTGCGCCGAACGACTCCGCGCATCCTCGGCAATCCCCAGAATATCCCGCTTCCGATGCGCCCAACACAGCTGCATGCGGCCGGAATGGTAGCTGCAATACACCGGCAACCGGTCACCACAGAGAATGCCGCGGAAAACCGTTCCCCGCAGCGCCACCAGCACTGCGGCACTCCGCGTGGAGGCCACCGCATAAAAAACGAACTGCTTGGCCACGAATGTCCAGATCCAGCGCTTGTCGCCGTTGCTGCGCCAACCCGTCTCGTCCACGTTCCGCACTGCTTCGCGCGGCAACTGCTCCTGCCATTGCTGACAGGGCTGCGCGACCGCCTGGCTGACTTCCTCCCAAGCTTTCTGAGTGCTCCCCAAACTGATTTCCAGGCCCAGCACATCGGCCAGCATCGTTTCCACCAGCCGTCGCGGCACCCGACAAACCACCGTCCAGTAGGCGATCAGCGCCGTCAAGTGGTCCAAAGTTCCCCCGGACTTCCTCCGGCAGCGGCTCCTGGGTGGTCTTTTGGCCATGCTCGCAGACCACCTGGGGACACGGATACTCGGTAGTGTGCGGGTTAATCTCCGGAATCTCCGTCACCTGATGCCGTCGTGGCTCCCCCTCCGTTGTCACTCGGTCGGACTTTTGCGGCAGCTTTCGCCCGCAGTGCTGGCAGCGTTCCGGCAGCAGCACTTTCATGGACGTTCACCTCGGCCGTGGGAATCAGGGGGCGATGGTGCCCTGGGTGTCCGGGCTGGCCGCCGGGTTTCCGTTGGCTCTTGTGCTTGCGGCCGCGCGGTCTTTGCTCTCCGGCCAAACCATCGGAGGAAGGGGGCTTGGAAGAGTTTGTGGAGTTCCTCTTGCGCAGGGCGAGCTGTCGTTCTAGATCGGTGATCTGCTTTTCTTGCTCGGCGATCTTCTTCTGGGCGTCGGCTAGTTCTTTCTCCTTCTCCTGGACCTGCTTCTCCAGTTCGGCAATACGTTCGCTGCGTTTCTTGAACTTCTCCTGGAGTCGTTCCAACTCACGCCGCAAAAAATTTAGCGAGGATCGGGGAAGGCTCGAGCCGCGGAGTTTCGCAGCAACTCGTCGAGCGGTGCTCGCAATCATCCAGCGTAAGCTAACTCATTCTCCGGAATTTGTCCAGCCCAGAGATCTGAACTGTTACCATTGCGGAAACAACGATCCTGAAATCTGTGGGCGAACAAGAGTTATCTTGGTAGAATTCAGCAGCGTCGGGCCCTATTAAATCGTTCTTTCGCATCCTTCCGCCCCCCGATCCGTAGACCCGCACGGTGACGGTTCCTTGCGAAACCGACTACATCCTGTTCAGCGACTATCGTCGAAGACGGGCTGTGAAGTAGGAGGGGATGGCCATGGAAGGATCAACCATTTGTATTCTTGTGGTAGATGATTACGAGCCTTGGCGTCGTTTCGTCTCAACGAGGCTCCACAAGCAACCGGAATTGCAGGTCATGGGCGAGGCATTGGACGGATTGGAAGCGGTTCGGAAGGCCCAACAACTACACCCAGACCTAATCTTGCTCGACATCGGGCTTCCTTCACTGAATGGAATCGAAGCCGCGCGCCGAATCCGAGAGCTTTCCCCGAAGTCCAAAATTCTCTTCATAAGCGAAAATCGCTCTTGGGACATCGCAGAAGAAGCTTTGCGTATAGGCGCAGGCGGCTATGTCGTCAAGTCGGACGCCGCGGGCGAACTATTGCCTGCTGTGGAAGCCGTCCTGAGGGGCAAGCGGTATGTCAGTGCCAGCTTGGCTGGTCATGATCTCAACGACCATAAAGATGAGCGCGCCGCCGACCGTCCTCATCGCGAGAAGGTCTTCGCACGGCTCCCACCACAGAACCTGGCGACCAGACCTTGCCACAAAGTTGAATTCTACTCCGACGATACATCGTTTGTGGACGGTTTTGCTCGCTTTATCAAATCTGCCCTGAAGGCTGGGCAGGCAGTTGTCGTTGTCGCCACCGAGTCACATCGCGTTAGCCTTCTTCAGAGATTGGAGGCATATGGGGTGGATGTTTCGGTTGCGGTTGAACGAAAACGCTATATCCAGTTGGATGTTCCCGACACACACTCCCCGATTCAATTTGCGAAACTTGTGAATGATCTCGTCGTGGAAGCGAGCAAGGCGGCGGATGGAGAGCATCCTCGCGTTGCGGCTGGTTGAGAGTGCACGCCTACCTTGTGGGCACAAGGTAATACGGATGCGGCGATTCAGCTCGAATACCTTTGGGGCGAGTTAGCCAAAAAATACAACGTGAATACTCTCTGCGGGTATGTGTTGGGAACTCTTGACCGCGAACAGGAAAGCCACATCGGCGAGAGAATCTGTGCTGAACACTCGGCCGTTCATGGAGGCAACTAGGCTATTAGGCAGATTCAAAAACCTAGGCCGTAGCGCCCTTTGCCAGTGTAGGCAACTCAGCTTCCGGAACGGTAAGCTCCGCCAAACCGCAATCCAAGCAAACCACGACCTCTGGAAATATCCATACGGTGGGTTTGTCCAGACCTTCATAACCGGGGAGATGGAAGGTCATCTCCGTGCTGAATTTACGCTGATTGTCTGATCCACACACATCTTGGTTGTGAGTTGTGACGGCCCGGGGGGACGAACTCGGGCGAAGTCGGTGTTCTTATCCTGCCGCCCGTACGGAATCGCTCTTTGAACCGAGCGGGACGCGAGCATGGATCACGGTGCCGCCCTTGGGTTGCGTTTCAATTGCAAGGGTTCCGTTCACCAGTTTCAGTCGCTCCTCCATGCTGATGAGCCCAAGACCACGGCTCTTCTTCGCCGCTTCGGGGTCAAAGCCTGCGCCGGAATCCTTCACTGGGAGATGAATCTCATCCGATGTTCCCCACAATCGTACTTCGAAGTGTCGTACCCCACTGTGCTTCGCGGAATTGTGCAGGGCTTCCTGCAGTACCCGAAAGAAGGAAAGAGAAATGTCCGGCGACAAAGGACTGGCCAAATCGTGGGTTTGGAAGTCAATCTTCGCCTTCTGCTGCTCGCCGAACTCTTGGCAGAAGCCTCTCATTGCCGCAGCAATACCCAAATATTGCAGTTTTGCCGCGTGCAACTCATGCGACAAGGATTGAATATCAGCGGCTATCTCCGAGGTCTGCCTCCGCAGTTCGCCCATACGGGTAGGAACATCAGATAGGTTGGGAGGGCTTTCTTGGAGTTGTTCTAGCTCGATGGCCAACATTGCGATACCTTGGCTGATGTCGTCGTGGAGCTCTCTTCCGATCCGGGTACGTTCCTGCTCTTGTGCCTCAATCAACCTACGGCTCACGTTTGCAAGCGCAGCTTCGGCCAGTTTGCGCTCGGTGATGTTGATAAACGCCACCACTGCCCCCACCACCTCTTGCCCTCTCCGCCGGGGATAGGACCAGTGTTCAGCGGGGAAGCTTGTTCCGTTTGCTCTCCAAAACACCTCGTCCTCCGCGTGGACTCCTTCCCCGGTTTGTGTTACCCGGTGAACGCGACACTCCTCCACGGGAAACAATGTTCCATCCGCACGACTGTGATGCAACAGCTGATGCATATTCTTGCCGAGCACTTGCTCAATGTGCTCGTATCCCAAAGCGCGGAGGCACGCAGGGTTGCAGAACGTGCATCGGTGTTCGAGATCAATTCCGTAAATAGCTTCGGCGGTGGAGTCAAGAAGCAGTCGGAGTTTCTCTTCGCTCTCACGTAGGGCCTCATCGGCGCGAAGCCGTGCTTCCATTGCCGCTTGTTTACTTACGACCCGCTCTCGCTCGCGCTCGGCATTCTCACGTTCGGCGATCACCGCCGCCAATGACAAGCCCGATACTGAAAGCACACCGAAGAACACGTCCAACAGAACAGCATTTACGAATGTAGTGTTGCTCGCGAACGGCCCGGACCCCAAGGCGGTTTCAATGGTAGCGATCGCAGCGACCATCAGAATCGACAATGCTGTTACGCCCACGCCGAAACGAATGGCTGCCCACATTATGAAAGGGAGTACGGAAAACGCCATGACATGCAGCTTGACTGGAATAAAAGGCAGATCGCTAAAGATGACCAAGCAGGTTGCCGCAAGGAGCAACAGAAGAACTGCAAGCTCTGCGATGCGATCCCGGTCACGGAGCTTTAGAAAATCGGTGAAACGTAACGCGAGTGGTGTCACCAGCAAGACGCCAGTAGCATCTCCCAGCCAATAGACCAGCCATGCCGCACCTAAGCCGGAATAAGCACGCACATGGGTTGCGTAGAGAACTGACACTCCGATTGAGGCACTCACTATAGCGCTGCCAAATCCCCCAAGCGCAATCAGACTGAGCGCATCAGACAGGCGGGATAGCGAGGGATGAAGATTCGCAATGCGACGGAGGAGGAAAGCACCTGTCGTTGCTCCTGATGTCGCTCCAACCGCTTGCCCGAGTGCAGCAAGATGAGAAACGGGGCTGAAGAATGCCACGAGAAAAGCCCCAGCGGCCACCCCGAGCCATACACGGTACCCGCAAATCAAAATCGCAGCGAGCGCGATGCCGTACGCAGGCCATACAGGCCCAAGATTACTGCTCCTGATGTTCGCGGTAGCTTGGCCGAGTTTGCCCGCGACCAGATAGGCGACAAAGACAACCGAAATCTGGAGCAGGTACCCTCGGCCGATGCGCTGCTCGAGAGCCTGACTCTGAACCGCCTGAATCATGTGGCGCTCTCTTCGCTTGTACTGCATCGAATATGTCGAAGCCATGATTATCGGCTCACGCTGATCATCTAAAATGACACCTTATACTCGCAACGGAACGACACTGCAAGCCTGCCAGGAATCGCTGGAATCGCTAGGAATCGCTCAGGAGTCTCGTAAGTTCGGATAGCGTGATCGCGGTGGGAGCCAGATTGGCGGGCCGGGGCCTGTGCCTCGCCAATATTATGAGCGCATTTGAAATCAATAACATACAAAGGAGTCGTGTATATGTTTCAGAGATCACTTTCGGCTATTGCGGCGTTTTAGCGACGACACCACATATTGGCCCGGCCTCATGCCGATCTGGCGACCTATTCGTAGCGGAGGGCGGCCATGGGGTCGAGGCGCGAAGCGCGGCGGGCAGGCCAAAAGCTGGAGGCCAGGCCGATCGCGGCCAAAATGAAGATGGCAAGAGTAAGCGTGGGAGGATCGCGCGGTTTGAGACCGAAGAGCAGGGAATTGGCGGCTTTGCTGCCCGCCAGCGTGAGGGCCAAACCGATAGCCAAACCAATGCCGATGAGGATTGATACTTCTCCCAGAATCAGGCCGATGACGCCGGCCCGCTGGGAGCCTAGAGCCATGCGCACGCCGATCTCGTTGGTGCGCTGCGCGACAGTGTAGGAGATCACGCCGTAGAGTCCGACTGCGGCAAGCAGCACGGCGAGAGCGCCGAAGAAGCCGCAGAGGGTGGCCATCAGTTCATCCTGCACGAGGGATTCGCGGATCCGTGTGTGAATTACCGTGAACTGGATATCAATCTCCGGACTCGTTTCCCCGACCCTCTCTTTCACGGAATTCAGCAACCCGCCCACGCCGGATCGCGAACGGATGAGAAACGTTGCGCCGGGATAGATGAACGGCGGCTCAAGCTGAGTCCGCGGGAAATACATCACGGCCTGCATCGGGTCATGCATGTCGTCGTAGACGGAGTCCTTCACCTCGCCGGCGACGGTGTAGTAGCGCGCGGGCTGGCCCGGAGGGGCCCAGACACGAAACTGCTTGCCGATGGCGTTTTTTGCGCCGTCCAAGAACTTTTTCACGAACATCTGATTCACGATGGCGACGCGCGGGGAACCGGCCGTGTCGTTCGAATTGAAGTCCCGCCCAGCAAGGAGTGGAATTTCGAGAGAGTGGAAGTAGCCGGCGCTCACGTAATCCTCATAGGACGCGCCGTTCGGATGGTTCCCTTTATCGTCGAGAATCCAGTCGTTACTGGTGTTTGCGCTGACAGGGAAGCGGTTCGAAGTTGCGGCAGCAGCGACTTCAGGAATCGCGCGAATGCTCTCGAGCAGATTTTCCGTGAACGGCTCCTGCTGCGCAGCAGGGAGGTTCAGGCGTGTGAAATCCAGATCGGCCGCAACGACGCCGTTCTGCTGAAAGCCCGGGTTGCGGGTCATCAGATTGCGCAGGCTGCGTGCGAAGAGCAGGGCTCCTGCGAGCAGCACGAGCGAAAGCGCCACCTGCGATGCGACCAGGACGCGCTGGAAACGAAAGCGCTCGCGTCCGGCGGTCATGCCACGGCCGCCCGTTTTCAGCACCGCGCCGGGAGGGACATTGCGGGCGCGCAGCGCGGGCGCAAGTGCGAACAGGAGGGTGGTGAGAACAGCGAGGGCCCCGGAGAACCCGAGCACGCGCCAGTCAGTGGGCATGTCCAGAAAGACTGGGTTGCCCGCCGTGCTGATGAAGGCCACCAGGAACCGGCTGAGCGCAGCCGCGAGAAATCCTCCGCACACCGCTCCGGCGATCGCCAGGAGCGCGCCTTCGGAAAGCAACTGGCGGATCAGTCTTGCGCGCGATGCGCCCAACGCGAGGCGCACGGCAATTTCGCGTTCCCGCGAGCTGGCTCGAGCGAGCATCAGGTTTGCCAGATTCGCGCAAGCAATAAGCAGCACCAAACCGGAAAGGCCGAGCAGGAGCCAAAGAGGATCGGAGGTGTCGCGCCTCATCTGCGAAAAGCCGTTAGCGGCGGGCCACCCCTCGAAGTTGTAGGCGAGGTAGTGTTTCACGCCTTCAGCGTCGTATTGCGGCGGAATCGTCTGTTGCAGGGACGGGGAGGCGATCACCGCAAGCTGGGCCGACGCGCGCTTCAAGTCCCAACCGGGCTGGAGACGCCCGAACACCGAGAGCCACCAGCTTTCGCGGGCTCTCTCTCCCGTTATGCGGCTGAATTGCCCTCCGATAATTGGCTCCGAGCAGATCGGAAGGGCCACGTCGAAACGGTCGCCTACCGAGACGCCATAAAAACCGGGCGGCGTTACTCCAATGATCGGGAAGGGATGGCCGTTGAGGGTCAGCGTCTGGCCCACCGCCGAGGTGGCGCCGCCATATCGCCGTTGCCAGAACGCGTAGCTGATGTCGACCGCGCCGGCGCATCCCTGACGATCGTCTTCACGCGAGATCAGCCGTCCGAGCATCGGCCGAACGCCCAGGGTGTCGAAAAACTCTCCGCTGGTCCAAATGATATTCGCCATGTCCACTTCGCCGCCTTTGGCGAGATTGAGCCGTTGGCCCGCTCCGCCTCCCCAGGCTGCGATGGACGAAAAGACCTGCTGCCGCTTCTCCACCTGTTGCCACAGTGGAAACGTGAACTCGGCGTAGGGTCCATTGAAATTGCCAGAGCCCCAATGCTTCTTATCAATGTGCACGATGGCCAGACGATCGGGATCGTTGACGGGGAGGGTGCGGAGGCGAACGGCGTCGATCAGTCGGAAGATGGCAGCGTTGGCGCCGATGCCCAAGGCGAGGGTGAGAATGGCGACCACGGCGAAGCCGGGCGACTTGATCAGAACGCGCAGGCCGTACCGAACGTCCTGAATCAGGTCTCGCATGGGCGCCTCACGTCACAGGATACGTAGGCCTGGTGCGAAAGGTTCCGCCGTCGCATTTTATCAGACGCGGGGAATTCAGGATGGTAAGCTCGCGGAAGTGCTGCCGCCGCGGTGAAGATTGCCCCCGCTAATCGAAGGTGGACGCCGCCGCCCGCCGGTTGGATGGCTGATTTCTGCCCACGGGAACACAGTGAATGAGTCGAAGATGGAGAAGATGTCGAAGACCGGGCCGGTCGCTTTGCGCAGGTCCCCTGGATTCAGCATGCCGCTGCCCATTCCGATGGTGAACACGCCGACTGAGGATCAGACCCAATACAAAGCATTTGCGAGATTCATGTCTGCTCCAATTTCCCAATTGTGGTCCCAACTGTGACCACGTGGCCGTTCTCGAATGGGCTGCGCTTTTGTAAGGAGCTTTATCCTATTAGCGTCCGAATTTTAGCGCGCACTTCCGCCAATTCAGCCGCCGATATCATCCCTTTGCGCTTGGCGCGCTTGGCCCGGCTTTTCCGCCAATCGAGGCTCTTGACCTGATCTGCCAGAACCGCGCTTGGGCTCGCCCCGGCAATCACCACCTCGAAGGGATAATTCTTGATCTGCGTCGTCATCGGGCAGCAAACCATAAGACTCGTCTTCGCGTTGTAGACGGCGGGGCTCAGCACAACTGCGGGCCGGTGCCCAGCCTGTTCATGTCCAGTCTGTGGATCGAAGCTGATCCACACTATGTCCCCAGCGTCGGGCACGCGGGACCGCGCCATTACAACGCCTCTTTGCCAACGGGTCTGCCGAAATCGGCCTCGTCGTGCAAATTCTCACGAGTAATCCCCTTCACAAGTTCGGCCAGATCATATTCCTTGCGCTGTGCTGGCTCGATGACAATGCGGCCGGACTCTTCGCGCACGTCAACGGCCTCGTCTAGATCCAGATGCGCCGCCTGCATGACAGCGGCGGGAATTCGCACCGAGGCGCTGTTGCCCCATTTTCTCACCACGGTCCTCATGTCGTCATTACCCCCTGTACAGAGGTCTTAGCAATTTTGCTAAGACCTCTGCTGTATCTACGTTGTATCGACATGCTGTCATAGATTCAGGTGTGTGTCAACAATGTCGATACAGTACACACAAGGCGCGAGCCTTTCCTTTGCGGCGCGTCTTTAGAAGCCGGTGACGCAGAGCTGTATTTTCTCATTTGCTGCTGGCGTGGATGCAGGCTTCATCGCGGCCCAGAAATATTTCGGCTTGGCAGCTTACCTCTCAGCTGACCAAGAATCACTGTAGAAGCGAACGGACTTGCGAAAGTCTGTCGACCAAATCCTGCTTTTCTGCCAAGACGCGCTGCGGGTTCGGGATGGAAAGAGTTTGCGGCGCGCTGGCGATCATCCGTTGCAACCTTGATAGCGCGGACGGATCGTTGAACATGCTCTCGTAAGCAGATGCGATTTGCGCCAGAGCCGCAGATGCCTTTGTGTCCAATCCGGACACAGGAACTTCGAATTCGTGCTTCACAGCGGCCTGCCAATCGAGAGCGTCCGGACCGAGTTGACTCAGGGCTTTTTGCAGGACCGACTTTTGCGAGGCAGATAGTTGCTCCACGTGCAATGCAAACTCCATGCCCCGCAGATGAGTCACAAGGAGATTCTTGGCCACGAGAGTGGCGAAAAGGGTTCCGCCGTTGGCAACATCATGAGAAAAAAGCACCCCCACAGCGAGCGCGTGCACCGCAGCGTCTTTATCGCCGTTTTGCAACAGGTGAAATGCATAAAGCACGTTGAGTCGTCCCAAGGTTAGGGCTTTCCGGACGTATTCCACCGGGGCGTGTGGGCCGAGCGCGTAGTCGACGCCCCAGTCGCAGTTTGGAATGGTGGTTCCCCGGGCCATTGTCTCAACAGCAGACCTGTTTGCTGCGACGAGATCCTTGTACTTCAAATCGTCGTAGGGAGCGGTGCCGTCGAGGATGGCATTTAGCTCCTTTGCTTGCTGGTCACTGATCGCTGAATCCTGCATTTCGGCGAAGGCGGACCAGTAACGCAAGGCAGCATTCACACCCAGCTGTGCATTTTGCTGCGCAAACAGGGAGCCAGGTGGCGCGACAGCACACAAGACTATTAGCAAAATCAGACGCAGAGTTTTCATAACTTGATGTTCTCCTTACTAAGCACAGAAAGCGCGCTCTGTTTGCCTTTCGATGGCGGAGCGGCTTGGGGCTGGAACGAAAGCTGGTCGACCGCCTCCTTAAAGGACGGTGCATGGGACAACAGGGCATTAGCGCGGCCAATCGTCAACGACTGGGTGTTTGAGAGCTGCGGAACGACGGTCAAGCCGCTGCTCGCACTTGAGGGCTGATTTGGCTTAGTGCGATGAGACAACAGCAGAAACGCCAGAACCAAGGACGCTGCGCAGGCCGCTGCCCATGCCATGAATGCAAAAGGACGCCGCGCTGCACTTGGGCGCCTCGCGACCTGCAACGACCCTGGAGGAACAGGGCGAAATTCCTTCAAATAGCGCTCGAATTGCTCCTCATCAAGAATTGGCACGGCAGCCCTCCTTGGCCCACATGGCCTCGCGCAACCTGGCAAGCGCGTAGCGGTAGCGCGAAGCCACAGTATTTGCGCTGATACCTAGAACTTCAGCGATTTGCGCGAACGTCAGTTCACCCCAGACATGAAGGATGGTGACTTCTCGTTGGTCTTCGGGAAGTCCCCATAGAGCGCGTCGCAGGTTCAGTTCTGCGGCGTAGTCTCGATTGGGCGGTTCGAACCAGGCGCATTCTGGGTCGAGAACAACGTCACGCTGACGAGCCTTTCGATCGTTTAGGACGGCGTTGCGCACGCACCTGAACAGATACGCTTTTGCGTCTAGCGTATCGTGCAGCCTTCCGGTTTCCAGGAGCTTCAAAAAAACCTGATGGACCACATCCTGGGCGCGACTCCGCTCCCCGGCAAGTCCCTCAGCAAAAAGTAAGAGCGCCGGGCCATACCGGCGGTAGGAAAGCTCGATCTCAGTAACCCTTCTGTCTGTGGCCTGCACTTTGGCTCTCAAGAATAAGACAATTGAGCCGGGCGAATCTTTCTGTAAGGCCTCGGGCCTAAGCGGTCCAGTCGCGACGCCAGAGAAAATAGCCTACAAGGCTGCCCACCAGAAGGGCGGCTCCAAAGAACCATCGCCATGCGGGAATGCCAATCAGGCCGACAGTTAGAATTCCGAGCACCACGACCAATTCAATGGGATGGCCCGTCCACACGCCTGAGCCAAGCTGGCCGTAGGGAACCACGTCCAACGGGTGGCGGTCCTCATTGGTGCGGGCGACGACTTCGCCCAACGGATGGCGTCGAAAAGTAGAATGCGATTTCATGAGGTTGGCTTCCTTTCGATGTCCGAGAAGAGTATCTCTGAGTGCCTCATGGCTCCTCACCAATAAGACAATTGAAGCGGACGGATTTGTCTATAACCTGCAGGTTGACAGTTAGGTTCATACGTCGCAATTGCAACGTGCTTGAGCGTCCACCAAATACTTAGCTGCTAGGTCTCAGGCCCGCTCATCCTGATTACAAAGGACTTACCGGAATCACTCACCTCCAAGCTCACGTCTATTTGTCCGCTTGTCTAGGAAGTGTGCAAGAGTAAGGATAAAGCGTCTGTGCACAATCGTGAGAGATTCTACGCCATTGAAATCCAAGGATGCGTTCGGGGAATTAGAAGCATAGAGGGACGACGCTGCTTAAAGGGCAGGGGCGCACGTTTGCAAAAAAAGTTCAACATTTCCTCAGACGTCGCCAGATTCCGCCAACTCCAAATTACGTTTTGTTATTCCCGCACGAGGTTTTGGCAAGCAAGGATGATCATCTAAAGTGGGTCTTCGTCTTGTTCTTCGGGAGAACGTGTCCCTGGCGAATTGGTACGGTGTCAAGGTTCAGCGCAATGCCACATTCTTACACCGCAGCCAAACAACCATTCGCTAACCACAGGTCGCGACTCCATAAATGCAACGATCTCACGGCGAGGTGCAAGGCTCCGAAAGTCGGCATTACGAGCTAATTCGTGCGGCTACCATATGGTTAATAGATGTCGTACTGCTCCCAGTGGAGGGTGGCGTCGGACTGGATGATGACGTGTTTGTGCGAGTTTTGCTCGAGTTCGTCGATGAGCATGGACTCGCGGGTCTTGAGCGCTTTGGCAATCTCCGGATGCACGCGAAGCGTAATGCCCGGGCTTTCCGGATCGGCGGCGGCCATCTTGCGCGCCTCTGACTGGATTTCGTAGCAAAGCGTTGGCGTCGACTTGACCATGCCGGAGCCGGTGCAGTAGGGGCAAGGCTGGCAGAGGACGCGCTCGAGCGCTTGCTTGGTGCGCTTGCGCGTGATGCAGACCAGGCCGAATTCGTTGAAGGAAAGGGCTTTCGAAGGAGCCTTGTCCTGCTCGAGGGCCTGCTGCAAGGCTTGGAGAACTTTTTCGCGATTGCGGCGCTCTTCCATGTCGATGAAGTCGACAACGATGATGCCGCCAAGATCGCGCAGGCGAATCTGGCGGACGATTTCCTTTACGGCTTCGAGGTTGGTCTTGACAATGGTGTCCTCGAGCCGCGTGGAGCCCTTGCCGACAAACTTGCCGGTGTTGACGTCGATGGCCACGAGCGCTTCGGTGTGATTGATGACGATGTAGCCGCCGGATTTCAGCCACACTTTGGCGCGAAGAGCTTTGTCGAGTTCGTGCTGGATGCCGAACTCTTCGAAGATGGGCGTTTCCTTGGTGTAGAGCTTGACCTTGCTGACCAGCTTCGGCTGGAAGCGATTCACGAAATCGACGACTTTACGGTACTCCTCTTCGCTGTCGATCCAGATGGCGGCGAAATCATCGCTGACGTAATCGCGCAGCATGCGCTCGACGAGGTCGAGGTCGCGGTGGAGCAGGGCAGGAGCCTTGCGCTCCTCGCTGCGCTGCTTGATTTCGGCCCAGGTCTTACCGAGGAAATCGATGTCGGCGCGGATTTCGTCGTCGGTGGCGGCGCCGGCCGCGGTTCGAACGATGAAGCCCCCGGGATAATTGTGGCTGGCTTCACTGACCAGGCGGCGAAGGCGCGCACGATTTTCCGCGGAAAGTATTTTGCGGGATACGCCGGTGTGATGAACCGTGGGCATGTAGACCAGGAAGCGGCCGGGCAGAGCGACGTGGCTGGTAATGCGTGCGCCTTTTTTGCCGAGCGGCTCCTTGGCAATCTGGATGACGATTTCCTCGCCGGGCTTGAGCATTTCCGAGATGAGCTGCGGACGGCGTGAAGCGGAGTGGCCGCGGTCGTGACGGCCGCCGGGGCCCCGGCGTTCGAATCGTTGACGGCCGCGGTCGCCGCCGCGCCGATCGGGACGGCCGCCGCGATCGCGCCGGAAGGGCCGTTGGAAGCGCGAGCGCGGGTTGCCGCCGATGCGCGCGGAATCGCGCGGCGAAGCTGTTCGGGGACCGCGCGTTTCGCCGGGTAGCAAGAGTTTGGCCTCTTCGGAAACGGCTGCTTCGGCAACGGGCTCGCCGCCTGAGGCGGAGATGACTTCGGCTTCGGCGCGAACTTGTCCGCCTTCAGCAGGTTCTTCCAAAGATTCGACTGCGGGCGAAAGGTCTTCCGCTTCCGATTCGGCGCGACCCAGTTCCCCTTCGAGCTCTTCCTGTTCTTCTTCCACTTCCTGGTGCTCGCCCAAGGCGGCGGCATGTTCGGCGGTCTCTTGCGCGACATCCGCGGCGAAATCCGCGCGGTCGGCGGCGCGGCGCGCCTCCAGTTCGGCAACCTCCTCCGCGCTGAGCCCGGAGGCGTTCTCGGATTGCGGTTCCTCAGTGGCCTCGGCTTCCTCTTCGGTATCTTCTTCTTCGAAGACGGCGCCGCCGACGACGGTATCGGCCTCTGCCTCGGCGGCGGCTTCTTCGTGCTTGGCTTCCACGAGATCGGCAGCCAAAGCGGCGACCTGATCCTCGTTTAGATCGACATCATTATGGCGATGATGGCGTTCCGGCTCACTCTGCTCGGCAGCAGGAGCCCGTAGCGATTCTGCTTCCGCCGGAGCGGCTTCGGCGGAGGGGGCCTCCGTCCCGGCCTCGGCCAGAAGCCAACTGGGCAAGCCGCCGGAAAAGCGGCGAGGCACGCCGCCGGAGCCGGAAGTGGCAACCGGGGGAGTATTGGCCGGGCGTGGAGAGCTTTCGTCGCCGACCGAGGGCTCCGTACGGGACCCCTGGTCGGCTATCGGGGCAGCGGCTGGAGAAGCTGCGGCTTTGTCGCGGTACTTTGCGAGGGACTCGCCGGGAAGGACAATGGTTTCTTCACCGAGATCTGCGGGCGATGCTCCCGAACTGCGCGGACCTTCCTGGCGGCGATTGTCATAACCGGGCTGCTGGCCACCGCGATTGTCGTATCCACGAAATTCGCCGCTTTGGGGCGAAGCATACTTGGACGGAGGAAGATTTCGTCCGCCCGGGCCGCCCTGCTGACGGTCGCCACGATGACGGCCGCCGCGACGTCCGAAGCGTCCGCGGCCGCGATCACCGCCCCTTCCGTAATTCTGGCCCTGCCGGTCGTTCCCTGAGCGGCGAGAATAATTCTGAGTAGGGTTAAAGCGAGGCGAGAAATTCTGCGGAGCCGAAGCGTTCGAGTCGGGCTGACGCTCTTCGACCGATTCGGCGCGGGTGCCTTCCTCAGAGGCCGGCGGTTCGCCAGCGCGTTGCTCTTCGGTCGGCCCGGGTAGCTGGCCGGTCGCGCCCGGGGCATCCGCCGGCGACACCGCTTGGTGTTCTGCGGGAGGCTGAGGACGGAACTCCTCGGCGTGCGCCTCCTCGTGCCGCTCGGAGGCGCGAGCGAGCGACTCGCCGGGCAGCAGCTCGACGGTCGCGCCGTTACCCTGCGGCATTGCGGGAACGGGCAGAGGCTGGTCATGCTGCTCGTGAGGCTGGCCGTGCTCGTAATCCTCGAGGTTTTCGAAGACGTCGCTGACGTAGAGAAACGCATCGCCGTCGAGGCCGATGTCCACGAAAGCAGACTGCATGCCGGGGAGGACGCGTGTGACTTTTCCTTTGTAAATGCTGCCGACGAGAGCGAATTCTTTTTCCCGCTCGATGTAAATCTCGACTAGCTGACCTTCTTCCAAAATCGCGACCCGCCGTTCGTGGGAGGACGCGGAGATAACCAATTCTTTTGACATGAAAGCTCCTTGAAGGGGACGCCGGCCTGGCCGGAGTCCGCTCTAGGACGCATCGCCCGAAGCTTCTGCCCGTCACGGGCCCAGAAAACGGAAAGTCCTCCCGGAACGAAGGGGAAGGACGCTGGACACACCGATAGGGAGACGGCCTGGTGTTCGAAGCCAGAGGAAAAAGATGTCCTCGGTATATCGAGGTTAGCCCGTTGCCAGGAACTGGCTGGGCGAACGGCGGACGACGCTGTCCTCACTCTGAAAATCCTTTAGCCTGTGACCCTGGCCTAGCCGGGGTCAGCAATTCTAGTTACTTCCTGACTTACTGATAATGGTCCACTACTCATTACTTCTCCGGCGCATTCCGACGCAGCGGGAATGCCACGCGGGGCCCGCGGCCGATCAGTTGACAAAGCGGCGAAGCCGAACATTCATCACCAGACCAATCGCCAGGAAAACAAAGAGCGTGGCGGAGCCTCCGTAGCTCATCAACGGCAACGGAATGCCGGTGACGGGCATCGCGCCAATCACCATCGCCACGTTAACCAGCACATGGAAACCAAGCGCTGCTGCAACGCCCATGACAAGAAACATTCCCGCGCGATCTTTCGCACGTTGAGCATTCTGCACTAAACGGAGCAGAAGCGCCATATACAGACCGAGAGCCAGTAGCACGCCTTTAAAGCCCTGTTCTTCAGCCCAGGCCGACATGATGAAATCCGAATAACGGACCGGGATGTAGCCCAGTTGATTCTGCGTGCCGTTGCCGAATCCTTTGCCCCAGAAGCCGCCCGAGCCCACGGCAATCTTGGACTGCAAAAGCTGATAGCCGGAACCCTTGGCGTCTTCTTCCGGGTGCAGGAAAGAAGTGATTCTCTCCCGCTGATACGGCTTGAGGATGCGCCTGCTGACGGGCGGGTAAAAAACCGCCCCGATCAGGAAAATCCCCACTAAGGAAAAAACCGCTGTGTGTTGCCACTTCAAGCCCGCCAAAAAAGCGCCAACCGCCAACATTGGCATAAGCACCAGGGCTGTGCCGAGATCGGGCTGCTTCAGGATCAAGATCAGCGGAACCCCCACAATCAATCCTGCCTTGATAAGGTCCCGCAGATCAAGCTCATCCGAGCGCACCTCAGCAAAGAAGCGCGCCAACACAATGATTATAACCAATTTGACCAATTCCGACACCTGGAGGAGTTCCCCGATACCAGGGAGGTTGATCCAGCGCTTGGCGCCGAAGCGGGTGTGGCCCACCGACAGCACGGCGATGAGGGCCGCGATGCTGAGCAGGTAGAGAACCGGGGCCTGATCCAGAATCAGATGGTAGTCGAGCCGGGAGAGCGCGAACATCAAGAGGAAGCCGACGGCGAGCCAGCGCACCTGCTTCCAGTGCATGCCCGCTAGCGAACTGCCGTGGGTGGCAGAATAGATTTCAATCACGCCAAGTGCGCAGATGGTGGTGAGGATGGCGAGAAGCCACCAGTCGTAATCGCGTGTACCGGGTGCGTTTTTCATCGAGGAAGTCCAGAGTTCGCAGCCGGCCGCATGGCATAAGAAGAAAGAGCTGATGCGCGCCTGGCGCGTCGAGCCGTGACGCTGCGGTTTGTCGATGGGCGCGGCATGAGTGTAATCAACGCTCCCGCTCCGAGACGGGCCGCGCGGTTGTGGCGGAGACAGCTTCTTGTCTTTTGAGGGCCACGCGGGGCGCACGCGGCACGCTCACGACCGTCGTGACCGGTTTGCTCCGAGGCGCAGGCGCCTTGGTTTCCGCCGTGTACTGCCCTTCTTTCTTGTTCTTCTTGTCGTAGTAAGCCTTGATGACATCGCGAACCACGGGGCCGGCAGCCTCGCCGCCGTGCTTTCCGCTTTCCTGCACCAGGACGGATACGACGATCTCCGGGTTGCGGCGCGGGGCGTAACCGACAAACCAAGCGTTGTCATCGAATTTTTTCTGTTTATGTATGCGAGCGAGGGTATCGTAACCGATGACCTGTGCGGTGCCGGACTTGCCACTGAGCTCGATCCCCGCGAGCCGCAATTGACCGGCCGTCCCGCCCGGTTCGTTGACGACGCCATACATGGCGTCGGTAATCTTTTCAGCCGTCGGTTCCGAGATCGGGAAGCGTTCGACGCCGACGTTAGGCGCGTCCTTAAGCATGTGCGGCTGCATGAAGACTCCGCCCGAAGCGATGCCGCCGATCATGCGCGCGAGCTGTACCGGAGTGGTCGTGACGGCGCCTTGACCCGTGGACACAGAGATCACTTCGCCTTGATACCACTTGCGGTGCTGAACGCGCTGGACCCATCCCGGTGAGGGCATCAGGCCAGGCTCTTCGGAAGGAAGATCAATCCCGGTTTTGTGCCCGATGCCGAAGTGGCTGGCATAGTAGGCCAGGCGCTCGATTCCCAGGCGCAGCCCCACGTTGTAGAAGAACACATCGCACGATTTCAGGATGGCTTCGTGCAGATCTGTGACTCCGTGTGATTTGCGGCCGGTTTTGGCGTAGTAAACCCAGCAGTGATACTGCCGGCCGAAGAAGGTCGCATAGCCAGGGCAGGTGGTCTTAAAACTCTCCGAAGGAACGTGGTCTTCCAACATCGCCGTGGCGGTCACAATCTTGAAAACGGAGCCGGGAGCGAGTTGCGCCTGAATGGCGCGATTCAGCAAGGGCTTCTCGGGGTCTTCGTTCAGTCGCTTCCATTCGTCGCCCGAGATGCGCACCGCAAAATCGTTGGGATCCGCCGCGGGGTGACTGAGCATGGCCAGGACTTCGCCGTTGCGCGGGTCGAGCGCAACGACCGCGCCGGGACGCGCACCGAGGGATTGTTCGGCGACGAGCTGCAAGTCATAGTCAATGCTGAGCTGAATCTGTTTGCCGGGGATGGCTTCCTGCTCGGAAAGCCGCATGTCCTTCATTTCTTTGCCGACGCTGTTTACGACCACGCGGCGTTTGCCGTCCGTGCCCATCAGGATGTCGTTGTATTGTCGCTCGAGGCCGCTTTTGCCCGCGAAGTCGCCGGGGCGGAGCTTGCCGTTGCTTTCTTCGATCTGCTCCTCGCTGACCTCGCCCACGTAGCCCACGGCATGAGAGAGGAAGCCCTCGGGCTGATAGCGCCGCCGAGAAACGGAAATCATTTCGAGCACCGGAATGTCGACGCGGTGCGACTCAATAAAGGCAACGTCCGCTTGGGAAGCCTCGGGCTTGATGATGATGGGCTCAAAATGGGGAAGGTCTTTGGTGTTGTTGAGCTGCTCCTCGAGATCGGCCATCGGGATGCCGAGGCCATCGGAGATGGCGCCAAGGTGCTTTTCTACCTGAGACATGTCCTCGCGCAACAGCAGGACGCTGAAGGAGGGCCGGTTGTCGACGAGCACGCGGCCGTCGCGGTCCAGCATGCGGCCGCGCGGCGCGATGATCGGAATTTCACGGACGCGGTTGCGCTCAGCGAGCGTGTCGTACTTGTCGGAGTCGATGACCTGGAGTTTCCAGAAACCCAGCAAGAGCACGCCGATCATGCCCACGATGACGTAGGAGGCTACGGCCAGCCGCGCCTGCGGCAAACGATTGTCGTTTCCAAACCAGTAAGACACCGAAAACCCCGCGCGCGAGGAGTCCCCCTAGGACTTCCTGATTTTGTCCGGTTACGCCGGACCTAACTCGCGTCACGAAAAATCTACAGCGTGGGTTTCGAGTTGACCCCGTTCGAACCGGGGTCAGTCTCAAATTGTCCGTCGAAAATTTCCTCGAATCTGGGGAACGAAAAAATCTTCGCGAGCTCCCGCAAACACGCCGGACCGGGCTGCACAAAAGCAGCCGGGTCGTTTTTAAACGTACCACTTGCGTGAGGGTGTCGCAAGCCGTCCGCGAGGACAGGTTCCAGGTTTGCACACAGTTCTTGGATAAGCCGAGGATAGGCGGGTTGCTCCCGCGGCGGGCACAGGCTATTGTAGAAAATTCTCTTATGCGTCGAGAAACCAGCAGAGAAAGGCCCATGCGACTGGCGCTCGTGGGCATGTCCGGCGCTGGGAAGACGTTCTGGGCAAAGAAGTTAGCGGAAAAAGGGGCGCCCGCGCTGTTCTGTGACGAGCGCATCGAGCAGAGGCTCCGACCGCGCCTGGGCCCGGGCGGATATGCGGGAATCAACGGCGTGGCCGCCTGGATGGGCTGGCCGGACAGCGCGACCTACGCGGAACGCGAGGCCGCCTACCTCGTCGAAGAGGTTTCCACGTTGCATGAAGTTTTGCAGGAGCTCGAGGAGAAGCCGGACGCTTCCCTGGTGCTAGACACCACCGGCAGCGTGATTTATGCAGGAAATCACTTATTGATGCGCCTGCGGGGACAGATGACCATTGTGTATCTGGCGGCGACGGCGAAAGAGCAGCAACTGTTGATCGAAAGATATTTAAACGATCCGAAGCCGGTGCTGTGGCGCGGCGCGTTTCAACCGCAAAGCGGAGAGACGCCGCGGGAAACCGTCGCGCGATGTTATCCGGCGCTGATGGAGGCAAGGCGGCGAAGCTACGAGGCGCTGGCGCATTGCACGCTGGGCGTTGCTGAGTTGCGGGCAACGCTCGATGCGGAGCAGTTCTTGGAGCGGGTGCGCAGGCAGATGAAATGATGCGAGAGATCCGAAGTCGCAGATCAGAAAACGGAGGACTGCGCTGTGCGTGGCCTAGTTGTGTCTCGGATCTCGGATCGCTGCTTTCCAGTTGCGCAAAATGAGATACCGGAGCACATCGCGCAAGGCACCGCTTACTTCGTTGCGCGGCGCGGTACTGCGCGGGTTAGCGCCCGACGGCGGTCTGTATATGCCGGCGGAGATTGCCAGGCATTCCCCGGAAGAGCTCGAGGAGTTCCGGAAGCTACCGTTCACGGAAGTGTGCTTTCGCGTAGTGAAGCCGTTTGCTACGCCGGATGTGCCGGAGGAAGTGCTGTGGCAGATCGTGAGCGAGGCCATCAATTTTCCGGTGCGGCTG
>QHYH01000112.1 GCA_003223215.1 Acidobacteriota bacterium
ATCGAGTCCCTGACTGGCATAAAACTGCGCATGGGGAATGAGCCGGCTGGCGTCATCGAGAGTGGCGTGAAGAAAGGCCTGCATGCGGCCGCCATCCTTCACCCGCCGGACCCAAGGGCCGAACAGCATGTCGCCCTGCCAGATCTGATTGCTGAGTTCGGCCTCAAACTTCTTGTGCGCCTGGGGTGCAAGCAGTTGCTTTTCTGACAGACCGCGTTGTTTGAGGAAACGGTAGAGCGTGGAAGCGGAGATCGCGGGCGTGTCCTGACCGGAAGACAAGGCCAGTTCGCGCAGCAGAGTCGTGCCGGTGCGATGCGGGTTCTCGCGCTTGAGACGTTCGATGAGGCTGGCCAGTTGCGGAGTGACGGTGCGGGACTGTCCGCGGTCCTGGCGCGGCTTGGGAGCCAATGCCTCGAAACCGCCGTTGCGATAGCGCAGCGCCCAATCGAGCAGCGTATCGACGGAAACTGCTGTTCGTTTCGAATGCGGGATGTCGTAGGTGCGGGCGGCGATCTCCTGGGCGCGGCGCGTGAGTTCGCCGCGGGGAAGGCGTTCAATAAACAAGAGGCGCGATTAATGCAAAACCGCCGAGCCTTCCACCGTTCGAGATCCTACATCCAATTCAACCAACCACAGACGCAGGAATACCGCGTCGAAATGTATCCCGGCGTGATCTGCTCCGCGGTTCACGCTGCAACCCGGTGCGCTTTCGCGATCACCACCCTACATCCCGGATCTAATTTGAAGAATCTTGTTTATGAAGAAGGGAAAAAACGAGGCTCGTTACAGCAGCCTAAAAAAGTCAGTCACTCTCCCCGGACATCCCTCTCGCTCCGGCAGGCAAGGGACGATCGACACAAGTCGACTCTGTCTCGAACGTTCTCCCATTCCCGAAACCGGGTGATAATTTGACATCGACGTTACATATTCCTGACATTTTCCGTCTGCTTTTTTCCTACGCTTGCGGTGCTCTTCCAGCTCGAGAGTCGGACCAAGGGAGGGAAATTGCGGGAACGAGGAAACGTCGGTGTGTCGCACGCCGGATCCCACTTACTGAGGGAACATACCATTTTCCGTTCCCATCCGAACAGAATTACAAACTTTACGGTTGCTACTTGAACTATGGCAGCGCTGTACCCCAACACGGCTCTATCCTCTGGCCCTTCTCCGTCTTGGAATGAGTTCAACCTCACTACTTGCCGTGAAATAAGGAGCCTCAAATGATTGAGAGATTCAACTCATCGCTCAGGCATGTGCTCGGATGTCTTATTGGCGTGGGCCTCGTCGCTTCGCCACTGTTTGCGTCCGACGATGCACCGGTTCTCAAGAAACTCAAGAAAATTTCGACATTGTCTTCGACTGTGCCGTCAAACGGCGACGTCAACCCCTACGGACTCGTTCGTGTCCCAAATACGATTGGGAATCTGCGAGAGGGTCACTTTCTGGTGAGCAACTTCAACGCGAGTTCGAACCTACAGGGCACTGGAGCGACGATTGTAGATATCTCACTATATCTCACCAAGTGGAGCGCCCACGCTCTTCGCCCAAATAGATCCAAGCAAGTTACCTGGCCCATGCCCGGGAGGAGTTGGCTTAACGACAGCTCTCGCAGTGCTGCGTTCAGGCTGGGTTATTGTCGGCAGCTTGCCGACTTCTGATGGCACTTCCGCCACTGCACAAGCCGGTTGCTTAATCGTCCTCGACAGCGAGGGCAACCTGGCGGAGACGATTCACGGTTCGCTGATCAATGGCCCTTGGGACGTGACCGCGGTCGATGGCGATCGGGAGCTGTGCTGTTTGTCACCAATGTGCTCAATGGCCGGTTGCGGCCAACGGAGGAATTGTGAACCAAGGTACCGTCGTGCGCTTGAACCTTGCAGTTTCGGAAAAACAGATGCCCGTTCTTGAATCCGTCACTATTGTCGGCACTGGATTCGCTGAGCGTAGCGACCCGGCAGCACTGGTCATCGGCCCTACCGGTTTGGCGCTCTCACCAAGCTGCAAGCAATCCGGAAACAATTGCTGGACTCCTTTCGGGGAGGATGAGCCCGTGCTGTACCTTGCAGACAGCTTGAACAACCGCATTGCAGTAATTACCGATCCTCTTACACGTATGAGCTTTCATGCGAGGGCGAAACGCCAGTTTCGAACCAGTTTTCGCCCCTCTACTTCAAACTGGTACTTTCTGAATCGCATCCCGATCACGAGCTGGTGATGTGCTCCCCTGTTCGAGCACGCGCCGGAAGCATCTCGAATAATCGTTCTTCATGCAGATTCTCAAATTGCTCGCTGACCCCAGCAGGGTATTATATGGAAATCGTGCGCTCGCCCGGCCATTGCATGCCGGAACGGTTGGGGAAAGCGCTTGATTCGCACGGGAGCGGCCAGATCAATGGATACGGTTCTAGTCGTAGAAGATAGTCGCGCGATGCAACGCACACTCCAACGGCTTTTCGAATCGGATTCTTTGCATGTGCAGATTGCCCCCGACGGTCCGAGCGGCCTGGAATTCTTCCGTAAACAGCTGCCCAGTGCCGTGGTGTTGGATTTGAAGCTTCCTGGAATTTCAGGCAAGGAATTATGCCGTGAATTCAAGATCATCGCAGCCTCGGTGCCCATAGTTGTCTTGAGCGCCAATTCCGAGGTTGAGGACAAAGTTCTGCTCCTAGAATTGGGTGCGGATGATTACGTCACCAAACCATTCAGCCCGAAAGAGCTCTTGGCGCGTGTCCGCCGGGCAATGCGGCGAACCGGTGAGCCGCAACAAACAACCACCCAGGTGGCTGTCAAGCCCGTAAATCATGAGGTTCTGGAATTTGGTGATGCCCATGTTGATTTCACAAGTATGGAGGCGGCCCGCGCTGGCAAGCCCATCACGCTGACCACACAAGAATTCAAATTATTAAAGTATCTTGTCTCGTCCCCGGGAAGGGTCATTTCGCGCGAGGAACTTCTCAACGAGGTATGGGGTTATCAAAATTACCCTTCTACTCGGACAGTGGACAATCATATCCTCCGGCTTCGCCAGAAACTTGAACCTGACCCTGCCTGCCCCCGATATCTGATGACCATGCACGGCGCGGGATATAAGTTTGTTCAAGGGGGAGGGATGTCTTGATTCAAAGACAAAACTCTGCGATTGAAACCCAATGAAAGCCTTGCGACTGCGATCACAGCTGCTGATTGCTGCTCTGCTGATCATTCTCGGATTGACCGGCTCGCTGTTGCTGTTCATTCGACATGCCGTGACCGTCGAGATTCAAAAACAGGTGCGTGATGGCACCGAGGAGTCCGTGCACGCCTTTGAAAGCGTCCAACGGCAGCGCGAACTCCAACTCTCTCGCACGGCAGCCATGTTAGCGGAACTCCCCACGCTCAAGATGCTGATGTCCACCGAACATGCCCTTACCATTCAAGATGGCTCGCGAACTTTCTGGAAGCTTGCCGGGAGCGACCTTTTCGTTCTAGCTAAGCCTGACCGAGAAGTTGTCGCGCTGCATATGAACAAGCCAGGATCGTCAGCCGCCACAGCGGAACGCGATCTCAAACGTTCCATGGATCTGGCGGAGGACCCTTCCTGGTGGTACGACGACGGCCGCCTTTATTGGGTATTCTTACACCCTATCACTTCGGGGGCCGGAGACACCATCCGGCCACTGGGCATTCTGGCAGTGGGCTATCAGATTGATTCGGGAGTCGCACAGCAGTTGGCCATCGCCGCAGAAAATCAAATCGCTTTGACTACAGGGGATTCCGTCATTGCCTCGACACTTTCTGCCCAAGATGAAGCCAGACTTCAGCGGCGAATCGGGTCAGGCCTCTCCCCAGAAGAAATTACCTCCGGGGAGATCGTTCTAGAGACCGGGCGTTACGCGTTTTCGTCCGTCTTGTTGCACGGATCTTCGCCGTTCCCGGTGCGCTGCTATGTGATGATGCCACTTGCACCGGCGACCGCATTCCTGAAGCACCTGAATTATTCGATTTACCTGATGGGTGGCTTGGCGGTTCTGTTTGGCGCGCTGCTCTTTGGGTTTGTCGCCCGCACTATCACTCGTCCGCTCGATAATCTCGTTGCAGGCGTAAAAGCGCTGGCCGGCGGCGACTTTACCTATTCGATTACGCCGCGTGGCAGCACTGAATTGGTTGAACTTAGCACCTCATTTGCTCGGACGCGCGGCCAGTTGCTGACATTGCAGCAGCAGAGAATCGAAACGGAGCGGATTGCTGCTTTGGCTCGTGCGGCAAGTTCCATTTCGCATGATCTTCGTCACTACCTGGCAACTGTTGTCGCCAACGCAGAGTTTCTCTACGAAGCCGACGTGCTGAAACTCAAGAAAAGCGAGATCTACGAGGAAATCAAGACGGCTGCCAACCAGATGACGGACCTCATTGATTCGCTTCGTGAATTGTCCTACCAGCGTAGCGCAATATCTCCCACTCTAGCGCGAATCGATCAGGTAATTCGGCGGGCGATCGAAGCAATCCATGGAAGACCGGAATTCCGGAACTCCCGAGTGGTCCTGGTGACGCCCGAGGACCTAGAGGGCATGTTCGATTCGCGGAAGTTAGAACGGGTCTTCTTTAACCTGATTCTCAACGCCTGCGAGGCAACGCCAGGCCCTGACGGTACAATCACAGTCGATGCAAGGAAGGAGGGAAACGCTTTCGAAATTCGCGTCCGGGACAACGGTCCGGGTATTCCAGAAACTATCCGAGACACACTTTTTGACGCTTTTGTCAGTTTCGGCAAAACCAATGGTACGGGTTTGGGTTTGGCTATCGTGAGCAAAATTGTGCAAGACCACTCTGGCACGGTTTCCGTCGAACAGACCTCCGAATCCGGGACGACGGTCCTCGTGCGCCTTCCCCTATCGGGCCAATCCAATCCTCACCCCGCGATTTCCTCTCGACTTTGAGGAGCCGCTCTACTCCTGCGCCGCCTGAACGCCCATCGCCGGTACGCGGCTGTCCCACGGCTTGCAAGCACAAAAGCACAACTCCGCCGCAGCGAGTTGATTTGTTAAGGGTGAGGATACCCCTGCTGGGGAGGTGGCGGATAGTCCTGACCGTACTTGTTCTTATGTGACGGAGAGAACCCGGCGTCCTCGGGAACAACGATCGTGCCCAGGTTGCGACTATCACCGGAAATACGAACCATCCGCAAAAGCCCTTTCAATTCCTCCGGCAGACACCGCTCATACCACACGTGCACGTCGTATTTTCCGTCTGTCACATTCGGAATTGCCAAGCCGCCGGACTTGTCAGTAACGGCGTAGTAAGGTGTATCCAACGCGATCACCACTGCGCTCATCTCAGGATGGATGTTGCAGAAGAGAAAGCTGACACCGGCATGATCAAATCGCACGGAATTGGTTGCGCCTGCTTCATATAGTCCCAAGTCGAATCGCTTTCCATCGAACAGCGAGAAAACGTTGTGGAAGAACGGATCGCGATTCGGGAAATCAACGACAGAGCCCACGCGAACTACCGTGAGATGAGGCTGAAAGCTTTTGTTTTTTTGAACGACCCGCCATTTCTTGTCGGAGTGCTCCGACACAGAACCCACGGTTCCTGGATGATCAATGGGCAAAAGCCAAACGACAACCTCCGAGGCGTCACGAACTGCGATGGGAGCCTTTAATTGCTTCGTGGACGCCGGCCTTTCGATCTTCACTTGTGCGGTCACGGCTTCTTCCTGGGCCACAAAGGGGTATCCAGCCAAGGTCCACGCGCCCCATAACCAGCATGTGCCAACGGCAAGACGACTAAATGAAATATTCCACACTAGAATATGTACCCCAAGCTGAAATCTACAATGTTCGCCGTGTTCGGGTTACCGTCGAGAATGAAGGTCTTCGGTCTCCTGTACTCGAACGAAAGAACGAGATCGGACCTCGGCTGGTAAATGGAATTCACGAGCGCCGTCTGATTTTTGGCTAGGGGAAAGGGATAATAAGCCTGATTGCCTCCGTATTCGCGCAGGTTGGAGGCAAATGGATTGTCCTGGCCAAAGGCCCCGTTGAATTCCAGTTTAGGAGTCGCTTTGTATTTCAGTTGTGCCCAGCCTCCGATTGAATTGAGCCCGACGACCTTCGTAGCCGGGTTGAGAAGGGACCCCTTCCAGAGTACGGTCTGTCCGATGCCGCCACCAAGGCCGCCGGTCGCCCGTCCGCGATAAAACTCGGCCCTGAACTCGAACAACTTGCCGAATGGCAGCGTAAGGTCACCTGTCGCGACCCACCCGTCAACGGAACGGCCATTTCCCCAGAACTGCCTGCCATAGTAGCCGCCCGCCCCCACCACCATGTCTTGGCCATGGATTTCTCTTGCCCAGGCAAGCCGCGTGGCATAGGCCGGCTGTCCGGAAGATTCTCCCCAGGTAGGATATCGATAGTAGTCTGAGGGAGGCACATCGCCGGACAAGGAATTGAGAATCCCTCCTTGTAGTGACAAAGATGAATTGTCCGAAAGAGTGATCCGGTGTTCCACGCGAATTTGTGGCGCCCAATTCCAGAGATTTCCGGAATACGCCAGCGCCGGAGTCGCAAGCGTCGCTAACGACGTAGGCGCCAGCGGCGCGATGAACAACGTGTCCTGCCCTGCGATGATCGAAGTCTTGTCCCAATCAAATCGAATCGTGCCGGTTCGCAAGCGGGCGATTCCGAAGGAAACGCCATTGGGCGCTTGTGGAAATCCCCCTGCAAAATCAAATTGAATCTCTGCGCTCGTGTGGGCTCCGCCGACGGTTGGACCAAACCCTTGAATTCCAATTTGAGATTGACGCAATGAACCTCCAAAAGTGCCGTTGGAAGATAGCGCAGTACCTGCACTGGCCAGTTGCGGAAAGTCCTGGTTCTCTACAGTTCCACGATTCGCGTACATATTGAGGAGAACGATTCCGGACAAGCGGACGCGGTACTTAGAGGAGCTTTCCACTTTCGTCTGGTTGTGTTCCGAGATTTTTGCATCCTGGAGTTGCTGATTCTCTTCGAGCTTGCTGAGCCGCTCCTCGGTCGTTGAAGCAGAAGGAGCAGCGGTCGGGCCGGGTTGTGCGGAGGCCACTCCGCCAGGTTGGCCGGAAGATGCAAGGAGCTGCGACTTGGTGGCATCCAACTCTTGTCGCAACGCCACGGACACGGCCTGCATCGACTCCTGTTGCGCCTTTAGGGTTTTGACCTGGGCGCTGAGCTCCTGCACTTTCGCTTGGAGTTGCCGGAGCAAAGCGCTGACGTTCCCAGGCTCGATGTGCTGCGTTGACGCCTCTGCATCTTGAGACGTCTCTGTGCTTGCGCTTTGCCCAAGAGCACGGTGCGGCTGCGCTAGTAAGCTCCATATCACTACGCACACCCAAAGGATTACCTTCCGCCACTCTCTGGCATGCATAACTGCCTCCTCGGCAACGCCAACCGTCTCAAGGCAAACAAACAGTCTTTCATTATGCGGGAAAACAAGGTTTTCGGGCTGGACTCTACACCTTTGTTTCGCTGGGCTGTTTGCCAGGACTTACACCCAAGACTTGTCGCACTTCTTCGAGAAGGGTCAACCGGGAAAACGGCTTCTGCAAGACACTTGCTCCATGGGCCATTTTCTCACCTTTCTTTTCTGAGAATTCCGTATAACCGGTCATCAGAATGACCCGAAGGTTGGGGCGTAGGCGTCGAAGCTTCTCAGCTAGGTCCACACCATTCATCCGTGGCATGACCATATCGGTAAGCAAAAGATGAATTTGGTCCGGGTAATTCATCGCGAATCTCAAACCTTCGGCCCCGTCCTGAGCTTCCAGAACTTTATAGCCACTACTCTTCAAGAATTCGGATGCCAACTCCCGCACCGCAGTTTCATCTTCAACCAACAGGATCGTCTCGCTGCCCCCCGGCATCGAATCGGCCTCAGTAATTCCGTCCCTGGCGCTTACCGGTTTTCTGCAACTTGGCAGGTAAATCTCGAAGGTGGCTCCTCTGCCTTTTTCGCTGTCAACCCAAATGAACCCGCCGCTTTGTTTAACGATGCCGTAGACCGTTGCGAGCCCGAGCCCTGTTCCCTTCCCCACCTCCTTCGTCGTGAAGAAGGGTTCGAAGATGTGTGCTTTTGTTGCCGCATCCATTCCATGGCCGTTGTCTGATACGGAGAGTAAAACGTAGTCTCCCGGAAGCATCGGCGGACGCTTGGCCGCTTCAACCGCATCCATCGCTACGTTTTTCGTTCGAACAGTAATTTTGCCCCCATCGGGCATCGCGTCCCGGGCATTTATTGCCAGATTCAGAATGACCTGTTCCATTTGACCCGGGTCGGCAAGCACTGCGGAAAGCTGGTGCTCCGGCAGAAAGCCAAACTCTATGTGCTCGCCGATCAATCTTGGAATCATTTTGTTCATTTCCGAAATAATTAGATTTAGATCTATCACTCTTGGTAGAAGCACTTGCATGCGGCTGAACGCCAACAGTTGCCGGGTCATTGATACCGCGCGGTCGGCGGCTTTCTGAATTTGATCCAGATGTTTTCGCTGAGAAAGATCAACATCCTTGCGGTCCAACAGAAGATCGCTATTCCCCCGTATGACGGTCAGGAGATTGTTGAAATCGTGAGCCACTCCCCCGGCCAGCCGGCCAACCGCTTCCATCTTATGAGCCTGTCGGAGCCGGTCTTCAAGCTGGCGTTGTTCCCCCTGTGTTTTCTGAATGCTCGCCCTCATTCGACCGAACGCGTTGGTGACTTTCCCGACTTCGTCACCTCCAGTTGATTGCAGTGGATATTCGAAATCCCCTTCTTCAAGTGCACGTACACCCGCTACAAGATTTGACAAAGGTTTTGTAAACGTATGGGAGACCAGTAATACCAGGGCGCCGCCGGCCAGCACGCTCAACAATCCAAGCCCCAACAGGATGCGGTTAAGCCGGCTGAGAAACTCAGTTGCCTTGTCCAAGGAGGTGAGCACACTCAGAGTCACGGGAAGCTCGTCACCTTTAGACAATCGGACAGTACTAACCAGATATTTCTCGCTACCAAGCTGAAACTCTTGCGGAGCGTCAACGGTATCTACGTTTTCCACTGGTCCCAGGGACGAAAGACTGTCTCTCGCAGCTTGCGGGAGCGAGCTTGCCAAAGTCGTGTTCCCTGACCGAAACGCAATTTCATTCGACACAATACTGCTGAATTCCCGTGCTACCCGATCGTCAATTTCATGTCCCACCGCCAGGACGCCGATAACCGAGCCCTCTCCAGGTGCGCCAAAATAGATCGGCTGGAGCCATACTTCATAAAGATGTCCACGACCAAGCCACCAGTTCCGCCCTTCTTCTCGCTGCATGGATTTCCGGAGCAAACCCGTGGCAACATCCTTGCTGAAGTCATCAGACTTCCCCTGCAAGCCCACAACGTCCCCAGTCCGGTTGCCAAGAACCATTAAATCAGTCCCTGAGACACGGAGAACGCTTGCGGATTCATCTTGAATCGTAACGGCATCTTGCGTGCTCATCAAAGCCCGCAAGTTGGGGAGATTAGCTACCATGGCAGCGGAACGCGCCAGGGTGATCTCGCGCTGCTCGGCGAATGTTTGATAGGTTTTGACGGAACTGCGCAGTTCGTCGTGCAAGGACCCCCGCACACGCTTTTCAACGCTGTAGCTTACGATCGCGAGGGTGGCCGCGGTCATCCCGGCAATGATGGCGAGGAGTGAGATGAGGAACTTGGTCCGCAATCGAATAGCCTTAAACAAGGGCGCCTACCCCCCGGTTACGTTTTTTCATGTGAAATGCGAATGCGCCCGACGGCGCAAGGACCCGCTATGAAAAAACTAACATGCGACCGACTGCAGCAAGCGCATGGTGTCCAATGCGCTATCGCCGGCTGCACAACACTCCTGGATGCTATTGTTCCCTAATAATTCATGAGCAACACTCAGGGGACAAACTGATTGATTCCCAGCGATTTCGCCACTTGATTGGCGCCCCGACGGAGCAGCACGGTATTTTCGCCGCCAGCTCCGGTGGCGTCGCGGAGAATCCGGCCGGATCTGCTGATTGCGACGGCGTCTGTCATAGGGGATGAAGAAACCAAGAGTGGTAGGTCGATTGCGCCAAGCGGAATATCAAATCTACGAGTGCGTTCTGAAGGGCTTCTACTCCGTATCGAGCTCCGCGTAACGCTCTCGCCAACACCACTTCGTGAATTGAGACCGGACGTCACTACCAGAATCGTCCCCGAGCCAAACGCTGGGCGAGTGCCTGGTTGCGTGCCAACAAGCTTTGGAAGCAACGGTCAACGCCACTACGGAATTCAAGAACGTCACTTAAAGACAAAATCGACAGTCCTGGTTTCGCCTGCACCCACAGTAATCTTCTGTGTCGCGGTGCCCAGTTTCTCGTGCCAGGCCTCAATGAGGTAGGTGCCGGGCGGGAGACCGGGCAAATCGAAGCTCCCATCCTGGCCGGTCACGGCGAAGTAAGGATGTTTCAAAACCGCGATATAGCCCCGCATCCAGGGATGAATGTTGCACTTCACAGGGATAGCTATTTCTTCTCGCGAAAACGTCGTCTCCACGCTGGATCCGGGGGGTTCAGCCTTGTTCCACTCACGATTGTTGGCCGGAACAGGATGAACATTGTGGGATGTCGGATCGTGATTCATCACTTCCAAGGTTTGATTCGCACGTATTGCCAGCACATGGGGCTGATACTGGCAGCCTTTTTGATCAATGACCACAGACTGACTGGGTTGGCCAAAGGCCCGATCGCCCAGGCCGTCAGCAACAAACACAATCACATTTTGCAGTCCACTCTTTGCATCGGTAACCAACTCTTGGCTGAAGATCGGGACGTTGTGTTGCTTAGCGCACTGTGGATCAGCATGCATGTTAATGATCGTCGCGCTGGGCAATTTTCCCTCGAACTTGACTACACCGGTGAGCGTGGCCAGGTCCACCGTGTTATTGGCTTCTTTGGGAGGGTTTCCCTCTTTGATAGCGGGTTCACAAATCGCTACCAAAAGGCAACCGAGGATAAAGGTTCTCGTCGTCATGCACTCCAACTCTCCGCCTCACGAGACTGGAACCTCTTTGCTTGGGATTCCTGAGCCTGCGGGCTCCTGCCGAGAATACGAAGAGCGCAGAGTCACGTTGTCTATCACCGGTAACTGTCTTGTAATTTGTTTGTCCGCCCCGGGGGTCACGCGTGACGACATTTTCCTGACATTCCGCAGACTGGTCACGATGCTCCTGCTGTCGCGCCCGGTTGTTACGCGGCGCACTGATGCAGGAGGTCATCTGCAGGCTGCTCCAGGGTTGAATCACACGGGGCGATGGGCGTGAATCTTTGAACCTTCCCTTCCCGTTCTACTCTAAGGGGCGGGAACGGAAGGGCGATGGTCTGGCCGGATGGAAAACCGGAAAAAAGGAGCGCCGGCAAAGAACGCCGGCGGACGTCGCGTTTATTTTCCGAGGGACTTCAGCTCAGAAACCGAACCGGCTCAATGAGGCAGCAAACAAAAGAATACCCCGCCAGAGGGAAAGATTCCGGCGGGGTTGGTGGACTGCAGGGAAAGAGCCGTATGCGGATCCTCGCCTCAGCCCTCGGGGCCTGCCTAACCCGGCAGGCAGGTTTCGCCGCGGCGCGACCTGCGGCAAGTGGCGGACTCTGGCAGGAGATACGCGATCAGTAACGACCTTTGTCCCTGAAGCGGGATGATCCGGGAATTCTTCCTAACCCTGGTTCAATCGGCGGCATTACACGGGCGCGCGACGGAGTGAGATGGCTATTCGGGCTGTACTTGGCGCACGGCGTGGGAGGTTGCTGCGCATGCTCGCAACCGATGGTTTGGTTTTGGCGGCTGTAGCGGGAACCGTTAGCATTTAGACAGGCTTGATGTGCTGACGGATCCAGTCGAGGATCTGGGGAAGGCGGAACCCGCTTCGGTTCATCGAGCCGGCGACAAACTCTTCCCCCTCCAGGCCGCTGACATCGATGTAAAAACCATTGCGACCCAGGAAAACATCCGTTGCGGTGAAGGCTATGCGCTTGTTGCCATCGATAAATGCGTGATTGTTCCCGAGAGATTCCATCAGAGCTGCCGCCTCTTCCTCAATGGAGTTGTAATAGCCGGTCTGGGCCCGGAAAACGGCGGCTTCAACCGCGTTCTTGTCGCGAACACCGTGAACGCCGCCGAATCTTTCGATCAGCAGAAACTGCATGCGGTACACTTCTGCTACGGTCAGGCATTCCGCCATTTACTTGGCGAGCCGTTCGAGTAGGTCGCGGTTGCGAGCCACTGACTGCTCGAAGGTATCCATCACCTCAGGACGAACCAAGTGCTGAGACGGGACCAACGTTGTGCAGGTAGTAACGCAAGGCCTCTTCGAGAACATACCTTTGCGTGTGCCCGCTCTTCTTGGCCGTCGCAATCAGCTCGTCGTAGAGCTGGGCATCGATCTCAGGAGTGAACTTCTTCGTCCTGGCTGACATCGTTCCACCTCCGACACAATATTGTCCCTTAACCTTGATAAGTCAAGATAAATCTTGTATTCCTCTAATAAGCTGTAAACAAGGTACTTAGCTATTAACCTATATCGAAGGCGGATTCCACCGTGCGTCGCGCGACGCGGACAAAGGTTAGCATGCTGCTCAGCTCGCAGTTGCCGTCGGCCGGGTAGCCCGCGGCGAGCTCCGCGGGACGCGTAGCACATCCGCCGCGGGATTTCCCAACCATCTGGACTTTTGCTCCGGCAACGTCTCTTCTCGCAGCCCCACCGACGAAAAATTTCCACCTCTTGTTGACCTGGCCGCGACCCGCTTGACCTCCTGGATCATTAGCGTGTCAGAAGATTGTATCGCGCCCTTCCCATTGACATGTGCAGCACATGAAAGTACGCTGCCGACATGGCGAAGATGATTCAGGGACGAAACGTTCCGGACACATTGCATCGTGTTCTAAAGGCCTGGGCTGCTATGAACGGGATGTCGCTGTCGGACTACCTGCTCTCGGAAATGCGCGAGATCGCTGAACGTCCCACCTGGGCGGAATTGCGCGAACGCCTGAAACAGGTCGTATGCGGCTCCAGGGAAACGTGCTCCATTGATTTGGCTGATAAAGAATCTGGCGGCTGGTTTTGCGCGCAGTTGTGCGGAAAAGCGAAATTCGTATTGTCAGAACGAATACGCACTTGGCCAGATCAGGGTCCCTACGTCTTGAAAACCGGCGCGCAAATGCAACAGTACGGAAGGCAGCAAACGAAAAGGAACAAAGGCATCAGGTCTTTCCTCTATGACCCTATCAGCAGTTCCCCGCCATGGAGTTCCAGTATTGATGGGGTTGTCGAGCATGACCGTTCGTTGTTAGGGTGTTGCGTTTACGGGTCAACAATTTCGAGCTGTCAGTCACGCAGCCCAGCCTACCGAGCTTTATCGCTAAGTCGGCATCAGCCCCCGGAGTCCAGTCATGCGAATGGTGTTCACGGGTGACCCGGGCCACATCAACCAAGCGTCTCCTCTGCAGAAACCCCCGAGTGGGTCCGCGGGCAACAGCAATGGCCTATCCAAGCGCCCGCCTCAAGCAAGCCCTCAGGAGATCGCGGCGACAGCTGAGAATTTTGAAAGACAGAATTCCGATTCCCCGGGACTCTTGTTACTAGATAGTTCTTGGAAACCTATCTACGTCAGCGAAAAGGCTGTGTCCATTCTCTGTTACCCGGAAAGGCCGGGCAAAAATGGACATCTTCGTTCTTTTCTTGTGCGAAGGATCGACTCACTGCTTCCAGGGCAAGACGAATCGTTGTGTCCGAAGATCCCGCATGAATTTGCTTCTGGGAAAAGACTTTATCAAGTCCGTCTGTTCACGTTGAAACCGCACCTGGGAAACGGCGCGGTGCCAGCTTTGGCAGTGATGCTGGAAAGAAACCAGCGAGCACCGGTCGAAATCACTCAAGCAGCTAAAAGATTCCGTCTGACACCACGCGAAACCGAAGCTCTCGAGCTTCTGACGCTAGGCTACAATACGAAGGAGATCGCCAGCCAAATGGGCATCAGCCCTAATACCGCGAAGACTTTGTTGAGATCCATCATGTTCAAAATTGGAGCTCGTGAGCGGTCCGGGATCCTGGTAAAAATCCTGCAATTTGCGAAACGTTTTGCCCGATAGAACCGAAGGTTCCAGCAATTTGTACGGTCTCGCTGGGATGAGGAGCGCATGCACTCGCGAAGAAAGAGGCGTGATCCGCGTCATGCAATTCGTGGAAAATTCGAGGGCGCCGAGCTGCCCTCACTCCAGTTCAAGAGGAAAGGTGCGACCTTCAAGGGACAGGTAAGTAATGTCTCTGACGGCGGTTTCTGCCTGCTCGCACCTCACGCACCCAGGCAGTCGGTCCTTCTTCAGGGGCCGCTCAAATTCGCTGGCCTGCCTGCAGAGATCCCTACGCTTGTTCAGGTCCGTTGGGTAGAGCGCCTGCCTCATGGCAGGAATTATCGAATCGGTCTTCAATACGTAATCTGATAGGTGTGCCCCTCCTGTCTGCGCGACTCTCGCCAACGTCGTTCCCGCTCCCAAACGCACTCCAGCGCACGCCGGCGCGGCTTCGAACAAAATCTCTGCCGAGGGGATCGCGAGGTACGCAGGAACTTTTCGTAGCAACCAGGGCGGTCGCGGGAATAATCAAAAAAACTTAGGGCTGATTTTACCCTCGCAGCCTCGTCCGTGACTCACCGCTGGCCTGTTCTTTCCTGTTCCGGACGCGCTCCCGGTACCGCCGGCTCTGGGCCTTCCGCCTTTCCTTACCCACTGGCTCGGTACTTCTGCTGCGCCTTCGACACGGACCACTTCTGCGCCTTCGCTCGACACCGAACATTGCAGTAGCGCTGCAAGGCTTGTTTCGGATGGAAGGGCTGCTCACATCCCTTCAGCAAACCCATCCGCCTCCGTGGCCGACGTGCGAGCTGCACACAACTGCTTGCCCTCAACTCACTCCTTGACAGGGATACGATCTCCTGGCTCAGTACTTCCCCTGCACTCACCGCCACCGCGTACTGGCGGTCCGGTCTACACGGGACCGCTACAATGGACCACGCTCTTTCCGCCACTGACACCCTCCTATCTATGTCCTATGTCTCGGATTCCAGAACAACCGCAGTACTAACCCGCGGGGCTACGGGATAGCCCTGATTGACATGGTCGCGCACAGTCCTTAAGTTCACCAAATTGTAAGCAAGCTTTAACGAAGTATTTAAGAAACGTTTCTCGGGACCCACCGGCCTCTGAAAGTGGGTTCTCTTTTTTTTCGGACAAAGAAAATGCGAGTCCTGGTTACGGGCGGCGCGGGCTACATCGGAAGCCATACGGCGAAGTTTCTAGCGCAGGCGGGAATTGAACCCGTCGTGTTGGATAACCTAAGCGCAGGGCATCTATGGGCAGTGCGTTGGGGTCCCTTCGTGCAGGGGGACCTGGAGGATATCGACCTGTTGCGGGAGGTCATGAGGGCCTACCAAATTCAAGCGGTTATGCATTTCGCGGCGCACGCCTACGTCGGCGAATCCATGCTCCACCCTCGGAAGTACTTTCGGAACAACGTGGTGAACACGCTGAATTTGCTAGACGTCGTGGTCGAAGCGAAGGTCCAGCACTTTATCTTCTCCTCCACCTGTGCCACGTATGGGGTTCCGCAGGAAACCCCCATTCGGGAACAGCACGCTCAGGCACCGGTTAATCCTTACGGGGAAGCCAAGCTGTTCGTTGAACGAGTTCTCAACTGGTATGGCCATTGCTACGGACTCCGATGGGCGGCTTTGAGGTATTTCAATGCAGCCGGCTCAGATCCAGAGGGCCAGCTCGGTGAGCAACACGATCCGGAACCCCACCTAATACCGCAGGTGATTCGAGCCGCGACAGGTGAAACTCCGTTCGTGGAAATCTTCGGCACCGACTATGCTACGCCAGACGGAACTGCAATCCGAGATTACACCCACGTAACAGATTTGGCCGCGGCGCACTACCTCGCTCTCACCAACATTCTTAACGGTGGGAAGAGCGCTGCTTTCAATCTTGGAACTGGAACGGGTTATTCCGTGCGCGAAGTGATTGCCGCAGTCGAGCGAAGCACTGGCTGCCCCGTTCCTGTTCGGGAGGCACAACGACGTCCCGGCGATCCTCCCTGTTTGGTGGCTGATGCCACCTGCGCCAAACAGGTTCTTCATTGGCGCCCGAGCCACTCGTCGCTCGATGAAATTGTTGGAACTGCCTGGCAATGGCGTGCGACGCGGTCGCGTGTCCCCGCGTTAGTGTGCCCAATGCCAATTCATAGAAAGAAATCGGAAGAGGCATGGACCTAGTGAAAAGGTTTAGTACGAAGGCAAACAAAACCGCTGCGGGAGGACCCTGGTTTGCACGGCGCGCGTTTCTTTCAGTCTTCATCTGGGCATTTCCCTTGTTAGCCCAGGACGGCATCAGCCTGAGAGGTAAGGTCCAAGGAACAGGTGGAACGCAGCTCGGCGGCGCAAAGGCAACTCTGGTTAACGAAGAAACGCAGGCAAAACAAGAAACCATCACTGCAGAAGACGGCAGCTTCGCCTTCGCACAAGTTGCGCCGGGTGACTATCTTCTCCGTGTCGAAGCAAAGGGTTTTGAGCCTTATCGTGCCAGCATTCAACTAGGAACTGACGAGCCCGCCTCGTTGAAGATCAGACTGAAATTGCAGACCGTGGAAGAAGAACTGATCGTGAGACCCGATACAAGCGACGACCGTCTATCTCCCGAAAGCAATACGCAGTCAATGAAAGTGGATGAAACCTTTTTCAGTGGACTCCCGCTGGCAGTGGACTACCTCCTGCCGTTCATCGAGACATTTACCTACCCCGGAGCACGAGGCAGCGAAGGAACCTCAATTGTTGTTGATGGTATCGAGGGCGGAGAACTCGACATGCCAACCAGCGCCATCCGAACCGTGAAAATCAATCGCAATCCATATTCTGCGGAGTTTCAACATCCCGGAGCGGGAAGAGCGGAAATCACGACAAAACACGGACACAAGCGCCGCTATTACGGCAGCATGGCTTTTTTCGCCAGGAATTCCGTCTTCGATGCGCGAAACGCCTTTGCCCATGCGACGCCGGATTTAAATCGCCGCTTTGTGGAGGGTAGCTTGGCTGGGCCACTGCCCGGTAACTATGGCCACTTTTTTGTTGCGGGCGACCGTTTGACGAACGATCAGAGCACCGTTGTGAATGCCCTAAACACGGTCGCCCTGACGGGCCCAGTCAACATAAATGTGCCTGTGCCGCAGCGGCGGGACCATCTATTCGCTCGGGCGCAATGGTCGTTAACGGAGATGCAAACTCTTTCTTTGAGTTACACTTTCACCGATCATTCAAGTACGAACAACGGAGTCGGGGCACTAAGCCTACCCGAACAAGGAGCCAGCGCTGTCCGGCACACGCATCGCGTGCAATTGATCGACAGTGCGGCCTTTTCACCGCAACTGCGGAACGAAATCATTCTGGTTTTCAAGGACCAGACGTCACGGTCCGGGAGCCAAGCCGACGGGCCGGAAATCCTTGTAAACGGTGTTTTCGTCGGCGGGCCATCCCAATCCTTTGATCGCAAGGAGAGGCGCGCGTTTGATGTGCAGGATACCGCTACTTACATCCGGGGAAGACACAGCTTTCTTTTTGGCGCCACGCTCGGGAATGAGTGGTCGAACGTTTTCGAAGCGGCAAACTTCGGAGGAACGTTTGAGTTCAGCAGTCTTGACCAGTACAGGAATGTTGTTCAGAACCAGGTGGGGAGCCCAGATTTGTTCCAAGTGAATCAAGGCGACCCTAGGGTGTCTTACCTCGAGCAGCAAATTAGCGGATTTGCACAGGACACGTTGCGAGCGCTCCCAAACCTTAGCCTTACGCTCGGGTTGCGCTACGACTGGCAACAGACGCTAGACAGCCGCAAAAATTTTGCGCCCCGGCTCGCTGTTGCATTCACGCCTGGCAAGAGAAGGAGAACGGTTCTGCGTGGCGGCGCCGGAATCTTCTATGACAATTTGCCACGGTCGGACACCGAGGATGCCTTGCTTTTGGATGGCATGCGCGTCCGCGAGATTGACATTTCATACCCGTCGTATCCTGACCCATTCTTGGGAGGACAAGTAACGTCTCCGCCGCCGAGCATCACGCGCGTGGCGACCGTCGCCCGATCTCCCTACTTGATACAGGCAAGTGCCGCAGTCGAAGAAGAGATTTCGAGAGGAACCTGGCTCTCGCTGGACTATTCGTTTCTGCATGGCGCTCGCCTCTTCCGGCTTGTCGACGTCAATGCTCCGGTACCGTCTGCGTTGGGGCTGCGCCCAGATCCAAACTTTTCAAACATTGCGGAGGTGCAATCGACGGCATTCCTTCGCGGACATGCTCTGACCCTGACCTTTCGCGGAGGATTGGGAAAGCGCTTTCGAGGCTACGCGCAATATGTCTTTTCCAAGTACACCAACGACGTATCGAGTAGCGGGCCAGGCACCTTTTTGTTTCCCGCCGACAACTATGACTTGCGGCCGGAGATAGGTCCGGCTGACTTTGACCGCAGGCATCGCCTCAACTTCGCAGGAACGGTGCAACTGCCATTCGGTCTCCGCGCGGGATCGATTTTCTCGGCTGCCAGTGGCGCTCCCTTCAATGTCATCACCGGGTCGGATCCCTTTGGCGACACCATTACGCGGCCGCCTGGAGTAACCAGAAACACAGGCCGCGGCCCGGCCAACGTGCAATTCGACGTGCGCGTCACAAAGGTGTTCAGCCTCCAGCGCAGGGTCGGGGCCGAACGAAGTTCGAGACGGAGCATGGAATTGAGTGTGGACGCATTCAACTTCATCAATCACACGAACGTCAGCAACATCGTCGGAGTGGTGAGTTCCCCGCTCTTCGGTCAAGCCGATGCGGCGGGCCCCGCGAGAACGATCCAACTTTCAGTGAAATACAGTTTTTGAATTCGCAAGGGAGCGCTTTTCAGAGAAATTTGGACATGCTGCAAGCTTCGGCCTTTAGCACGCGAATGACCACACCGCGGCGTTGATGTGCGTTTCTCAATTTCAATCACAGGTGTTAAGGATGAACCGGACAGCCTCTTCGAACAAATTTAGATTGTGCGACCATTCGCCTCGCCATGGGGCTCGACTTTCCTCGACGGACGGAACGGCCGGGGCAGAGAATCATGCAAGAAGATTATTCGCTCAACAAGGCTTCCAGCCGACGGTCCCGGATAGCCGTTGTTTTGTCGAACTATGGGCTAGTTCAAATGGAGCGCGGATATGTCCGTGAGAATAATTCCGATCAGCGCTCCTGCCGATGTTCCAGTTTCCGAGCCGGAGCTTGTTCTGGACCTGGTTTCTCCTTCGAAAACAGTCTGCGACGGTTCACGCGTGGTTTTGGGCGGTAAGTTTCTATGGGCAGGCCAGGAAAAGCTCTTTGTCCGGGGCGTAACCTACGGGACATTTCGGCCGGGCATAGAGGGCAGCGCATTCCCTTCTCCGAGAGTGGTGGAACAGGATTTCTCGCTGATGTCTACAAACGGCGTGAATGCCGTCCGCACGTACACAGCCCCGCCACGCTGGCTTCTGGACATTGCCCATCGATGCAACCTGCGCGTCATGGTTGGGCTGCAAGGGGAACGCCACTATACGTTTCTGCATGAGAAAAGAACAGTTCGCGAGATCAGAGAGCAGGTTAGAGCGGGAGCTCGAGCGTGCGCGGGCCATCCCGCTGTTCTCGGATACCTTGTTGCCAACGAGATTCCCGCATCTGTGGTGCGCTGGCACGGAGCCTATGCCACTGAAGGTTATCTGAAGGAGTTATGGAACGAGGTGAAGGAACAGGACCCAAAAGCTCTCGTTTCCTATGCAAACTATCCCTCGACGGAATACCTGGATTTGTCTTTCCTCGATTTGTTTTGCTTCAACGTTTTCCTGCAGTCGCAGGACAACTACGAAGCCTATCTCGCGCGCCTGCAGAACCTGGCTGGCAATCGCCCGCTACTCATAACAGAAATCGGGCTTGACAGCCGGAGAAATGGTGAGAAAGCTCAGGCCAATTGCTTAGACTGGCAAATACGAAAAGCCTTCGCCGCGGGCTGCGCCGGAGCATTTGTCTACGCTTGGACCGACGAATGGTTCAGAGGTGGCGAGGATGTCGATGACTGGGATTTCGGTCTGACGACACGGAATCGCGAGCCGAAACCGGCGCTCGGTGTGGTTCGAAAAGCGTTCGAAGAAGTTCCATTTCCTCGGAATTGGGCGTGGCCGAGAATATCCGTTGTGGTTTGCACATTTAACGGAAGTCGGACCATTCGAGACTGCTTGGAAGGAATCGGGAAACTGCGCTATCCCGACTACGAAACCATCGTAATCGATGATGGTTCAACCGACGGCGTCGGTGATATTGCCGCCGAGTACGGTGTACGCTTGATCCGCACAGAAAACCAAGGCCTGAGCGTGGCCCGGAATCTGGGATGGCAATCCGCAGCAGGAGAGATCGTCGCCTACATTGATGACGACGCCCGCCCCGACCGGGATTGGCTGACATTTTTAGCCGCCGCATTCCTCAAGACCGACTATGCAGGTGTGGGGGGACCCAACATTCCAATCCAAGACGACGGAGAGACAGCGAGTTGTGTCGCTGGATCTCCGGGCGGACCGGCCCATGTGCTCCTTTCCGATTGCGAAGCAGAGCACATTCCAGGTTGCAACATGGCTTTCCGCAGAAGCTGGCTGGATGCCATCAACGGATTTGATCCGGAATTCCGGCAAGCCGGTGACGACGTGGATATTTGCTGGAGAACGCGAGAAAGAGGAGGAAAGCTGGGGTTCAGTCCGGCAGCCATGGTCTGGCATCACTACCGCCGGACCGTACGGGCGTACTGGAAACAGCAGATGGGTTATGGCCAGGCCGAGGCCATGCTCGAGAAAAAATGGCCGGAAAAATACAACTCCGGTGGCTATGCGACGTGGGCGGGACGCATATATGTAAATGGGACAATCCAGGCGCTCTCGTTATCCAGTGGACGGATTTATCAGGGAACCTGGGGAACAGCAGGTTACGCGCGGCTGTACCAGCCCGGCCCGAGTGTTCTGAGCACACTTCCGCTGACCCACGAGTGGCAGCTCACGAACCTTGTGTTGGCCGCCCTCTGTGCCGTCGGCATCGTTTGGCGACCGCTGTTGAGCGCTCTACCAGTGGCATGCGTTACCCTCGTATTGTCGCTGGTCTCGGCAATAGGTGCGGCGCTGAAGGTTCGCCTTCCGGCGTCGGGGAGGAGTCGCTTCACTCGGCTCCGTCTCCGCGCTCTTTTGTCCATGCTTCACCTCTTGCAGCCTCTGGCTCGTCTATGGAGTCGCCTAGCCTATTCCCTGACGGCTAGGAAGATTCGCCGTTTCCCAACGCTCTCATTTCCCTGGCCGAGGATGTTCCAGTTCTGGAGTGAAGAATGGGTGGATGCTACCGAGCTGCTGCTGTCATTAGAATCTGTGCTGCGGTCAAGTGGGGCGGTCGTGCGTCGAGGCGGCGACTACGACAGTTGGGATCTGGAAATACGGGGCGGGTTGTTTGGGGGCGTACGGGTTCGTACGGTCTCGGAGAACTACGGGCCTCGCAAGCACATCGTGAGGCTTTGTTCTCGGCCATGGTTCTCCATCTCCGGCGCGGGGATGACACTTCTGCTGGTGATTGCCTGCGTTGGAGCGGCATTCGACGGGTCGGGATACGCAGCTGCCATCCTCGGCACGTTGGGCGCGCTGTTCGGAGCGATCACATTTCGGAGCGGGGCTGTGGCGGTTAGCGCGATCCATCGCGCGCTCATCAAGTTGGACTTCGAATGTATATGACAATTCCTTGGAAGACCGGCCCGAATCGCGATCTGGCACTCTACGGACGACTGTTCCTGTGGGCCCGACCCTACTGGCCGCACCTTGCCGGTGTTTTCTTGCTCAGCTTACTGGCGACTCCCCTGGCATTACTCGTTCCTTTGCCGCTTAAGATAGCTCTGGATAGCGGGCTGGGTTCCAAGCCCCTTCCTCATTTGTTTAGCCTTTTCGTGCCAGCCGGATTTAGGCTCTCTCCGTCCTCAGCGTTGCTTTTTGCCGTCGGCTTGCTGATCGCTGTGACGGTTCTCGCACAGATTCAGGCACTGGCCGTAGCACTCCTGAAGACGTACACCGGCGAAAAGCTTCTCCTCGACTTCCGGTCTGAAATTTTTCGACAAATGCAGCGGCTCTCGCTTTCTTACCATGATGTCAAAGGGATCGGCGAATCGCTGTATGGCGTTCAGTACGACGCCGCGGCAGTTCAAACCATCGCGGTCGAGCACTTGATCCCTCTCATCAACTCTGCGTTTACTTTGCTCGGAATGCTGTACATCACTGCCAAAATCGATTGGCAACTGGCCTTGGTGGCTCTGCTGATCTCGCCAGTTCTTTTCCTGATTTCAAAATTCTACCGGCGAGGCCTGCGCCGTGGGTCGCGTGAAGTGAAAGCGCTTGAGAAATCAGCAATGGGAGTTGTGCAGGAAGTGCTTGGCGCACTGCGCGTAGTGAAGGCATTTGGAAGAGAGGAAGACGAGAGACATCGTTTTGTTCGCCATAGCTTTGACGGCATGCGCGCCCGCCTGAGGCTGGCCTTCGCCGAGGGAAAGTTCAACTCTTTGGTTGGGCTAACCACCGCGGCAGGAACGGGGACGGTATTGCTTGTGGGATTCCGCCAAGTGCAGTCAGGCGTGATCACTCTGGGTGATCTCTTCCTGATGATGGGATATGTGGCCCAGCTTTACGAGCCCTTAAAGACCATGGGTAAGAAATCGGCCGCTCTGCAGTCGCAACTGGCCAGCGTTGAAAGGGCTTTCGCTCTACTCGATGAAATTCCTGAAGTGGAGGAAAAACCGCATCCCTATCGCCTGGACCGGGCAACCGGAAAGCTCGCATTCCAAAATGTGTCCTTCGCGTACCGGCAGAGCCTGCCAGCACTGGATCGCGTGTCATTTTACGTGGATTCGGGAATGCGCGTGGGCATCGTCGGACCGACGGGTGCCGGCAAGACTACGTTAATGAATCTGCTGACCCGTTTCTACGATCCCACGGATGGAAAAATCTTGCTTGATGGTGTGGATCTGCGGGACTACAAATTGACCGATCTGCGCAACCAGTTTGCCATCGTCCTCCAGGAGTCCGTCTTGTTTTCCACGAGCGTTGCTCAAAACATTGCTTATGCCCGGCCCAGCGCGAGCGAAACGGAAATCGTAGCCGCGGCAAAGGCCGCAAGCGCTCACGAATTCATCTCGCAACTTCCCGAAGGTTATCGGACGCTCGTTGGTGAACGCGGGATGCGCCTCTCCGGAGGCGAGCGTCAACGCATTTCCCTCGCTCGCGCTTTCCTGAAAGATGCGCCGATATTGATTCTCGACGAGCCAACCAGCGCCGTGGATATCAGAACAGAAGCGGCCATTTTAGAAGCCCTGGAGCGCCTCATGGAAGGCCGGACCACATTCTTGATTACGCACCGCCACAGTGCTTTGAAGCAATGCGATGTCATCGTGAGAATCGAAAAGGGACAGCTTGCGGCGTTTGAGCCGAGCGCTCGGCGTGAGACGGTGTGCAGATAGGAAGGCTAGACGATGAACAAAGTGCGTATCGGATTCCTGCTCCCACACTACTCCTGCCACAGCAGAAGCTTCATGCCAATCGTCGTGCGGATGCTCGCAGAATCCGGCGCAGTCGTCGACGTCATACACCCGCTGAACGAGATGCGCGATCTATCAAAAGTCTCGATCGAGCATGACCTGTATGTGTTGCGCCACACCAGCGGGCTCTCCCTCAGCTTGGCAGGCGCGCTTCATGAACTGGGCGCCGTCATGGTGAATCCGTATCCGGTGTCCGCCGCGTTACGCGACAAGGTCATCGCCTCACGAATCCTGCAAGCCACCGGCGTGCCTACGCCTGACACATACCTTGCCTCTCACCCCGATCAGTTGCTCCCGCTGCTGGACTCGGGTCCGCTGGTCATCAAGCCGTATCAGGGATCCGGCGGCCACCATGTTCGCATCGTACGGACCGGTGCCGAGCTCGCGGGCACGGATTGCGGCCGCGAGCCGGTGTTCGCCCAGCGTTACCACAATAATGACGGCCGGGATCGCAAGATTTACGCGATCGGCGGACAACTCTTTGGCGTGAAGAAGGTATTTCCGCGCCGAACCGAAGAAGAAAAACAGGGGGAGTTATTCATGCTCTCGCCCGAGTTACGTGAGATTACCTTGCAGTGCGGCCGCGCGTTCGGCATTGATCTCTACGGCGTGGACATCATTGAAAGTGAGGGAACGCCATACGTTGTGGACATGTGCAGCATCCCTGGTTTCAAGGGTGTTCCGGACGCGCCGCGGCTGCTGGCGCAGTACTTCTACGCCGCGGCGGAGCGCGCCGCCCGAGGAGAGCCTCTGCCACAAACGCCGGCCTTCGGCACTGCGGCGAGCCATGCCCATGTCTAAGGGAACGATGACCGAAGTTCTGATCGAAGGCGTTCGTGAGCATCGCGCCGTCCAGGCCTGGCTTCAAGTGCAATCAGACCCTTGGGAGCCAGGCAGCCTTGAAGTTCTGCAACGGAGAAGGTACAGCACGGTTTACCGGCTCAGCCAAGCAGAACAAGATGCCGCGAGAGTCATTGCGAAGAGATGCCGGACAGCCACGGCGCGTATCGAATATACGATTTACAAAACGATACTGCCGCTTACCGGGCTGCCTGCATTGCACTGCTACGGAGTAGTCGAAGAGTCAGAGGGGGAGTTCTGCTGGCTTTTCCTGGAAGATGCTGCCGGGGTCAGGTATTCGCCTCAGCTTTCCCAGCATCGCGAGCTTGCGGCCTGCTGGTTGGCGAAAACACAATTAGCTGCTGCATCGACCGGGCTCGAGGCCTGCCTCCCGGCCCGCGAACTCGATCATTATCTGGGATTGCTGCGCGGCAGCCGGAATACGTTGCTGTATCACCTGGCGGGCAGTGCATTGCCGGTTGAGGATGGAACGGTGTTTCGCAGGGTCGCTGCACATATCGATTTGATCGAATCGCTGTGGAAAGAAATCGAAAGAATCTGTGATCTTGTGCCGCGGACACTCGTGCATGGAGATTTTGTGAACAAGAATCTGCGCATCCGCGAGACGGCCACCTCCCCTGCTCTGTTGGTATTCGATTGGGAATTCGCTGGCTGGGGTGTGCCGGCAGCCGATCTGGCTCAGTTCACTGACCGTGCGGCCAGTCCCGACCTTAGTCTCTACTGGTCCACCTTGAACCGTGAGCATGCGGGTCTGGATTTACGCGGCATCCAAGCTGTGGCTGCCTGCGGCAACCTCCTCCGCCTCGTCGACCAAGTGAGTTGGGCTACCACAGGACAAGAATCCGTCCCTCCCGAGCATCTGGTCAAGGCCGCTGCCCTGCTGCGATCCTATGAAGCCTCAATCGTTGGAGCACTAAACACCTTCCAAAGGAGCAGGACATGATTGAAGGCTTGGACCATCTGCTCGAAAGTCGAGGCCAGCCTGGCTTGGCCCAGCTGCGGGGCTTGCTGCGGGAGCTGCTTGGCGGTCACGAGGCAGAGGGCCGGTTGATAGAAGAGCAGACGCTACAACCTCGCGGCCTGCGCGTCTTCCGGCTGCGCTTCGCCATCAATGGCCACGTTCGTCAAGTAATCGTGAAGCGGCTGAGGCCGGAAATCGCTTTGCGCGGTGCATTGATAGCCGAACGCTGGTTGCCCGCAGTGGGCATGAGGGATAGCGGTCCAGCGTTGCTCGGCAGCGTGGCCGAGCCCGGCGGCAACTGCGCCTGGCATGTTTATGACGACCTCGGGCCGTGCGAACTCGATACCAGCCGACTCGACCGCGAAAAGGTGAGCGCCGCAATCAAGCTGATTGCGCAACTTCACCTACAGTTCGCCCGGCACCCGCTGCTGGGGGAAGTCCGGCTTCACGGTTGCGACCTGGGTATTCACTTCTACGATGCGAATGTGCGCGATGCTACTTACGCGTTGGAAGCGTGCCAAGCCTTGCCACAGCAAACCTCGGTAGTAGCCCGTCTCTTGAAACGGCTAGACAAATTGCGGCAAGAACTGCCGCACCGCGCACGCGCGCTGGCCGCATGGGGTGGCCCTGAGACTTTGCTGCATGGCGATTTGTGGGGCATCAACGTTTTCGTTATCCCTACTCCCCGTGGGCTCCACGTGCGCCTTATTGACTGGGACCATGCCTCCGTTGGACCAGCAAGCTACGACATCTCGACCTTTCTCGTTCGTTTACCACCTCAGGAGCGGGCTTGGGTCTTGGAGGTGTACCGCGAGGAGACGGCACGAGCAGGTTGGTGTCTACCGCCTAAGCCCGTGTTGAACCTCTTGTTTGAGACCGCTGAGTATGCACGCTTGGCCAATCGTATTATCTGGCCTGCCATTGCTCTCGTGCAGGATCGAGTGCCTTGGGCCTGGGAGTCATTGGCCGAAGTCGATCAATGGTTTGAAGATCTTGCCCCGGTGCTGCCATGCGAGACCGAAATGCAAGGCGCGACACATTGAAAACCCCGGCATCGCTGCTGCCTGATTCGCAGACTCTGACACTCCGGCTCGCGAGCGCTCTGGGACCTGATGCGGATAAACAGCGCTCCGTGCGCATCCTGAGCAGGACTCTTCCGCCATTTATGAGCACTTTCCCGAATGAGATCGTCACCTGTCAATTGCCGGATGGCCGCAAACGGCGGGTGTTCATCAAGTACCAGGCAGGCCAAAGCCATGCGTGTTACGGGCACCGCGGGGATGTTCCCTATGAAACCGAGGTCTATCGTCGCGTGCTGCACTCGCTGCCAAACTTCAAACCGAAGTGTCTGGGAGCGCATACAGACCCTCACACCGGTGACATCTCCTTATTCCTGGAATATGTGTATCGGAGCGTTCGTTTGAGCGACATGGTTTGGAAGCGGTTAACACGTCAACCCCGGGCGATGACCCAGGCCGCTTGCTGGATTGGGAATTTCCACACCGTGCACGTGCACCGCATCGACGATCCCTCGTTGGCATTCTTGAGACGGTACGACGCAGAGTATTACCGCGGTTGGGCGCAACGAACTTTCGAATTCTCGCGCCCGCTGCACGGCCGCTTTCCCTGGCTCACCATACTATGCGGTGCCAATGAGTGGTTTGCGCCTTTGCTGGCCCAGCCACAGACCGTTATTCACGGCGAGTTCTACGCCAAGACTATCCTGGTTCGAAACGAAAACGTGTTCATGGTGGACTGGGAATCGGCTGCAATCGCCGCAGGTGAGATCGACTTGGCGGCGCTGACGGAAGGAAAGCACTGGCCCGCCGACCTTGTGCGCGAGTGCGAATGCGCTTACGTATCCGCACGCCGGCCTGAAGCAGCACCTCGAACCTTCAGACGTACCCTCGATGCCGCAAGAATCTACCTGCATTTCCGTTGGCTCGGAGAGCGGCCCGATTGGGCCGTCCGTGAGAAAAACATCCCGCGCTACGATCAACTTCACGCCTCAGCGAAGCGGCTTGGCCTGGTCTAGAGTCTAGCAATGGCGACCGTTGTCATTTCACCATACGACGTCGCGAATTATCCTCAGGGAGGTGGACACTTCTGGGTCTATCTGCAATATGTTCTCGGCCTGCGGCTTTTGGGCCACGACGTTTATTGGCTTGAAGCTTTTCGCAGCAAGGGGCGTGAGGAACTGGAAGCCGCCGCACTCGCCACGTTCCAAGCACGGATGGAACAATATGGCCTGCGCGGGAAGTGCGTCCTCTACCGCACGCAGAGCAAAGAGCCTTCACCCGAACCGCCGGAAGAGTACCTCAACATGACCCGTGGCGAGGCTGAAGCGATCTTTGAGCGCGCGGATCTGCTGCTGAATTTTCACTATGCTATCAGTCCCGCGCTGCTTCCATACTTCCAGCGTACAGCCCTGGTGGACATCGATCCCGGCCTTTTGCAGTTTTGGATGACCCGTGGACAGCTGCGCGTGCCCGACCATAATTTTTACTTCACCATTGGCGAGGGCGTTGGCCGATCCGGTGAGAAGATTGCAACCGGCGGTCCCCGTTGGATTCACATCTGGCCGGCGGTTTGCCTCGAACGCTGGCCCTACACCTTCGACCCGTGTTGCGAAGCCTTCACGACAGTCTCTACCTGGGACTCCTCCGACTGGGTTGTGGACCGCGATAAAAGCTACGAGAACACAAAGCGGGTTGCTTTCTTGCCGTTCGCCGATCTGCCGGGTTTCACTCGTCAGCCCCTGGAGTTGGCGCTGGTTCTGCGCACGGAGCGAGACATGGAGGAGCGGAAAAAGTTGGAGAATTGTGGTTGGCGCATCCGGCACGCATGTGAAGTCGCCAGTACGCCTGAGATGTATCAGGCCTATATTCAGCGTTCGCGCGGGGAGTTCAGTTGCGCCAAGCCTTCCTATATCAAGCTACAAACGTCTTGGATCAGCGACCGCACACTCTGCTACCTAGCTAGCGGAAAACCTGCGGTCGTGCAGAATACAGGTCCCAGCTCATTCCTCCCCAACGGAGAAGGAATGTTTCGTTTCTCCTCTCTTCAGGAAGCAGCCGATGCGCTGGAAGCTGTCAACACGAACTATCGGCGGCACAGCGAGGCTGCCCGGCAGATTGCCGAGACCTATTTCGACTCCAAGCACGTTGTGAGGGAGATCCTAAACCATGCTCTCCGTTAGTCGAGACCGCATGCTGCTCCTGGTATGCGTGATCCACATCTGCTCTTGCCGCTGTCTTCGTCGCCGCGTTCCCATGTCCATCAGCAGTGCTCCAGAAATCCGCTCGGCACTCTACAGAAATTGTTGAGCGATGGAAGTTACACCAGGTTGAAAGAACTGACTTTCACCCGGAGGCTGCTAGCCGGCGATGGAGCAATGCACGAATGGGTTATTGCCAACATCGCGCGGGCATGTCGATCGAACCCGTCGCTATGCTGCTCGCGGGAAACGTGCTGCATTGATTTGACTGATAAAGCATCTGGCGGCAGGTTTTGCGGGCAGTTGTGCGGACATGCGGTAGGCTGGCACGTCGTCACTCCGCATTGCTTTCTATTTCTTCGGCACTGAACCGTCGCTTCCCAGAATCTTGCGGGCGTAGGCAGGAGCTTTACCTTCGTCTTCGTGTTTGCAGTACGCATACACGTCGACGCCCTGGCTCAGCCAGGTGTTAAAGCGCCCTCTCCAGGCAGCCAATTGCTTGGGTGTGTAGTTTTCAAGGCGCAGCCTGACGTATGTAAAGTTAGCCGTCAGCACATCGGGAGGCGTTTGCTTTTCCGTCTCAGCAATGCACAACGCGGTCTCGTGCTTGCGAAGAACCGCATACGTTTCGTCGGTGTACCATGACGCGTGGCGCACTTCAAAAGCGAAAGCGAAAGCAGGTGGGCGAAGCGCCAGAAAGTCTTCCAACAAGGGCTTGTCGAACTTGCACGAAGGCGGAAGCTGTACCAGGATCGGGCCGAGATGATCCCCTTCCTGGAACACGCTGGCTACTTCCAAGAAACGTTTCAGCGTGCTCTCGCAGCCGCGCAGCCGCTGAATGTGGGTAATCTGCTGATTAGCCTTCAACGCAAAACGAAACCCTTCCGGCACGCTTTTCGCCCAGTTCAGCAGCAAATTCTCGGTGGGCATCCGATAGAAGCTGTGATTGATCTCCACCGTCGAGAATTGCGTGGCGTAGTAGCTCAGCATTTCCTTGTCGGGCAGCTTGTCGGGATAGAAATTCCCTTTCCACTGTTTATAGGAATATCCCGATGTCCCCACGCGAAGCTGACCAGTTGAAAAAATAAAGCACCTCCGGGGCCAGGCATTTAATCACAGCGCAGCTTGAGCCGAAAGAAACACTAAGAACTATTGGATCCGGCTGCTCAGTGCCTCGATGGCCCTTTCAATTCTTTGTTGACTCTTCCAAAAGTCTTTCCACAAGTCGCCCTTCTCCTTCAGCCGTGCAAAGATCGTATTGATGTTGAAACTTTCCGGCCGCAGGCTCGACCGCAACTCATGCGGCAACACTGGCGCGGAAACCGGCGCTTTGGGAAACGCTCGCACCGAATACGCCGCAGCCAGCGGCCGGCCCATGGCATTTTGCTGCACGTCAATAAGTACGCGCCCCGCAGGCCTTTTCGCGACAGACCGCTCGTTGGTCACTAAATTGGGATGCTGCGCCGTCACGGTGCGTGCGATGATTTCGCCAAAGGTCCGCAACTGCTCATACGTGTAAACCGGTTCCACCGGTATGAAGATGTGGAATCCCGTTGCGCCGGAAGTTTTCAGAAAACTCACGATCCCCAATTCTTCGAGCTTTTCCTGTAGCGCTCGAGCGATGGTGACGACCACCGAAAACTCCGTGCCGTCGGAAGGATCGAGGTCGAAGAAAAAATAGTCGGGATGATCGAGGTCATCGAGGCGGCTGGACCACGGATTGTGGTCGATGCAGCCGAGTCCGGTCAAAAACAAAAGAGAGGCGCGATCGTCCGCCGTCGCGTAGTGAATTTGTTTGCCGCGCTCCTCGGATTCGATCGGCACAGTTTTAAGCCATTCCGGCACGCCTTCGCGCAAATCTTTTTGAAAAAACGCCTGTCCCTGGATACCGTCGGGATAGCGGCGCAAAACCAGTGCGCGATCCTTTAGCAACGGAAGGATGTAATCCGCAATACGGTAGTAGTAAGCCAGCAGGTCGCGTTTCCTGTATCCGGACTCCGGAAAATAAACTTTGTTCAGGTTGCTGAACCGCAGCCGTTTCCCGTCCAGCTCAATCGTGATCGTTTCCGCGCGCCCGTTGAACAATTCCTGTTCGATTTGCGCCGTGCCGCTGATCACGCGGCCCACGACTTCCGGCGCGCGCACCACGGCCGCTGGCCCAGCCGCAACTTCGCTCTCCCATTTGCAGTCCTCTGGTTTCACGTCCTCGCGCAGCCCAATGAAAACCGGGTGGCGCAAGTACTTTTCTTGCGTCCATCCGCTATATTTCACGCGAGCCACCACCGCCGGCTTTACCCAGGACGGCTTTTCGTTGGTTTCGGGCACGCTTTCAAACGGGCACGTAGACGCCGCCAATTCCTTCCACTTGCTGTTCAATTCGGCGTGCTTCTTGGCGTCAAACCCGCTCCCCACATGCCCAATGAAGCGCAACTTCTTCCCTTCGTACAGGCCCAATAACAACGACCCGAAGGGAATCGCCTCCGTGCGCGCTTCGGTCCAGCCGCCGACGACCGCGTCAAGCGTCTGGTTCACTTTCAGCTTCGCCCAATTCGCGCTGCGGTCGCCCACATAAGCGCTGTCCGCGCGCTTCGCGACAATTCCTTCCAGTCCGCTCTCTTTGGCCAGCTCGAACAGCTCTTTTCCGTGCTCCAACTGATGGTCGGAATAACGAAACCGCTGCGATGCATGCAGCAGCCGCTCCAGCAATTGCTTGCGTTCCAGCAGCGGCGCGCCCCTCAGGTCATATCCGTCGCAATAGAGAAGGTCGAACGCAAAATAAACCACCGGTGTCTCGCGCAACTGCTTTTCGCCCGGCGTGCGCACGTGCATGCGCTCCTGCAAGCGCTGGAAATCGCTGTGGCCGCGCGCATCGAGCGCCACAATCTCGCCATCGAGAATCGCTTGGCTCGCGGCAAAAACTTTAGGAAGCGTAGCCAATTCCGGATACCGCGAAGTGATGTCCACATTGTTGCGCGAGCGCAGCGTCAACGCCCCGCCTTCAATCCACGCGAGGGCGCGCACGCCATCCCACTTAATCTCAAAAAGCCAGTAGGGATCGGAAAACGGACGCTCGGCGAGCGTCGCCAGCATTGGTGCGATGCGCGACGGCATCGCGCCTTTGCGTGCGCCCTCGACCCCCGCGGCACGGATTGGAACAGGGCTGCGTTTCGGCGGCGCCTCCTCGGCAATTTCTTTGATGGTCCGACCGCTCAGAACCGACCCGTCATGCTCTTCGATGTTCCACTTGGGATCTTCGGCGGCGTCCTTGTGCTTGATGAGCAGCCACTCATTGCCCTTTTCGCTGCGCTTCAGCTTGACGAGCACGAAGCTGCCCCGCAGCTTCTCCCCGTTCAAGCTGAACTTGATCTCCCCGCGTTGCAGTTGCTGTAATGCGTCGGGCGTCGGCCCGCGGAGCTTACCGGGGTCGTCTTCCACAACAAACGAGCCGCGGTCCCACACCATCACGCTTCCCGCGCCGTAGTTGCCTTCAGGAATTTTCCCCTCGAAGCCGCCGTATTCCAGTGGATGATCCTCGGTCTGCACCGCCAAGCGCTTGTCCGCATGGCACTGGGACGGCCCCTTCGGCACCGCCCACGACTTCAGCGTCCCGTCAATCGCCAGCCGGAAATCGTAGTGCAGCCGCGTCGCGGAGTGCTTCTGCACTACGAACGTACTTCCGTACTCTTCCGTTGGACGGGCCTGCAGCCGCAGCTTGGGCATCGGCTTCGGCAGGCGCGTGCCAGTGCGGTCACTCCGCCTGCCCTGAGTAGAGTCAGAGGGAGCGGCGCGAGGAATCTCTTTTACCTCCGCTTTTGTAGCCGCGGGTTTGTCCCCCCGTTCCCGGCGAGGCTCGAGACCGCGACCCTCCGCGTCGCCCCGCTCCGCTCCTGCAGGCTCGGGCGTGCGGTCAAACTTCCTCTTCCGCCTATACTCTTCCAACTTACTCATAGATTCGTTCGTCTTCGCTTTTTGTCTGCCTTAGACCTATGCTCTTTGTATACTCCTGCTTATGCGCTTCGCCTACCAATACCGGCTGTACTCCAAGCAAGCCCAGGTTCAGTTTCTCGAGAACCAGCTCCACGAGGCTTGCGAGCTCTACAACGCCGCCTTTCAGGAACGGCGCGACGCTTGGAACGTTTGCCGCAAGAGCATCCACTACTACGACCAGGCCAAGCAGTTGAAGCCGAAGGGTTGCTCGGACTGGCCAACTTCTCCCGCTGCCAGATGTGCTCCGCCGGCCAGGCGACGGAGTGATCACGCGGGCATTCTACCGCACCCCCGCTCCGTGACCGCTGCCTCTCGTGGTGCGGCCATCTTGCCGGTGGGGCGGGGCGGCTCGACGCCGCTTTGTCAGTGGAGCTTTGAGCCCGCCGCAGGCAAGCTCCGACACTTACCCAACCACGCTCGCTGCGTACGAACATTTGGGTTCCTAAGACGGGGGTACTATTCACTTCCGCCCTGGACTCCGTGGTGGCGCTGAAAGGAGGGTCTCATGGCTCTCGACGTTGACGGTCTCTGTCCGCTCCTGCAGGTTTTCGACATGCCCACGTCGGTGAAGTTCTACCGCGAGGTGCTCGGCTTCGAGCTCGTCGGCAACTCCCCAATCGTCCATAGCCCCCAAGGCGATTACTTCCATTGGGCCATGCTGCGTCGGGGCAGCAACACACTCATGCTCAACACGGCTTATGACGAAGGCGAGCGCCCTCCTGCGCCCGATCCGGCCCGCGTCGCCGCCCACTCCGACACCGCGTTGTTCCTCGGCTGCCCGGATGTGGATGCCACCTTCAATCAACTTCTTTCCTTCGGAGTGAGGGTGTTGGAGAAGCCCATGACCACCGTCTACAGAATGCGGCGCTTTACCATCGCCGACCCCGACGGCTACAACCTCTCCTTTCAAGGACCCCCAAGCGCATCCTAGCGAAACAGCAGGACCGCCCGCAGACAAATCTGTATGAAAGTCAGGGTAGGGCTGCGACTTGCAGCTGGTGGCTATGTAGTCCGCAGGGCTATCCGCCGGCCCGTGGACCGCCGAATTCGTTTCCTGCCCTCTTGATTTCGCGTGCGGTGTCACTCCGCTCATCCCTTCTGCCTTTTTCGGCATGGGCCTCCACGGATTCGCCTTGCATTCTCCCTGGGCGCCGACTAACCTTACAAAGCAGCAACCCCTTTTGGCTGGTATCGGCTCTAAAGAAGAGACCCTGGGAAACTTTTGCAAAGGAGTTTCTGCATGGCTTCAACGGTATGGAAGGGACATCTTACTTTCGGTTTAATTTCGATTCCCGTGCGGATGACCACGGCGGCGCGTAGCGAGCGGATCAGCTTCAACCAGCTCCACAAGGAATGCCACACGCGCGTTAAGCAGCCCTTGTTCTGTCCCACCCACAACCGCATCATCGAGCGCTCGGAAGTCGTCAAGGGCTACGAATACGAAAAAGATCAGTACGTGCTCTTCACCGAAGAAGAGCTCGACAAGATTGAGCCGCCCTCGGCGCGCGTCATGGAGATCCTGGAGTTCGTAAAGCTTGGCGAAGTGGATCCGTTGTACTTCGACGCCTCTTACTACGTGGCGCCGGATGAAGGCGGCGTGAAGGCGTACAAATTGCTGATGAACGCAATGGAGGAGTCAGGGTACGCAGCTATCGCGAAGCTCACCATGCACCAGCGCGAACACATTGTGGTGATTCGGCCAAGCTCGAAAGGCTTGACGCTGCACACCATGTTCTACTCGAATGAAATCCGCGCCGCCGAATCGTCCTCGACGGACAATGTCGAGTTGAAGGATCAGGAAAGGAAACTCGCGCAGCAACTAATCGAAAACCTTGCCGTGCCGTTCCAGCCGGAGAAATACCACGACACCTACCAAGACAATGTGCGCGCGGTGATCGCAGCCAAGCTCAAGGGCCAGGAAGTGACCGAAGTCGCACAACCCCACATGGCTCCGGTGATTGATTTGATGGAAGCGCTGAAGAAGAGCCTGGCCGAACGGCAGGCGCCCGCGAAGAAGCCGCCAGTGCGCGCGGTCGAGCCAGCCGCTTCGGCGGGTCCGGTGGCCGTTCCGAAGAGGGGGAAGAAGGCCGTCGGTTAGAGAAAGCAGTACACTCGATTTTTCATGGGCACCACGGACCGATTCAGCCGCGACGAAGTCCAGCGTATTCTGGGTCTGTCTCCAAAACAATTGGACTACTGGGACCGACTCGAGCTGGTCTCCGCGCGGAAAGATCAGGGGAGCCGCTTCTACGACTTTCGCGATCTGATCGCGCTGCGCACGGTAAAGCAGTTGATCGAAACGGGGGTTCCCGCCAGCCGCCTGCGGCGCGCTCTCGCGGCGCTGCGTGAGAAACTTTCGCAAGTGCAGGCGCCGCTGACTGAATTGCGCGTTCTTTCCGATGGCAAGGACGTGATCGTGGAACGCGAAGGCGCACGCCTGGAACCGCTGACCGGCCAGTTTGTGATGAATTTCGAGACGCGCCAGTTGGACGAAGAAGTCCAAGTGATTTCCGAGCGCGGCGCCGACGAGTGGTTCGCGCTGGCGCTCGACTACGAAGCGGACCGCGCAAACCGCAAGACCTGGACGCAGGCCATCGACGCCTACGAAAATGTTCTGCGACGGGATCCGCAGCGCACGGACGCACTCATCAATTGCGGAACGCTGTACTACGAGCAAGGGAATTTTGAAAAGGCTGGGGAATGCTACCGCCGCGCCATAGAAATCGACCCGCAAAGCGCGCTGGCGCATTTCAATCTGGGCAGCGTCCTGGAAGAAATGGGCCAACAGGAAGAGGCGCGGCGGCATCTGCGGCTGGCTGTGCGCCTCGATCTGAATCATCCCGACGCGCGTTACAACCTCGCGCTGGTGTGCGAGAAGCTGGGGGCCTTCGACGAGGCGCGCGAGCACTGGCAAGCTTATTTGCAGCTCGACCCGTCAAGCCCGTGGAGCGATTATGCACGCCAGCGGCTCGCCGCGAGGACGGCAAAGTCCGCCAGCCGCCACTGATAGTTCTATTGCTGACGGGGACTTCCTTCGCTCCGATTCAGATGAAAGCGTGCGACGAGGACGACACAAAGTGGATCGTTGGCGTCATGGGTTCGATTGCAACGACAAGGCCAAGCTGCCACGCGAAGATTGGTTGAAAGTGTTTGCCACGGGTGGTCTTTCCAACAGACTCGGGTGCACATACGTTTACAAGGAATGCCCCGATAGCAAAGTTGCCGCCGCCTTCGAGGCCAGCGGGAATCCAGAGGACCAATGGACGGAGATGCCTGAGGAACGAAGCGTGAGAATGTCGATGCCGGTTCGACAATACGGCGTCACGGACTAGCCTGCACGCAGCTGAAAAGGGCGTTACGCGATCTTGAGTTTCTTTTGCATCTCTTCGAGCGAGATGCCCTTGGTTTCCGGATAGAAAAAAAGCACGACGAAGAATTGCACCACCATCATCGCGGAGAAAAACGCGAACGGGTAGCCGCCGGAAGACGCAGCCATAAGAGGAAACGTCCAGGAAATCAGCGCGTTCATGATCCAGTGAGAAAAACTGCCGAGGCTTTGGCCCTTGGCGCGCACGCGGTTTGGAAAAACTTCGCTGAGATAGACCCAGATCACCGCGCCCTGGGAAAACGCAAAGAAGGCGATGAAGCCAATCAGCATCCATACCAGCAAATCTTCGTGACGGCCCGTCAGGAAGATGGCGGCGACACCGGCAAGCGAAAGACACGTCCCCACCGATCCCACGAGCAGCAGCGTCTTGCGCCCGAGCTTGTCGATCACGGACATGGCAATCACGGTGAAAATGAGATTGGTGGCACCGACGGCAACGGATTGCAGGTCGCTAGAGACCTTGCTGAAGCCGGCGAACGCAAAGATGCTGTTCAGATAGTACAGGATGGCGTTGATCCCGGAGAGTTGATTGAACATTCCGATGGTGACGGCCAGGAAAATGGGGACGCGGTATTTTGCGGAGAAGAGCGCGTCGCCCTTGACGTGCTCCGCGTCGATGGACTCTACGATTTCTCTCAGCTCTTGGTCCGCATTTTCTTCACCGGTCAGGCGAAGCACGTCCCCGGCTTCGTTCGTTCTTCCCTGCTTGACCAACCAGCGCGGGCTCTCGGGTATTCCAAAAAGCATCGCCAGGAAAAGCAGCGCGGGCAGGGCGGAAATGCCAAGCTTCCAGCGCCATTCCGCACTGCCAAAGCCCATCGTGCCGACCAAGTAGTTCGAGAAATAGGCAAGCAGAATCCCAAACACCACGTTGAATTGAAAGCAGCCGACCAGCCGCCCGCGCCATCTGGCCGGGGAAATCTCCGCGATGTACATGGGCCCGAGAACGGAGGATCCGCCAATGCCCAGGCCGCCGATGAAGCGAAAAAGCACCAGGGCGCTCCAGTTCCATGCAAAAGCGCACCCCGCCGCGGAAACCACGTAGAGTATCGCCATCCAGCGCAAGCTGCCGCGGCGGCCCAGGCTGTCGCCCGGAATACTGGCGAGCATGGAACCAACCACGGTGCCCACGAGCGCGGCGGCAACGGTAAACCCTTCCCAGAAAGGCGAAAGATGATAGAGCGATTTGAGCGGCTGGATGGCTCCGGCGATGACGACGGTGTCGAATCCGAACAGCAGCCCTCCCAATGCTGCAACGACAGTGCTCTTCAAAAGCGTGGAATTTAGTTTCATGGCGCCCCTGGGCGAACAAAAGCTCAATAAAGCAACGGGATTGTACAGAAGTTGATTCAGAAATGCGAGGCAGGATGCAGCAAGACCTCCGCGCAGTTTCGCGCGGACGAGATGAGCGGAACCTAGACACATTGCCGGGCCCGGAACAAATCTGCGGAATGGCGCACCGATCAGGAAAATCTTGGGAGGAACATTCCCGTGCGCTGTTTGTGTTCTGCGAAACCGGGGCCAAATTCCTGACTGAGAAACAATTCTTCACGGCGGGCCTTGATGTAAAAGGAGAGCCATGCGATCGCCACCGCGAGCAGCGCGCGGACTTCTCCGAAGGTAATGGCGGTACCGAGAAGCGCGAGCAAAATGCCCGTGTAGATCGGATGACGGATGGCGCGGTAGGGCCCGGTTCGAATCAGTTCATGGCCTTGTTTGAGCGTGACCACACCACTCCAATTCGTGCCGAGATGCCAACGCGCCCAAAACGCCACAGCAATGCCGTTGGCTGTCAGGGCAACGCCAAGCCACGCGCCGACAGGTCTGGCGGGAAGAAAAGGGGCGCTCAGCCAGCCATAAGGCGGATGTGGTTCATAGAGGAAGTAAAAGCCCAGCCCCAGCGGAAGCGTGTATGCAAAACGTTGAAGGATGGTCTCGCGCTGTTTCGTTTTCTTTCTCTTGAGCGCCGATGCCAGCCAATACGCGCCAAAGAGAAGCCACAGCGCATCAATCCATTGGCGGGGCGAGGTGAAATGCATATCTCACAGAATGCCGCAGCCGCGAAGACGGAGCAAGCCGACCGGGCTTTGCCGGCAAGAAATCTAGAGTCGCTTGAGCGTTTAAGCCCGGAGCTTTGGATGAAAAGATGTGGCTTCCCGGTAAGGACCCGGAGAAAGCGAGAAGTTGCGCTTCGACACTCCCAAGCGTCCCGCTCAGGAGGGCAGACCGACCTCTATCCCCAGGATTTCATTCCCTCTTACTCTGAAGTAAATACTCGCTTGACGCGGGCGTGATTCCCGCCTTGAGGCGCCCAAATAACAAAAAACTTATTTCCGAAATGGCCGCTGGCAGCCCCGGTGACGGCCATCCCTTCCACGGCAACAGCATTTCGGAACTGGCCGACGGTAGCTCGTTTGCCCTTGCCCTCTGGGACGCTAAGGATCGCCAAAGAAATGGGGAAAAGCAGGCAAGAAGCAGCCTCAGGACACGTATATTAGGTGGAGAGGAGCGGGTTCTCGCGAGTACAGCAGCTTTGCTTAAGGGACTTGGTCGAGATTACCCAAGAAAGGGTTGCCCAAGGAGGAAGAAATGAAGATTGAGCGAGTGAGTCTTATGACCGTGGGCTTGCTGTTCGTGTTGGTGGCCGCCGCCTCGGCTCAAACGAAGGAAGCGGTCAGAACGACATCGGCGAAGAAGGCACGCGTTTTGGTCCTTGGCGTCTTCCACATGGCCAATCCGGGAAGAGACATGTTCAACTTGCAGGTTGACGATGTGCTGGCGCCGAGGCGGCAAAAAGAGCTAAGCGACCTGGCGGAGATGCTCAAGAGGTTTCAGCCGACGAAAATCGCGCTTGAGTCGCCCGCGGGAAGTGAGAAAATCCGGAAGCAGTACGAGGACTATCTTGCGGGCAATTACTCGCTGACGCGGAGCGAGAGCGATCAGATCGGCTTCCGGTTGGCGAAAGAACTGGGGCACAAGCAGGTCTGTGGCATCGACATTCAGGGCGACTTCCCGTTCGACCCGATCGCGCAATTCGCAAAGAAAAACGGGAAAGAGGAGCTGTTGAACGGATTGATCTCGCAAGTGCCAAAAGAAATCGAAGCGATGTCTGCGGTTCTGAGCAAAGGAACCATCACCGATTTGCTGCGCTACATCAATCAGGACGAGCACGTGAGACGGGATCACGAGTTTTATATGAGCTTGGCGCAGTTTGCGGGGAACGGCGAGTATCCGGGTCCGGACTTGCTGGCAGCATGGTATCAGCGCAACATCCGGATCTACAGCAACCTGCGGGGAATGATTGATTCGCCGGACGACCGCGTGCTGGTCATCTACGGCTCAGGCCATCTGTTCTGGCTGCAGCGAGATGTTTTTGATTCACCGGACCTGGAGCTAGTGCGGCTGAGCGATTACGCAAAATAGACAGGCGATCATGGAGAGTGGTTCAAAACCAAAGCACGTGATTACCGCCACGGCGGTCGTGCCGGCGCAGCCGAGCCGCGTGTACGCGGTGATCGCGGACTATCACAATGGTCATCCGCACATCTTGCCGAAACAGTTTAGCGAGATGGTGGTCGAGAAAGGAGGAGTTGGAAGAGGAACGATCATCCGCTTTCAGATGAGCGTCTTCGGTAGAAAGCAGACCTTTCGGGCGGCGATTAGCGAGCCGGAGCCAGGACGCGTGCTGGCGGAGACGGATCTGGATAACAACGGTGCGGTGACCACTTTTGTTGTCGATCCTGATCCGGGCTCGGGCCATTCGCGAGTGACGATCAGGACGGAGCTTTCGGTGCGAAAGGGCATCGCCGGCAAGATTGAGCGCTTTCTTTCCGCGCGGCTGCTGCACCCTGTGTATAAGCGGGAGCTGGGCCTGCTGGCGGCTTATGTAAGGGAGCATCCATGATTATAATGAGAGGAGATGAAAACCCCCAAAGGCCGCTCGAAAGTGATCCCGGCTCGCCGAGGCGCTCGACCGGAAACGGAAAATTCCGGGAGTTTCTCGAAGGCGGCGGAAAGTTTGGCGGAGATTGGAAGAGGGTTTTATGCGCGGGGATGGGTGCTCGGAACGAGCGGAAACTTCAGTGTGGTGATTTCGCGAAAGCCGCTGCGGCTGGCGATCACTTCGACAGGATTGGACAAAGGCGCCTTGTCGGCCAAACAGTTTCTCGAAATTGATGAAACGGCGAATGTGGTGCGGGGTGAAGGACGGCCCTCGGCGGAGGCCCTGCTACATCTGGCGATTGTGCGCAACGTGGAAGGTGGCGCAGTGCTCCACACGCACTCGGTGTGGAGCACGGTGCTTTCCGGCACGCATGCGCGGCATGGCGGCATCGCGCTCGAAGGGTACGAGATGCTGAAAGGCTTGGCCGCGGTAGAAACCCACAAGCACCGCGAGTGGCTGCCGATCCTCGAGAACTCGCGGGACGTGGTGGAGCTGGCGGACCGCGTCACGAGCACGCTGCGGGAAACGCCAGGCATACATGGATTCCTTTTGCAGGCGCATGGGCTTTATACTTGGGGAGAAAGCTTGGCCGAAGCCAAGCGCCACGTGGAGATTCTGGAGTTTCTGATGGAAGTTCTGGTGCGATCCGGCGCCGCACAGAGTGCGTGAGGGCTGGACGCCACGGGCAGGAGCAGATCGCCATGGCTCTGTTGCGAATTCCTGACGAACAACGGTCGCTTTTCGAACACGATGAGGTACGGGATTACCTCGCAGGAATCGGCATCGAATACGAGCGCTGGGAGACTCCGGCGAATTTGCCGGAGGATGCTTCGGCGGAGCAAGTGCTGAGCACATACGCTCCGCAACTTGAAGAATGCAAGCGCCGGGGCGGGTATGTCACGGCGGATGTGATTGACGTGAACCGAGACACTCCCGGGCTCGATGCCATGCTGGCGAAGTTCAACATCGAACACACCCATGATGAAGACGAAGTGCGTTACATCATCTCCGGACGCGGGCTGTTCCACATTCATCCGCCGCAAGGACCGGTGGTGGCGATTGAGGTGAAAGCTGGCGACTTGATACGCGTGCCCCGCGGGACGCTCCACTGGTTTGATCTCTGCGGTGACCGTCGGATCCGGGCGATTCGCCTGTTTCAAGACAAGTCCGGCTGGACGCCTCACTATACCGGCAGCGGCGTGGACCGAAGCTATAAGCCTGTCTGCTGGGGGCCGCGCTACATTCCACCACAGATTCCAGCAAAGTAACCGGCGTGCCGCTTTTTGACGAAACGCCAGTCCGCGCCATCCTTCTCGACATCGAAGGAACGACCACTCCCGTAGATTTCGTGAGCACGACGCTTTTCCCATACGCAAGCGGAAAGCTAGAAACGTTTTTGCATGAGAACTATCGAAATTCGGAGATTCGTGCGCTTTTGGAAGACTTCCGTGCTCAGCAGCAACGCGATGAGCGGGGCGGACTCAAGCCGCCGCCATGGCACGACGGTTCCGAACAAGAGCAGGTGCGCTCGAGCGCTGCGTACGGTCAATGGCTCATCGCCAGGGACAGCAAGTGCACACCGCTAAAAACGCTTCAGGGGAAGATTTGGCAGCAGGGATACGCGAGCGGGGAGTTGAGAGGCGAAGTGTATCCGGATGTGCCGCCGGCGTTCGAACGGTGGAAGCGGCAAGGAAAGACAGTTTTTATTTATTCCAGCGGAAGCGTGCTTGCACAAATGTTGCTTTTTGGGAGCGTTCGAGCGGGGGATTTAACGCCGTACATCGCTTCCTTCTTTGACACGTACGTGGGAGCGAAGACCGAAGCCGAGAGCTACCGCCGGATCGCGGCGTCGGCAGGGTACGAGGCGACACAGTTTCTGTTTCTATCGGATGCCGGAAAAGAGATTGAGGCGGCGCGAGCCGCAGGAATGCAGGCGCTGCTGTGCCGCCGGGAAGACACTTCGGGCGCGGAGGAAGGCGCGGTGCATGCGGTTTATAGTTTCAATGATATTTTTCCGGAATGACGGATTCGGATGCGCAACGTCTGGCGGTGCTCGACCGACCCTGCCCGCCATTTGTTCGCTTCCATTCTCAGCGCATACGTGCGCCGCGCCGCAAAACGAACAACCATAAGGCTATCGCTGCAGGGAATGCTCAGGGCGATAGCTAATGTGCCGCGGCGGCTTTGCGAAGGGTCGCGGCATAGTCGGAGACGGAGTGGAGCGTGACGCCGTAGCGGCGCGCCGTTTCCACCGCACCCGGAATCTCGTCACCCTTGGCATAGCCGAGCATGAGGGCGGCAAAGGTCTTTTGCAGCGGATCGCTCGAGCGGTGCTGCTCTTCGAGAGTAGCAACCGGAACTCGGTCCAGTTCCACTTTCTTTCCCAGAGTTCGCTCGAAGATTCCAACGGCGTCCAACTGGGACAGCGGCTCGGGCCCGCCCATCTCAAGAATCGCCGATGGGTGCGAAGGCTTTGTGGCCACCGCCAAAGCAAAAGCGACAACATCGTGAACGGAGATGTAGCTGACTTTCGCGTCGCCTGTGCCGTAAATGCGAGCGCGGCCGTTGGCGGGGTCGCAGCCGAGCGCCGGGCTCAGCCACATTTCCATGAAATAAGAAGGTCTGAGGACGGTGACGCGCATTTTGGAGGACAGAAGACGCTTCTCGCAATCGCGCTTGGCCGTTTCCAGCGGAGAGTCCACACGAATGTTCCCCGAATAAGACGTATAGACAAAGTGGCGCACGCCAGCGCGCTCTGCACTCTCAATTAAAGCGAGCGTGCCATCGTGGTCGACGCGGCGCAGCCCGTCGTCCTTGCCCTGAGGCATGGACGTAGCCGTCGTGAGAAGGGTCTCCACGCCCGCGCAGGCAGAAGGCAGGGATTCCGGTTTGGTGAGATCGGCATCAACGATCTCGACGCCCGCTGAAAGGAGTGGAGCGGCTTTCTCATGATGCGTTCCGCAGCGCACGAGCGCGCGCACCCTGCGCCCCAGACGACCGAGACCGAGGGCAACTTGCTGACCGACAAGACCTGTGGAACCGACGACGAGATCCATCGTTAACCTCCTCTGTTTTCCAGCCCGCGTCCCCGCGGGGACGTGTTAGGACTTGGCCGCTTGCCATTCGGAATACAGCGTGGCGATGGCCGGACCGATGGTGAAGCCCCAGGCAAATATGGGGAAGTTCTTAATTTGTTAGGGACAACATAACGATGCTGTGCTTCCTCGGCGGGAACACCTGCTTTGTACATTTTTTCGGCTTGGCCGGCAATATCGTCGAACATTTCGCGGATGGAGGCAATGCCTTCCTGGCCGCAAAGCTGGCCGTGGCCGGGAACAAACAGGGTGTCCTTGTCGAAGGAGGCAAATTTCTTGAGCGTGGCGCGCCATCCGGATAGGGTCGCTTTTTCGTCCAAACAAACCGGATACCAGCCGCTGAAGAGGAGGTCGCCGGTGTAAACGACGTTCTGCTCAGGAACTCTGGCAATGACGTCGGTGCCGGAGTGTCTCGGATGTGATTCAAGCACCGCCGTCAGACCGCCCAAATCGACGGACATGGGCAGCTTTGCGGGATCGAGAGGATGGTTGGGAAGGCTAAGGACACTGGTGCTCACGACTTGGAAGACAATCGTGGCCGCGTTGAGGTCTGACTGAGCGTGCGCGCGTTCGGCATCCGATTTCGCCTCTTTGACGGTCTTTTCGAGCGGCGCAAGTACGGCTTCTTTGTCCGCTCCTTGCATGGGTGAATAGCTTTCCACGATGCGTTTCGCGGCGGTGGCGTGGGCGCAAAGAGGAATGTTATTCACGCCGTAAAACGAGTTCCCCATGGAATGGTCGAAGTGGTAGTGGGTGTCCAAGGCGGCTTTCACGGGGACCTGACTCACCATCCGCAGGGCATCCATCTGGAACGCGGCGCCGCTCGGCGTCGTGAAGCCCTCTATGAGAAGCGCGGCGTCCTTGCCGATGAGGAACCCGCCGTTACAAACGGTCGTGGACCCCTTCGAAAAATCGGAGATGGTGGCGTACAGGCCGTTGGCGATTCTGCGCACGGCGGCGAAGCCCTTGTCGACAAGCGGAGTTTGGGAGATGCGGGGGTCATCGGCCAACTCTGCGGCGAGGGCCGGCAGCAGAATACGCATGGCCAGCGAGATAGAACACTCCGAAGCATGAAGCATGCGCCAGAAATTCGCGACGCGAAAATCCGCTGGTGAAGTGCATGCCGATTCCTCCTTGAATTGAAAGTGGTTCTGGCGTGGCCTCACGGTAGAGGAAAATTCTAGCAGATTCGACAATGCAAAGAATGATTGGACTCAGGGGCTTTCGTTTTTCTCCTATAATCTTGGAGACGACGAAGGAGTATGGGCCATGATTAAGCCCGCAGGAATCGCGACAGTGGCCATGATGCTACTTCTTGCTGAAGGCCCGCCGCAGCAAGACGAGCGCGCGGCAGCGGAGCGGAATGATTGCATTCGGCGCTGTGTAACCCAGCCTCCGGACCCCGAACTGCGGCGCCAGGAGATTGTAAGCCTCGAGAGAGAGGCAGGACACGCCATCGAGTTGAAGAATGGCGGCTATTTCCGCCGCGTGTACAGCGAGGATTTTGCGGGCACGCTTTCGCATGGCGAACCGGTGAACAAGGTCCAGTGGATTGCGCTGGTGCAGTCTGATGCAGTCAAGTATGAATCCTTCCACGCCTCGGACATCAAAGTCCAAATCTATCAGGATATGGCCATTGCCACATGTTTGTGGTCCTCGAGATTCAGCAGCACAGGCAAGCCCCTAAGCCACCAGATGCGTGCGATCCACGTCTACCTGAACGGGGCGGGCGGCTGGCACGTGGTGTCCGGGCAAATTACCAATTTACCGCCGGATGTGGGGCAGCCGCTGTAACCGCTCTGAAATAGGAACGCCGCATTACATTGACGCTGCCTGAGGTGGATGCTACTCTCGCCAGCGCTTTCCACACGCATGCGCGCCGTTGATCTGATCCGCAAAAAACGTGATTCCGGGGAACTTTCCCACGAGGAAATCGACTTTCTCGTGTCCGGTTACACGCGCGGGGAAATCCCCGATTACCAGATGGCGGCGTGGCTGATGGCCGCCTGGATTCGCGGGATGAACCGCGCCGAGCTTGCCGCGCTGACGGAGGTGATGCTGCATTCCGGGCAAGTGCTCGATCACTCGGACATCCCGGGAAAAAAAGTGGACAAGCATTCCACGGGCGGCGTAGGAGATAAGACCTCTTTGATTCTCGCGCCTATCGTCGCGGCGGGAGGACTGACTGTCCCAATGATTAGTGGCCGCGGGCTAGGGCATACAGGCGGAACGCTCGACAAGCTGGAGGCCATTCCGGGATTCAACGTAAATCTGTCGCTCGCCCAGTTCCGGCACGTTCTTCGCGAATGCGGTATGGGTTTGATTGGGCAAACGGCGGAAATTGCTCCGGCGGACAAGAAAATTTACGCGTTACGTGATGTCACCTCGACGGTCGAGAACATCGGGCTCATCTCGGCATCCATCATGAGCAAGAAACTTGCCGAAGGAATCGATGCGTTGGTGCTGGACGTAAAGACGGGGTCCGGGGCGTTCATGAAAAAGGAAGAGGATTCTGCCCGGCTGGCGCAAGTCATGGTTGAGACCGGGAAGCGCATGGGCAAGAAAGTGGTAGCGCTGATCACCGACATGGACCAGCCATTGGGGCAGATGGCGGGTCATGCGAATGAAGTGTGGGAGTCGGTGGAAGTGCTCAAGGGCCGCGGACCGGCGGACCTGTGTGAGCTGAGCCTGGAGCTTTCCGCGTGGATGTTTTTTCTTGGCGAAAGGACGCAGAGCGTGGAAGAAGGCAGAAGCCTGGCGGAGACGATGGTCGCGACCGGGCAGGCGCTCGAAAAACTGCGCCAAGGAATCCGCCTGCAAGGAGGAGACGCGCGCGTCGTGGATGAACCGCACCGCCTGCCGCAGGCGCGGTTTCACGCGGAAGTTACTGCCGCGAGTGCGGGATACCTTACCGCTGCGAATTGTGAAAACCTTGGCACAGCGCTGGCCATGCTCGGGGGCGGCCGGGAAAGGAAAGAAGACCAGATCGATCACGGCGTCGGATTGGAATTTCACAAACGCATCGGCGACCGCGTGGAAAAGAACGAAAAAATGGTCACGATTCATTACAATAGCGACGCCAAACTTGCCGAAGCGAAGAATCTTATTGGCAGCAGCTATGTGGTTAGCGAGCGCGCACCGCAGGAAAAAAGGCCATTGGTGCGCCGCATCATCGGCGCATAGGGTCGCGCCGGGCTTGCAGCGGTTGAAGCAGGAAAATGACGAAGGAGAGCGAATGGGAAGATTCGTGGGGTTACTCGGCCTGGGAAGCATGATTGGGTTGGCCTACTTGTTCTCCACGGACCGCAAAGCCATTCGGTTGAGCACGGTCCTTTGGGGGCTGAGCCTTCAAATCTCCTTCGCGTTTTTTGTCTTGCGCTTTGAGCTTGGCCGCAAAGTCTTTCAGGCTGGCGGCGACGCCGTGAACCGGTTACTGAGCTTTTCGTATTCCGGTTCGGAATTCGTGTTCGGGGAGATCGGCAAGAAGGTTTCCTCTTTCGGCTTCTCCTTCGCCTTTCAAGTGTTGCCCACGATCATTTTCATTGCCGCGTTCTTTGCCGTGCTCTATCACATCGGCGTGATGCAACTCATTATTCGCGGAGCCGCCTGGCTCATGACCCGCGTAATGGGCGCGAGCGGCGCAGAATCGCTGAACGTTGCGGCGAGCATCTTCATGGGGCAAACGGAAGCGCCTCTCACGATTCGTCCGTTTCTAAACAAGCTTACAAAATCCGAATTGATGTGCGTCATGACCAGCGGGATGGCCCACGTATCGGGCGGCATCATGGCGGCATACATTGCGTTTGGCATCGAGGCCAAGCACCTCCTCGCGGCGGTCATCATGACGGCGCCGGGCACGCTGCTGATGGCCAAGATGCTCGTGCCGGAAACGGAGCAATCGCTTACCGCGGGGCGCGTGGAAATGCCGGAAATGGAAAAAGAGCCGAATGTTCTTGGCGCGGTTTCGCGTGGAACGATTGACGGACTGCACCTGGCGCTAAACGTTGGTGCGATGCTGGTGACTTTCATCGCCCTGCTGGCTTTGGTGAACGCCATGATGGGGTGGGGTCACAACCATATCGCCTGGTTTCCCGACAGCCTGCAACGCGTGTTCGGTTGGGTTCTTTCGCCGGTTGCCTGGGTGATTGGAATTCCCTGGCACGATTGCAAAGTCATGGGGAACCTGCTCGGGACGCGCATGGTCATCAACGAACTCGTGGCCTTCCAGCAATTAGGAGCTTTGAGAGCGGCTCTCGATCCGCGCTCGTTTACCATCGCGACCTTTGCGCTGTGCGGTTTCGCAAATTTCAGCTCGATCGGGATCCAAATCGGCGGGATAGGGGCGCTGGCTCCCGAGCAGCGCGGTCAACTCGCCAAATTCGGGATTCGCGCGATGCTCGCGGGCACCATGGCCAATTTGATGTCGGCCTCCATCGTCGGAATGTTTACATGAGTCCGAAAAAGGCCCGGCGAAAGAGAAAAATCGCATTCCAAAACCCCGCGGGGGCTTCCAAGCAAGCGTCCCCCGGCGAATTCGAATCCGCCGGCGGTGCCGCTGATTTCGTTTTTTCGCGGACCAAGCTGCGGCCACAGATCGCGCTGGTTCTCGGGTCGGGACTAGGCGCTTTCGCCGAGGAATTCTCTGACGCAACCAAAATTCCTTACGGGGAGATCCCGTATTTCCCGCGGTCGACCGCCGTCGGGCACGCCGGGCAGTTGGTGATCGGAAAAGTGGGAGCGGTGTCTGTGGCCGGGATGCAAGGCCGCGTACATCTCTATGAAGGATATTCGGCCAAGGAGATAGTTTTCCCTGTCCGCGTGTTCGCCCGCATGGGAGTAAAAGCGGTCATCTTGACGAATGCTGCGGGAGGCATCAAACGCGAGTTCAGTCAGGGAAGACTCGTGGTGATTAGCGATCATATTAATCTGCAGGGCGTCAATCCTCTGACCGGACCTAACGACGAACGGTTTGGCTTGCGTTTTCACGATATGACCGGTGCGTACGACCGCAGGTTTCGGGAGATGGCCGTGGACGAAGGAAACCACCTGGGGATTGGCATGTACGAAGGCGTGTACGCCGCGCTTACTGGGCCAAGCTACGAAACGCCTGCAGAGATTCGTTATCTGCGAACGATTGGCGCTGACCTGGTCGGCATGTCCACCGTTCCCGAAGTCATCGCCGCGCGGCACAGCGGCATGCGCGTGCTGGGCATTTCCTGCGTAACGAATGCTGCGGCGGGAATTCTAGATCAGCCGCTCAACCACCTCGAGGTGCTCGAAACCGCCGAACGCGTAAAAGGACAGTTTTTCAACTTGCTGAAAGCCGTGATCCCGCGCATCGCCGCGGCGATCGCATAGTCTTTCTCGAGGCGCGTTCGAGAAAAGGAGAAAAGGTGGGCGAAAATGAAACGCTGATTTCCGCAGCCAGGCAGGCGAGGGAGAACGCTCACGCGCCATACTCGAATTTTCGCGTGGGCGCCGCCTTGCGCGCTACCTCGGGCAGAATCTTTGGCGGCTGCAACGTCGAGAATGCAACCTATGGTCTGACGGTGTGCGCCGAACGCGTGGCCATTTTCAAAGCCATCAGCGAAGGCGAACGCGGATTCGATGCCATTTCCGTGGTGACGGATACAGACACACTGACGCCGCCGTGCGGCGCCTGCCGCCAGCTCATTTGGGAGTTCTGCGGCGACGTGCCTGTGATCCTTGCGAATCTGAAAGGAAAGACGGAAGTGATTCCAATGCGGGACTTGTTTCCCAAACCGTTTGACTCTTCGAATCTCTAACCTGGGCGTCCCGCACAAAGCTGGACGGCGTTTCCTTCAGGAGCTCACCGATTCCGAGAGCTCTTCAAATAGGCAACGCCGCAGCGAAACTTCTTTTCATCTTTTAGCTCCTGCACATACACAATCTCTGCAGGGGTAAAGAAGTTCGGCACTCCGGGCGTATACGGGGCGGCTACCTCCACCCTAAAGTTCTCCGAATATGGTTTTCGGCTCTTGAAGCACAACCCGCCTCGGGAAACATCCTCGCAGATCACAATGTCGTCGCCGTTGGTAAAGCTTCGAATGCATGCCTTGAAGTTCACTTTCGTTCGAACGTACTTGCGGCGATTCGCCCGGTGCACTGCGGGGACAGGCTCTGCCCGAGCCGCGACGGCAACCGGAGCCGATGCCTGTTCCGGTTCGGGAACCCAGCCCATCGAGCGCCCCGGGACCCTCTCCACCATAACCGGTGCCTCCTCGACATCCCCCGATGCGCCCTTCCAAAACGTGGACGAACCGCACTTCTTGCAGTAGCGCACGATGCCTTCGTTAATCCGATAAACATCGGATTCCAAGTCGCTCTGTTCAACTGTTTCTTTTGTTTGGCAGCTGCCGCATTCAAGCGACACCATTCGCATTCGCTTCTCGGCTTCGGAAGGTGCGGGGAAGTCCATGCCCCAGAAGTTGTTTGTCGAGTCCAGAAAGGCGACACCGTACGTATAAACTTCGCCCTCGACCCCAATTCGGCCCACCAGACGCACCTCGGCCTCCTTGTTCGTATCCAAGCGGCGGAGGATCAATTCCTGCTCAGCGGAAAGTTTGTAGCGGGAGACGATGCCTGCTCCGTGCCGGCTGAGCAATACCGTTTTCGTTTGTTCGGAGAAAACCTTGCCTTCGGTGTCGCTGCCAACCAGCAGGACATTGATCTGCTTGGGAATCCGGCTGCTGCGGCGCACACTTTCGGGCGGCATTGAACTCTTTCTGTGAGCGGACGCTCTAAAGTGATGGTACTTTGGGAAAATTGTTTCCGTCACGGACTTTCTGCGGAAATGACACGCAAGCAGCAAGGTTCATCGAATTTGCAGCAAGGGATCGCTGTTGGCTTGCTCCCGGTAAAACAGCGAGGGGCCCTCAATCTAGCGTGAAAGAGCGAGGAGGGAGTCGTTCAATTTATTGAGGTCCGAATCCACCCGATAATAGCCGGGACGCCAAGCGGCCGTGGTTTCTTCCGGTTGAAAGCGAATCACCGCAAAATCGCCGGCTCCCGCCGCGTCTTTCCCAAGGCGCGGAAAATCTTCTCCAACATAGATGGCTGGATGGTGCCGGACAAACGCTTCACACTCGTTCACAGAGAGAACGGCTCGCAACATCCCCTGATTTTTTGCGTGGGGCTGGCAGAAGTAGAGGTTCGGCATGTCTAGCAGATGATCGTTCAATCTGTGGAAAACGTGAATAGTACTCCTGTGCAACTGAACCTCGGAAAGTGCATCTGTTCAGGGAGTCTGCGCTGGAAGATAAGATGCTTCTAATCAAGTATTTAGCGGTGTTGGAAAAACCTGTTCTTTGGTCCGAGGTAGTTACTCTTGAAGGACGGCCAGGAATTGCCTCTACGCGTTTCGATCGAAGACCTTCATGGCCGTAAGGGCGTAGATCGAAGCGCATTGGACGACGCGGCGGAGGTCGACGTACTCGTTCGGACCGTGCGCAACGGAAAGACGTCCCGGGCCATAAGCATAACTCGGGACGCCTCGCGCGGCATAGAAGCGGGTCTCGAGCAATCCCGGGCACAACTCGAAGCGGGCAGTCGCGCCTGTTATTTCGCGGATGGCTTCGGCCAGCGCTTGGCCCGTGGATTCTCCCTCCTGGCAGGAAGCGGAGTTCCCTTCCTGCAAGAGCTCCCACTCGAGAGCTATCCCCTGCTGCCGGCACTCGTTCAAAACGCCGATCAACCTTGCCTTTTCTTCTCTCAAGTCCTCCTCCGGATTGACCCGCCTGTCGATGGTGAACCAGCAGGTTTCCGGCACCACGTTGAAATTCGTGCCGCCCCCGCTTTGCCCGCCAAGCATGAGGATGGAATTGCGCGATTGCCCCGTCCCTACATTCACCGTGGTTGTTCGCTGCTCCACTTCGCGCTTCAGCTCCTGAAGGCGCTCCACAACGTGGTGCATGCGTTCGAAAGCGTTTTCACCCTGATGCTGCAGGCCCACGTGAGCAGATTTGCCAAAAACTCGAACATGCAAAGAGATGGCCCCCCGGTTGGCGTTCCAAACCACGCCGCTGGTCGGTTCCGCGAGTAGCATGCCGACTCCATTTCCGCCCGGTATCCCCTGCTCCGCCAGCCTGGCTGATCCGCGAGCACCTCCCGTTTCTTCATCGGGAACCAAGACTAAGTTGATTTTTCCCTCTATCTCCACACCGCATTCTTTCAGCCCAACGATGGCGTACAGCATGGATACGATTCCGCCCTTCATATCGGAGGCGCCGCGTCCGAATACAAAATGGTCTTTGCGCTGCGGCTGGAATTGCTTCTCGGATTGCGCGGGAACTACGTCATAGTGTCCATGGAAATAGAACGGTGCTCCTTGCCCATGGCTCGCCGAAAGACACTCCGGAACGTCATCCCCGGCGCCGGGCCGCGAAGGAGGTTCGAGACGCCTGAATGCCAAGCCCAGCCTCTCGGTTTGCTTTTCGAGAACCTCAACAAACTCGCGATACTGCCTGCCCGGCGGATTCTCTGTCGGAATGGCAATGAGATCGGCTAACAGAGCGGCCATTTGGTCTTCGCGCTGCTGCAGCCAACTGAGCAGCCGCTCGACAGCCTTGGTCTGGTGCGCTCGCGTCCCCATGCCCGGGGTAATCCTCGAACCTTGCCGAGAACTGTCCAAGCTCCATATTGGAGCCTATGGTACGCTTTGGCGGATTTGGCATTCGAATGGGCACATGCCAACGGATACGAAATCTTTTGCGATCGCCCGCTGGGCGGCGCTGGTCTGGGTCCTGACCTGGTTCCCTCTCTACACCTGGTTCTGGGGCTGGCAAAACATGCTGCACTTGTGTGACGTTAGCGTGGTGATTGCTTGTCTCGGGCTGTGGTTCCGGCAATCTCTGTTGGTCTCCAGCCAGGCTCTTCTCGCGCCCCTTGTCGGAGTTCTGTGGAGCCTCGACGTTGGCTGGCGAATCGCGACCGGTCATCATCTTGTGGGTGGTACAGAGTACATGTGGGATGCGCATTACGCGCTGTGGGTCAGGTTACTTTCCTGCTTCCACATCGTTTTACCGGTTGTTCTGCTTTGGGCGCTCGAGATTCTAGGCTACGATCGCCGGGCTCTAGCATTCGAAACATCGATTACGGGAATCTTGCTGATTTTTTCTCGGCTTCTGTCGCCTCAACTCAACATGAACTATGCGTTCCAGGATCCTTTGCTACACCGCGCGTGGGGGCCGGCTCCGTCGCACCTGATGGTTATCCTGGCGGGATGCATAGCCATTTTCTTCTGGCCAACTCATGTCGTGTTTCTGCGTGCTTTTCCGGCAGCGCGCGGAGCGGGACCTGCAATTAGCAATCCTCAGAAAGGAGAAGAGGCGAAGAAGTGGCAACGGACACCGCCAAGAACCTGAAAAAGTACGAGGCCATGTTGCAAACCGCCCTCGCAGAAGCTCGCGCAGGCCTGGCCGAAGGTGGGATTCCCATCGGCGCCGCTCTTTTTACTCGCGAAGGAGAGCTTTTGGGCAAGGGTCACAATCGCAGGGTTCAGGAAGGTGATCCTTCCGCCCACGGAGAAACCGACGCATTTCGCCGCGCCGGCCGCCAGAGATCCTACCGCGACAAAATCATGGCCACGACGTTGGCCCCTTGCTGGTATTGCAGCGGATTGATTCGCCAGTTTGGCATCGGAACGGTCATCGTCGGGGAGTCGGTGAACTTTCAAGGCGGAATCGCTTGGTTACGCAAGCATGGCATCGAGGTGATTGACCTGCGCTCCCAGGAATGCATGGACTTGCTGGCACAGTATGTAAAAGCTCATCCCGAAGTCTGGAAGGAAGACATCGGGGAAGACTAGATTTTCGCTGAGCCTGGGTCACCGGCCCGACCTGCCCGGACCTGCCCGACCTGCCCGTTCGATGATGGACTTCCTCATCTTTCTCTGGTATTCCTAAGGCGGCTCTCGCCCCAGCGCGGGGGACGCTCTCTGGCGCGACCGCCACTTTCACTTGCAGAACGGCTCCAATTGCTTTCCTGCGACCTGGAGCGAGCACGTCCTGCAAGGACTGCCGGGGCTGAGAGAGGGGGGAGTATGTTCGAGGCGACTCAGGAAGCCAAGGCATCCGGCGCATCTAAGGGTCTGTGGATCGTTTTTGCTGTCGTCGTGGTAGCCATTGCGGCTGGCGGTTATCTGTTCATCTCCAAAGCAAAAGCAAACAAACCATTCCCTGTCGTGGCGGCGGCTGCTCCGCCCACGGGCCCCGCCGATCCGGTTCGGGACTTGAAAGTGCGGCGCGCCACGATGAGCAAAGACCGCACCGGAACGACGGCTGTGTGGCTCGTTACCATTGAGAATAGATCCGCTTCCTATACCTACAGCAATATCCAGTATGAAACCACTTACGTCGGCGCAAACAATGATGCCATCCTCATCAACAAAGGAACCATACCTGTAACCATCGAGCCCGGCGGGCAGCAAAATTCCGAAATCAACGACGCGCTGTACCCTGCCGGCACGGCCTGGTACAAAATTCGGATTACCGGAGCAAAGCCGTCCGCTCAATAGATCCGTTGCGACGGCAAATTAGATATGACGGCCACTTCCACGGATCCCTTTCTGTCTGCGGACATTCCGGCGCAGTTCAACATTGCTGAGTTCTTCTTGGACGCTCCTGCCTCCCGGCATCCTCACAAGACAGCCATCGTTGGTGAGCCTCGCCCTGTGAGCTATGCGGAACTCGCAAAGCTTGCAAACCGCGTCGGAAATGCTCTTCTTGAACTGGGGATCTCTGGCGGCGACCGCGTTCTCATCGTGCTTCCCGATTCCGCGGAATTCATCGCTTCGTTTTTTGGTGCTGCCAAAATAGGCGCCGTTGCGGTGCCGGTAAATCCTTTTGCGCGGCCAGGGGATTACATCCATTACCTTGAAAATAGCGAACCGCGGGCGGCCATCGTGCATTCCGAAGCGCTCGAGGCGTTTTTGCCCTCTTCCGGCGAACGCCCGCAAATGCCGATTGTCGTCGTCGCCGAAGGAAGGGTGGAGACCCAAGGGGTGTCCTGCGCAATGTGGAACAATTGGATTGCCTCGGCCAGCGAAACGCTCTCGCCGGCCGAGACCTCGTCTGGGGATGCGGCTTTTATGCTGTACACCTCCGGCAGCGGCGGTACACCAAAAGCGGCCCTGCATCGCCATGGCGACATGCTGGCCGCCACCCGCAATTATGCGCACGGGGTTCTCGAATTGCGGCCGGATGATGTGACTCTCTCCACTTCGAAACTCTTTTTTGCCTACGGCCTGGGAAATGGCATGTATTTTCCGCTCGCGTTTGGCGCACGCACGATCTTGAACCCCAAGCGCACCAGCGCCGGGCATGTCGTTGCATTGGTATCCAAGCACCGGCCGACGATTTTCTTCTCGGTACCGACTCTTTACGCCGCCATGCTGCGGGAAGCGGAGACGACCGCAGGGCGCCTCGACTTTTCCTCGGTGCGACGGTGCGTTTCTGCCGGCGAAACGTTGCCTGCTGAAATTTTCGAACGCTGGAGGCGGGCCACGGGTTTGGAGATTCTGGACGGAATTGGCTCGACGGAGATGTTGCACATCTTCTTGTCCAGCCGACCCGGCAAATCGAAACCGGGGAGTTGTGGCACGCCGGTGCCCGGTTATGACACAAAGATTGTCGATGACCTAGGCAAGGAGATGCTTTCCGGCGAAATTGGAAACCTCTGGGTGCGCGGTGCCAGCGCGTTCGCAGAGTATTGGCGGATTCCGGAGCTGACGGCGCGCACGAAGCGCGGCGACTGGGTGATTACTGGAGACAAGTTCGTGCGCGACGCCGAGGGCTACTATCACTATTGCGGCCGCGCCGACGATATGTTGAAAGTCGCGGGCATGTGGGTCTCGCCCGTGGAAGTGGAAAATGTGCTTCTAGGCCATCTGCACGTGGCGGAAGCCGCAGTGGTAGGAGCGACAGATGCTCGCGGCCTGACCTACGCCGTTGCCTACGTTAGCTTGCGCTCGGGTTGCGAGGGCTCGGACGAGCTAGCCGAAGAGATTCGCAATCACATTAAAGCGCGGCTGGTCTCTCACAAAGTTCCCCGCGAAGTGCGTTTCTGTGGCGAGCTTCCCAAGACGGTGACAGGAAAAATCCAGCGTTTTAAGCTGCGCGCCAGCACCACCCACGGCTGATCAACTTTAAGCCGCGGCAAAACCCGCATGTCAAAGGTAGAATGACACGGCGGAAATATCCGTGGAGGAAAAGATGGCGAACAAGCCGACGGTCGAAGAGGCGCGACTGATTTTGGAGCTCTACAATTTGCGGCGTGAGCCCGAAATGCGCAAAGCCCGACAGTGGTGGCTCACTAGTTTTTGGCCAACTTGCGCCGATGATTTCATGAAAGTTGCCATGGATTTCGGCTCGCAAGAGAACAACTGGCTTCGGCAGGTTGGGAGCTACTGGGGTATTGCCACGACTTTTGTATTGAACGGGATCATCAGCGAAACACTGTTCTTTGAGCCGGCCTTCTGCGGGGAGTTGTATTTCATGTTTGCCAAAGTCCGACCGTTTTTAAAGGAAATCCGTGAAAAGGGAAAGAACCCCGATCTGTTTGTCCTTTCCGAAAGGGCGATTTATGGTTCCGAACTGGGCCGCGCGCAGTTTGAAAAGGTGGAAGCTCGCGTGAATATGCTGCGCCCGAAGCGGGGAGCCTGAGTTGCGACACGGGTGCTTTGTTCAGTTCCTTTTAAGGATCGTTCCGCGGGTCGCGTTGGGATTGTTTTTGCTTCCATCTCTCGCCGCCGCAAAAATTCCGCCGAGCTGCGGCCCCGGCGTTACAGTGAAATTAAGCACTCCGGTTTCAAGCCAAGGGCGCTTGCTCCTTCTGGAAGTGCAAAGCCGCAAGCCGTTGACCCAAGTAACCGCCGAGTGGAACTCGAAGAGCGTTCCCTTCTGGCAAGTTTCTAACGAACACTCTGATGCCACTCCGGCGGCGGCGGTCGATCGGCGCCAGGCCCTTCTTGGAGTCGACTTGGAAAAACCGCCCGGGACTTATCCCGTGCTCGTCCACGTGCAAACAGCAAGTGACAAGCCCGAGAGCTGCACGCTTCGGATTCCCATTCACGCGGGAAGGTTCGCCATCGAGAGGCTACAAGTCGGTAAGGAATTCGTCGAACCGAGCCCCGAGCAAATCAAGCGGGCGAACGAAGAGCGTGACAAGTTGCGCGCTATTTTCGACCAGGTGACCCCCGAGAAATTATGGGACGGAGATTTCCGCGTGCCGCTCGACGGCGTGACCACCGGCGGCAACTTCGGCAAGCGCCGCATCTTGAACGGCCAGTCCGGCTCTCCTCACAGCGGCGTGGATTTCCCCTCCCCCACCGGTACTCCCATTCATGCGGCGCAGAGCGGGCGCGTAACGCTGGCCCAGGAACTGTTCTTTTCCGGCAACACCGTGGTTGTCGATCACGGCCTCGGGATTTATACCTTCTATGGCCACCTTTCCGAAATGGACGTGAAAGTCGGCGACCAGCTGCAGTCCGGCCAGGTGCTCGGAAAGGTGGGCGCCACCGGCCGCGTCACCGGACCGCACCTCCATTGGGGCCTTACGGTTGAGCGCGCCCGAGTGAACCCTCTCGCGCTGGTCAAGCTTCTAGCGCGCGGGGGTGAGACTATCGGGCGGGTGACAACCAAGCGAGAATAAAAGGCACCAAACGGGATCCTTATGGAGACGCGTCCTGCACACGACTTGAGGGAGAGCGCCCAACTACCTCTGGGTCTCGGCCCAGGTCCCTTTGAGCAGTCCCAGAAACCTGTTTAGAATCAAAAGGTTGTGAAGCCGCTCATGGCATTCTTATAGGGATAAAGAGCGTTCGGTTTCCTGGAATCTCGCTCTACCCCCCTGTCCTCCCGGAAAAGTAGGGGAGTACTGGGAGTACAGGGGTACTGGTCTCCATGTGCGTTCTGTGGTACTGTTACGCCATTGTCAAGGGAGAAATCCTCGCGCAAGATGGGGCTGTGTGGGCGGGATTCGTGCTAGTTACTTCTGTTTTGCTGTGCTTGCGGTTTAGCACGCTGTTCGCGCGTCACTGTGGGCGAATCCCTGCGGAGAAACGCGCCGGCTAGCCGTGGTGAAGCTCCGAATTTGTTTTGAGGTCGCGCAGAAATGTCCCTGCTTCATTTTCGTGTCAAAGAACGCCGCCGGACTTTAAGGGTAGCTTTGACCGTCCCGCTGACGGTCCATGGAAAAACAGACGGCGGCGAGCGCTTTTCGGCACGCACCACTTCGCAATCCGTCAATCGCCATGGCGCCTTGTTTCACCTCGAAGAAATCGTCCTCGTAGGTCAGACGGTGGTTCTGGTGAACGACCACACCGCCCAATCGATTGAGTGTCGCGTCGTTTCGATCCATCGCGCCCGCGATAACAAGCAATATGTCGGCGTAGAATTTCTTTCTCCGGAAGCCAACTTCTGGCACATGCAGTTCCCCGCCCCAGGGGCGAAACCGCAGCGCCGCGTACTTCCCGACAAAGCCTCGGCGTAATGAATCTGAACGGGACTAGACGGCCTTTAATTCCTCGACGGCATGAAACAGCCAAGCATTAGAATTTCTCCGTGCCAAAGGCACCCACACGAATCGGCTTGATCTCGGATACTCACGGCCTGCTGCGCCCGCAAGCCCTAGAAGCCCTTCGCGGTTCGCAGCTGATTCTCCATGCCGGAGACGTGGGAAAGCCCGAAATTCTCACCGCTCTCCGAAAACTTGCTCTGGTGATTGCTGTGCGCGGAAACGTCGATAAGGAAGATTGGGCGAAAGCGCTGCCGGAGGCCGCTGTCGCGGAGGCGGGCAGCGTCCAGCTTTACGTTCTGCACGACGTACATGCGCTTGACTTGGACCCTCGGGCCGCGGGATTCCACGTGGTCGTCAGCGGCCATTCCCATCAGCCCGGGAAGTTCGAGCGCAATGGCGTCCTCTACATCAATCCGGGCAGTGCGGGGCCGCGGAGGTTTCATCTGCCGGTCAGCGTGGCGCGCTTGAATCTGGGATCGACGCCCTTCGAAGTCGAGTTGGTGGAGCTCCAAGCTTAGTTGCGGGCGGTTTTCCCTGCGTTTCGCGGCCAACCGGCCCGCTCATTTCGAGCTCATTTCCCTATTGACATCCCATAGGAGTTTCGCATACTTCCATGGTTCCCCCCATAGGAGGGGTATGGGCGACAAAGCGGACGTCTGGCAGGGCACTCTTGCTCTCATGATTTTGAAAACCCTCGAAACGCTCGGGCCGCTTCACGGCTACGGCATTGCCCGGCGCATCGAGCAGACGAGCGGCGACCTCCTTTCGCTCAATTACGGCACGTTATATCCGGCTCTGTTGAAACTGGAACAGGAGGGTTCGATCGAGTCCGCATGGGGAGTCTCCGACAACAATCGCAAAGCGAAATACTACAAACTGACCAGCGCCGGCCGCAGACAGCTGGAGCGCGAGGCACGCGATTGGCGGCAAGCTCAAGCCATCCTCGCGAAATTCCTGTCCGCCACGGAGCCGTCGACATGAGCGAAATCTGGAAGACCTCCCGTGCGTGGTTCGAGCGACTCGGCGGTCTTTTTCATAAAGCGCAACGTGAAGCGGAACTTGCGGCCGAGTTGGAGAGCCATCTACAACTCCATGTGGAAGACAACCTTCGCGCGGGTATGACGCGCGAAGCCGCCCGACGTGACGCGCTGGCGAAGCTCGGCGGCGTCGAACAAACCAAGGAACGGTATCGGGACCGCCGCGGCCTGCCATTCCTCGAGACTGCTCTTCAGGACCTCCGCTTTTCGCTCCGCACTCTTCGCAAGTCTCCTGGCTTCTCTTTCGTCGCAATCCTGGTCATGGCACTCGGCATTGGAGCCACGACGGCGCTTTTCACCGTGGTGCGCTCGGTTTTGCTCAAGCCGTTGCCGTTTAAGGACCCTGAGCGACTTATTCGGTTGTATGAATACAGCGCTGATGACAAGTTTGCCTACAACGTGGTGTCCGGCGGGGGTTTTGCCGAGTGGCGGAAGGAGAGTCACAGCTTTTCGGATCTGGCGATCCTTGGTGAGGCGCAGTACGGCCTATCCGGAGTCGCCGGTCAGCTTCCCGAAAGGGTGATGGCTTCCAACTGTTCTTGGAATCTATTTCCCATGCTTGGTGTAGAACCCGCACTGGGGCGAGGTTTCGCCTCCGCAGATGATCAACCCTCGGCAAGTGCCACGGTCATCCTCAGCTGGGGACTGTGGAAGAGACGCTTCGGCGGAGATCCCGCAATCCTGAATCAGACCATTCATCTTGACGCCAAGCCTTACACGGTCATCGGCGTGATGCCGTCTTGGTTTGCCTATCCAGAACAGAGTGTGCAACTGTGGACGCCGACATACCATGAAGAGTCGCCTGAACTCATGCAGGCAATAGACGATCACGAATTCTCGGTCGTCGGGCGCCTCAAACCTCGTGTAACTGAGGCTCAGGCGAGGACGGAGCTTTCGGTCATTATGCGCCGGCTGCATGATCAGCATCTCGACATTCCCTTTGTAAGCAAAGCCGCAAACAGCCGGCCGCTCCTCGAGGCCATGGTCGGAGATGCCAGGACGGCCTTATACGTTTTGCTAGCTGCTACCTTTTGCGTGCTTTTGATCGCCTGTTCGAATGTCGCCAGTCTGCTCGTCGCGCGCGGCGCGACCCGCCGACGGGAACTGGCGATCCGCACGGCGCTCGGTGGCAGTCGTCGGCGCCTGCTTCGGGAGCACCTCACGGAGAGCTTCGTCCTGTCGCTGGTGGGCGGCGCTGCCGGTTTGCTCATTGCCTATGGCGTGATCCAGTGGTTCGTCACCACCCGCCAGGATATGAGCCGCGTCGAAGCCATCCGCTTAGACGGAGTCGCCGCGGCTTTTGGGGCGGGGATGATTCTCTTCTGTACGTTTTTTGCGGGCGCGACATCTTCGTTCTCCATCAAGAGCCATCAGATTCTTTCATCCCTCCAGGAATCCTCGCGCACGCACAGCCCGGGGCAATCCCCGGTCCGGTTGCGCAAAGCGCTGCTGTCGCTCGAAGTGGGGCTTACGGTGCTTTTGCTGATCAGTTCCGGTTTATTGCTGAAAAGCTACGAACAGCTGCGCGCGACCCATCTCGGGTGCATTACAGAAAACGTGCTGACGATGCATGTCGATCTTCCCGATGCCAAGTACAGCCAGCCCACCCAGCGCCTAGCTTTTTTTGAAACTCTGCTCGATCGCCTTCGCACTCTGCCCGGTATTCGAGCCGCGGGAATTGCGACTTCGGTTCCCGGGGAAGGCTACGGGGGAGACAACGGCTTCACCATTGCCGAGCACCCTCCTCTTCCCTTGGATAAGACTCCCTACGCCATCCACCGCTGGGCGGATCCCGGATACTTCGCCGCCCTCGGCATCCCCTTCCTGCGCGGGCAGATATTTGATAAAAACCAACGCCTGGAAAAAGCAAGCGAAGTTATCATCAGCGAATCCTTTGCGCGACAGTATTTCGGTGCGGAAGAGCCTCTCGGAAAACACCTGCTTACCCTTGGGCGGAAGCCTCAGAAGATTGTCGGTGTGGTAGGCGATACGCGCCATCGGGTCTGGGAACGTCCCCAGCCCATTATGTATTTCCCGCTCTATTCTGGCATCCGGGAGCGGACGACCCTCGCCATCCGCTCAACCAGCGACGTGACCTCTTTCGCATTGCCAGTCCAACGCATCGTCGAACAGCTTGATCCCGAGCTGCCCGTCTCGGATGTGCTTACCATGGGTCAGGTCATTGGACAGTCCACCTTGGATGCCAATTTCGAGGCTACGCTCCTTCTCGCCTTCGCCGGGTTATCGCTGCTGCTGGCTTCCGTCGGCCTGTTCGGCGTCCTCTCCTACATCGTTGCTCAGCGAACTCCGGAAATCGGAATCCGTCTGGCGCTTGGCGCGCAGCGAGGCGCACTGCTGCGGCTCACCTTGCTAGACGGTCTGAAGCCTGCGGGTGTCGGATTAGCCCTGGGACTAGCGGGAGCGGCGGCGGCAACAAGAATGATCAGCAGCTTGCTTTATGGCGTCGCGCCTCTGGATGCCACCGTTTTTGTCGCCGTAACGACCCTTCTACTGGCCGTGGCGGGGATCGCGTGTCTGCTGCCTGCCTGGCGCGCGTCGCGCGTCGACCCGGTCATCGCATTGCGCTACGAATAGCTCTAGGTGTTCTTAAGGCCCGCGGAACGGGCTAATCGGTAGAGGCCAGCCTCGTCTAACTCTCCTGTGGCATCCCCACATAAACTGTGTTACCTTGCTGTGGCCATAACACAGGAGGGTGCATGTCCGAATCCAAGCTCGATCTGCTGCAGGGAACTTTGGACCTGATGGTCCTGCAAACCCTTGCCGCCATGGGGCGACTCCACGGCTACGGTATCGCGCGCCGTATTGAGCAGGTCAGCGGCGACGCGGTGCTGCTGAATCAAGGCACCATTTATGCCTCTCTCGTGAGGTTGCAGCAGCGCGGATGGATTTCCGCCGAGTGGGGCACTTCCACCAACAATCGCAAGGCCAAGTTTTATTCCATCACGAAGCGAGGCCGCAAGCAGCTCTCCGAAGACGCCGCCTACTGGCAACGGCTCTCCGAGGTTATGGGCCGCGTGCTGGCTCTGCCGGAGGGGAGCGACAACAAATGATCGACGAGGTTCGTCAAGGGTTCCATCGCCTGCGCTCTTTGTTCCGCCGCGCCCGGCAAGATCGTGAACTCGACGCGGAAATGTCCGCTCATCTGGAACTCGCTATCGAAGAGAATCTTGAGCGCGGTCTTTCTCCCGCGGAGGCTCGCCGCCAAGCCCTCGTGCGTTTCGGGGGACCGCAGCAAGTCAAAGAAAGCCACCGCGAAGCGCGCGGACTCCCGCTCCTTGAAACCCTGCTTCAAGATTTTCGCTTCGCCTTGCGGATGCTGCGCCGCAGTCCCGGCTTTGCCCTTGTGGCGATTTTTTGCCTGACTTTGGGTATCGGCGCCAACGCCGCCGTTTTCAGTTGGATGGAGGGACTTCTGTTCCGCCCCTACCCGGCGGTTGCGCACCAAGAGAGGTTGCTGGCTCTGACGGGAACGGCTCAGGCTGACCGTACCGCGCTTTCCTGGCCCGATTTCCTCGATCTGCAAAGGAACTGCAAACTGTTTGACGCGTTCTTTGTAAGCAAGATTATGGGCACCACGCTCAGCATTGGCGACCGGGCCCAGGTCGCCACGGGAAGTATCGTCTCATCGAATTATTTCCCGGCGCTGGGGGTTCATCCGATTCTCGGGCGCGCGTTTGAGCCCAATGAGGATGTGGGCCGCGGCGCCCATCCTGTGACGGTCATTAGTTACCAGCTATGGAAGGAGCGCTTCGCAGGCGACCCGCAAATCATCGGCAAGACGCAGCGCATGAACGGCGTGCTTCACACCATTATTGGCGTGGCTCCCGAAGGCTTTTACGGAACATTTGTCGGCTGGGCCATGAAGTTTTGGGTGCCGGCCTCCATGGAAGACACCTTCGAGGCCGGCGGTTACAAGCTCGAAGATCGCGGTGAGCGTTGGATCGAGGCTTACGGCCGCCTGAAACCCGGCGTCAGCCTCGAGCAAGCGCAGCAGGAAGTTTCTGCGGTGGCGAAGCGCTTGGAAACGGATTATCCGGCAACCAACCGCGGTCACGGCGTCAAGCTCTGGCCCTTGTGGCAAACACCATTCAATAACGCGGGAACCCTGCTCCCCACGCTCGGAATCATGCTCGTCGTCGTCGTGTTTGTACTTTTGATTGCCTGCGCCAATGTCGGCAACCTCCTGCTCGTCCGGTCTTTCGCGCGAAGACACGAAATCACCGTCCGCGTCGCGGTGGGCGCCGGGCGGAAACGCCTGCTGCAGCAACTTTTCATAGAAGGTCTGGTCCTTTCCGCTCTGGCCGCAACCGGCGGACTCCTCATCGCGCACTGGTCGAGTCACTTGCTTGTGTTGCTCTTGCCGGTGCGAAACGGAAATGCCATGCACCTGCCCGGCGAAATGGACTGGCGGGTGATGGCTCTTAGCGCTGCTGTCTGCCTTGTCTCGACGCTGCTGTTCGCTCTTCTTCCGGCGATGCAAACCAGCAAAGTCGATCTGGCTGCCACTTTGCGGTCGGAAATGGCCGGCGTGGTCCACGGCCGCAGCAAATCTTGGGTTCGTTCCGGCTTGGTGGTGGTTCAAGTATCCCTGTGTTTCATTCTGCTTGTAGGAGCAGGCCTGCTGCTGCAAAGCCTCGAGAGAATCCGATCGGACAGCCCAGGATTCTCGACCCAAGGCACCTTGGTGACCGCGGTGAATTTGTCCGCGTCCGGATACGAGGTACAGCGCGCGAAGAGTTTTCAAGACGAACTCATCGACCGCGTCGAAAGACTTCCCGGCGTGGAGTCCGCTGCCTTGGCGCGTCTTACGCCGCTCGGCTACGGCTCTTTTTCTTCGGCTCCGATCGTGGTCGATGGATATCAACCTCCGCCCGATGAGCGCCCGTCGCTGGACTACAACCAGGTTGGCCCCGGCTACTTTGCCACCATGGGAATCCCACTCGGGTCAGGCCGCGAATTCACTCGCGCCGATAACGAAACCGCCGCCCCCGTCGCCATCGTCAACGAAACCATGGCCGCGCGCTACTGGCCCGACAAGAATCCCATCGGTGAGCGCCTTCAAGTCAAAGACAAATGGTTGCGGATCGTTGGCGTCGCAAAAACCTCGAAATATTACAGCATGCGTGAAATGCCTAAGCCATTTTTCTACGTTCCTTTGCGTCAAAATTTCTCCGTAGGCGCAGCCTTGAATATCCGGACCAAGCTGCGACCTCAGATCATGGCCGGCGCGCTCTCGCGTGAACTGAAAGCGATGGACGCGAACCTGGCCCTTTATGAAGTGATTTCGCTTCAAGAGCAGCTGGATCGTTCCACATCCGCGCAGAAAGTTGCCGTTACTTTGACCGGCGTCTTGGCCGGTTTGGCCTTGGTGCTCGCGGCCATCGGACTCTATGGCGTGATGTCCTACACCGTCTCGCAAAGCACGCGGGAACTCGGACTGCGCATGGCCCTCGGTGCGCGGACGCCGGAGCTATTCCGGCTGGTGATTTCCCGGGGCCTCGCTCTGACCGCGGGCGGAATCCTTCTGGGGGCGGCGGGAGCGCTTGGGTTGACGCGCCTGCTCGGATATCTGCTTTACAAAGTGAGTCCGCGAGACCCGCTGGCCTTCGGTTCCGCATTCCTGACCTTGATGGTCGTCTCCATGATCGCCTGCTTCTTGCCGGCTTGGCGCGCCACGCGCGTCGACCCGATTGTGGCTTTGCGTTACGAGTAACTCATGGCTCTCGGAGAGCCACAACGAAGGATGAAAATGGACCCAGGCACCTATGCTTTGTTTTCAACGCGATAGGCAGCTATTTTCATAGGAGTGACCATGGAGGCGGCTAGCATCATGGCTTCAGAGACGGAAGGGAGCATTGCCAGATGACAGATCACATGTGGGAATTGCTCCACCGCCTCCGCTCCTTCTTCCGCCGCGAGGAACTCGACCGCGACTTCGATGCCGAAATGGCCAGCCACCTCGAACTCGCCACCGCCGAGAATCTCGAGCGCGGCCTCGGTCCGGCGGAAGCCCGCCGCCAGGCATTTCTCCGGTTCGGCGGCTCACAACAAGCAAGGGAAGAGCACCGCGAAGCTCGCAGCCTCCCTTTCCTCGAAACGTTGCTTCAAGACATCCGCCATTCGCTTCGCATGCTTGGCAAGTCTCCCGGCTTCACCGCGATCGTGGTTCTCACTCTCGCGCTCGGCATCGGCGCCAATACGGCGATCTTCAGCATGGCGAATGCCCTGCTGCTGCACCCCTACCGCTACCACAATCTGGAATCCCTCGCCCTCCTCTGGGAAAGCCGCGGCATCGACGAGGGGCCCGACGCTCGGTCCATTTCCCCCGGCGACCTGGCGGACCTTCGCGCCAGCTCACAATGGTTTGACGACATCTCCACCTATCAATGCGGGGATTTCAATCTTTCTTCCGAAGGCCGCGTGGACGTGGCGCCCGGTTGCCGCGTGTCAGCAAACTTTTTCTCCCTCCTTGGCGTTGGCCCGGCCGAGGGCCGCCTGTTCTCCGTGAATGAAGAACAGCCTGGCTCCGATCAGTCAGTCATCTTAAGTCACGGCTTCTGGCAATCCAGACTCGCCAGTGACCTGCACGCCGTCGGCAAAACCATCCGCCTAAATGGACGAAATTACACCGTCGCGGGAATCATGCCTCCGGACTTTGCCTATCCTGTACCCATGGAATTGTGGGTGCCCTTGGCGCTTACGCCAGCGGAGAAGTCCGATCGCTCCCAACTATCTTTTGCGGCGATCGGACGGCTAAAGCCTGGCGTCACGGTCGCGCAAACAGCCGCTGCGCTTAACAATCTCTCACGCAGGCTTTCGGAACTCTATCCCCAGACCAACGCAGGACGCATCCTCAATGTGTTGCCGCTTAGAAAAGAACTCTATCTTTACACTCTGCCGCTGTTCGCGTTGCTGCAGGCGGCCGCCGTGTTTGTGCTCCTTCTGGCCTGCGCCAACCTCGCAAATCTCCTCTTTGCGCGGATGATTGCGCGCCAGAGGGAACTTGCCGTGCGCTCGGCGCTGGGTGCAAACCGCACCAGGCTGGGCCGCCTGCTGCTCTCCGAGCTGTCGCTGCTCGCCCTTCTCGGCGGAGTCGTTGCAATTACCGCATCGTTTTCGAGTGTGCGCGTGCTTCGCAACAGCATTTCGCCGGATTGGACCAAGTGGGTTCCCGGCTGGGATGGCATTCGTGTCGATTCCGCGGTTCTCTTTTTCACGATTCTTCTCTCTTTGTTCCTCGGACTTGTCTTTGGCCTTTTGACCGCGCTTCACTTGCGGCACATCAGTCTGAATACCGTGCTCAAAGAAACCGGACGCGGTTCTGCCAGTCCCGCGCGAGCTCGCCTGCGCAACGGACTCGTCTCCGCTCAAGTGGCGTTCGCTCTGATTCTTCTCGTGTGCGCAAGTTTGACCATGCAAGGATTCAACCGTCTGGCCAACGCCTATCAAGGGTTTCAGCCTGACCAAGTCTTGAAATTCGAAGTCGCCCTACCAGAAACCGCCTATCCCGACAGTGTAAAACGCGCGAACTTTTTCGAGGCCGCCCTCGGCGGCGTCGCTTCCCTTCCCGGAGTTTCTGGCACGGCCCTAACCTCGAATCTTCCCGCTAGCAACGTGGACAACGAAAAGACCTTGTTTACGATCGAGGGCCGCCCGGCTCTTCAACCGAGCGAAGCGCCTGCGGCAGATTTGCAAACCATTAGCCGGGACTATTTCTCCGTTCTCAAGATTCCTTTGATGGCCGGCCGATTCTTCACCGAGGCCGACACCGCCACCGCCGCGCGTGTCGCCATCGTCAGCCGCACGATGGCGAGCCGTTTCTGGCCCGGCAGTGATCCGGTGGGCCAAAGATTGAAGCTCGGCGCGGCAGACTCTACCGAGCCTTGGCTGAGGGTCGTCGGAGTTGTCGGAGACGCACGGCAAAATTGGTGGAACCCCGCAACTTTTCCTGTCGTCTATCGGCCCTATCTTCAGTCGTCACGGAGCTCGTTTCGTTTTGTCCTGCGAGTCGCCTCAAATCCGGCAGGCTACGCTTCCGCGGCACGCGCAGCGATTGCCCAAGTCGATCCGGAAATTCCAGTAACCGAGCTGAAAACCCTTGAGACGGAAGTGCAAGACTCCATTGCCATCGTGCACATCATGGGAATCTTGATGGCGGTCTTCGGGATCGTAGCCCTGTTGCTTTCCTCCCTCGGCGTTTATGGAATTCTGTCCGAAAACGTCGCCGAGCGAACCCACGAATTCGGCATCCGTTTCGCCCTTGGCGCGAACCCACGCGATGTGCTCCGGCTTGTTTTGCGCCACGCCTTTCTTGTTTCTGGCGTTGGCCTGGCGATTGGGCTGCCGATTTCCTTCGCGGTCAGCCGGGCGATCGCCGCATTTGTTTTTGGAATCGTTTCGGTGAGCTTACCGGTTTTGCTTTCGCTCGCAGGACTGCTCGTACTCGTTGCGTTTATCGCGGCTTATTTTCCCGCGCGCCGCGCGCTGCGCGTGGATCCCATGGTCGCTCTTCGTTATGAGTGAGGGTGCTGGTAAGCGCGAAAGGAGGTCCTGAAGCATGACCAATTGGCTTCATCAATCTTTCCACCGCATGCGCTCTTTGTTCCGCCGCGCGCAGCTCGATCGCGACCTCGACGAGGAAATGTCCGCTCATCTCGAGCTCGCCGTCGAGGAAAATCTCGAGCGCGGCCTCTCTCCCGCCGAAGCTCGCCGCCAGGCTCTCGTTCGCTTCGGCGGCCCCCAGCAAGCCAAAGAACAGCATCGCGAAGCCCGTAGCCTGCCGCTTCTCGAAACTTTGCTCCAAGACCTGCGCTTCGCCTTTCGCATGTTGCGCAAATCTCCCGGCTTTACCGCCATCGCCGTTCTCACCCTCGCACTCGGCATCGGCGCCTCAACGTCCATCTTTTCGGTAGTGGACGCTGTGCTCCTACGTCCTCTGCCCTATCCACGTCCCGAGCAAATCGTCCGCATCTGGGAACAAACTCCGAGCGGTCACCAAAGCAATCTCGCCGGCCCGAACTTCGAAGACTTCCGTGCGCAAAACAACACGTTTGCGAGTCTCGCGGAGTACACCTATGGTCTATCGTCCATTGCCGGCGGCAGTGAGCCTGCGCGTGTCAACGTCTCCGCAGTCTCCCGCGACTTCTTTAAGTCTCTCGGCGTCGAGCCTTTTCTCGGCCGCACCTTTGTTGCAGAGGAGCAGCGCGAGCACGGAGCGCCGGCCGTCATCGTCAGCTACGGTTATTGGCAGCGCTATCTTGCGAGCGCCACGGACCTCGCCCAATTTCATTTGGCGATGGACGGAGGAGTCTATTCCGTTGTCGGAGTGATGCCCGCAGGCTTTGATTTTCCGCCCGGCGCCGCTGCCTGGATTGCGAGCGAGCTTTTTGGGGAAGAAACTAGCCGCACCGCGCATAATTTTCGCGGCATCGGGCGCATTCGGGATGGAATTACCATTGCCCAGGCGCGCGCGGACCTGAGCACTATCGCTCACCGCATCAAGGATCAGTACGGAAAAGAGGTTGATCTTGCTGGCGCTGCCGTGGTGCCTCTTGCCGACGCCATGGTTGGAGATGTTCGCACGGCTCTCCTGAATCTCTCGGGAGCCGTCAGCCTCTTGCTTTTCGTTGCCTGCGCCAATGTGGCCGGACTGCTGTTGGCACGCACGTCCGCCCGCCAGAAAGAATTGGCCGTGCGCGCGGCGCTGGGAGCGGGCCGCGCCCGGCTGATTCAACAGTTCCTTGCAGAATCGTTCGCGCTTTCCTTCGCTGGTGGTGTACTGGGCATTTTGCTTGCGATTTGGGCGGTCCGCATACTCCCCGCGATTTTTCCCGCAAGCCTGCCGCGGCAACAGGGCATCTCTGTCAACGCATCCGTCCTTCTGTTCGCTTTGGCTGCCGTCGTGGCTGTCGCCGTTTTGCTTGGGCTCTTTGCTGCCTGGCGCTCCGCCTCAGGAGACTTCCAAGAAGGGTTAAGCGCCAGCTCTCGCAGTTACAGTGGGTCGGGCGCAAGCTACCGCCTGCGCAGCTTTTTGGTGGTTGGCGAAATTGCAACCACTCTTGTGATTCTGGTCGGCGCGGGCCTTCTCGGCCGCAGCTTTCTGCGGCTCATTTCCACAAGTCCGGGCTTTCGCCAGGAAAACCTGATCACCATGGAGTTCTCGCCGCCGGTTCCGCAGGATTTTTCCATGGCTTCGTCAGCCATCGCGCGGCAAATCCACCTGATGGACGACATCGTAGCTCGCCTTAGCGCGATCCCAGGCGCGGAGGCAGTAGGTCTGGCCGGCGCCGTTCCCGTCGCGCAGGGCGACAATCTTCCTGAAGGCAATTTTCTGATACTCAATGGCCGGAGGCAGCCGTTGAATTTCGAGGCGTGGGACCGCATGGCTCAAAATCCTTCGCATGTCGGGCACGCGCTGTATTGCGTCGCAAGCGAAGGCTATTTCCGCACCGTGGGCATTCCGCTGATCCGCGGACGGATATTCAATGCGCGGGACGACTTCGCTTCCCCGAATGTTGCCCTCATCAGCCAATCCTTGGCTCGGGAGCGCTGGTCGAATGAGGATCCCATCGGTCAAATCATAAATTTCGGCAACATGGACGGCAGTTTGAAGTCATCCACAATTATTGGCATCGTTGGCGATGTTCGCGCGCAAGGCTTGGACCGCGCGCCGAGTCCCATCATTTATGTCGACTACCGCCAGCGTGGAATGAACGCCAATTCCTCCCCCACCATCCTTATGCGTAGCGCCGCACGGCCCGCTGGGATTGTATCTGCTGCGCGCGCCATCCTTCACGATCTCGCTCCCGATGCCCCGGTCAAGTTCTCCACGTTCGCGCAGGAAATGGGTGGCTGGCTCGCAGACCGGCGCTTCCTGCTTCTTCTTGTCGCGCTGTTCGCTGTCGCCGCCCTGGTCCTTGCTGCAGTCGGCATCTATGGAGTTGTGGCTTTCTCGGTAACGCGGCGTACCCAGGAAATCGGCATTCGCATGTCCTTGGGCGCCCAGCGGGGCAACATTTTGCGTTTGGTGGTGGGCGAAGGCGCTCGCATGGCGGTTTTCGGCGTGGTCCTCGGCATTGCCGCATCGTTCCTGATTACGCGCCTGATGTCGAGCCTTCTATTCGGCATTAGCGCTACTGACCCCTTGACCTTCGCCGGCGTCGCCGCACTGCTCTCTGCCGTCGCGCTGCTCGCCTCGTACATTCCCGCGCGCC
>QHYH01000113.1 GCA_003223215.1 Acidobacteriota bacterium
ATGCTTTGTTTTCAACGCGATAGGCAGCTATTTTCATAGGAGTAAGCACCGTTTATACAAACCACAACCTTGCCGGTCATAAAGTCCTTCATTGCGCCTCTTGCGCGACCGCTCTCCTGTAGCCCTTCAGCAAGAGACGCGCCTCTCCACAGCACCTCCCTGTTGATCGTCAACAGGAGTTCGTGGTATTCCTGGTGACCATTCTTCCTGTTGATCGTCTAAAGGAGCGGATATGCCCCCGAAATCGGAGGTTTTGCAAGGCACCTTGGACCTGCTGGTCCTCAAAACTCT
>QHYH01000061.1 GCA_003223215.1 Acidobacteriota bacterium
GAAGAAGTCAGCCGCTTGCTCAACGCTTATGCGTCTGCCATTCTGGCTTCTGAATCCTGACTGCTGACTTCCATATCCCGCAGGGATATCAAGGGCGAAGCCCTTGCCTAGTTAGAACTTCGCCGTTCCCGTTCAGATGGCCCCGTGATTTTCGGACATCGTCAGGTCGCCCGGTGCACTTGGGGCGTTGACGAAGAGATGCCCACAATTCCTCTTTTGGATAAAGTACGAAGTACGCTAAGGAAATGCTTGAGTAAGTCAGCGAAACCAAACTTCGAGCGAGTCCCGCCGTTTCATGTCCAAGGCCGCTCATACATCGAACGGGATCGCTAGCGGATGGTTGGTGCCGTTGCGGGGCCGTGTTACGATGCCGTGTAAAACGGTCAGGAAGTCTGACCAGACGGGAGGTAAAGCCAATGCGAGTCCTGACATTCGCGAGTCTCCTTCTCTGCTCCCTTTGTTTCATTGCTAAGGGAGACGCGCAAAGCCCGGAGGTCGCGGAAAGACCGGTTTGGGCCATGGAGTTCATCGAGGTGCAACCCGGCAAGACGGCACTGGCCCTTGGCTATCTCGACGATCACTGGATGCGCATCCGACAGGAGGCTAAACGGCAGGGTGTGGTTCTAAGCTACCACCGGGTCTCTGAAGTGCTACTGGCAGCGCTTGGTTCCTCAGCAGGCGATCCGAACTCTATCGTATTGCTGACAGAGTACAAGAACCTCAGCGCATTCTCTGGACGCGAGGTCGTGTTCGCCTCCATACTCCGCCATCTACCAAGCGCCACGCCCGGCCTGGTTCCGCTTAGGCCTGAAGAGCTTTACAAAACCGTGGAGACACGCGTGTTCATGGAACAACCCGCCAATCCCGACACGGCGCAGTTTAAGCTGATCACTGAGAAGTAGGACATTGGCGATTCCGAAGTCTATTGGCGCGCAGTAGCAGCCGATACGGAATTGCCATACCGTTTGTAACGACGGCTCCGAAGATTTTGGTGGCTTGGATGAAAAAGGCACCAACTCATTCTTCTCGTGGACGTTCCCACGGCGAATCAGGACGTCACCCTCGCGAAGGCTTACGCCGTTTTCTACATTTCGGCTGTGCTGTTTTACTGCGTTGAAGGGACGAGCGTCATAGCAAGGACCACCACATTACGATTCCTAGGCAAGGCCACGCTGCGCACCACCTTGCTGCTGTCGAGATCGAACGAATAGCCGAAGATATGGAACGTACCGTCATCCGTTTCCCCATCGCCCGTAAGGCGATAAGGAACAGTCACGGCCATAGATTCTCCGCTGAAGTTTCCCGGTGAATACCAGTCGCTCAGGCTCTGCGTGAAAGTCGAAGACGTTCCGTCGGCATACGCGACGGTGAAGGTTTGCGATTTCTGGCTGCCTTCCACACCGGTAGCAAGAATCTTCAAAGCGCCAAACTTACCAGCAGGTAGAGTAACCGTCTCCCCCGTGACGACATCCGGCGCATTGGCCGGGCCTAGCCGAAACAAAACGCCATCCCATTCTTGCGTGGCGCCCACAGGCTGCTCGGGGAGCGCGAATCCGCCACCATCAAGGCTAGAGGTCTCGTCAAACGTCGATCCGTCTGTGTAGATACCCGTTAGGTTGTAGGCCGAAGTGAGATCAACTGCCACTGTCCCCGTCTTCACCGCGACTACCTTCAGAAGGATAGGGACATTCTGCGACAACCTGCCTGACGTTGCCGTGACAGTGACTGTAGCAATCTCTGCGTGTGCCGAACTGCCTGCTTTTAGCGTTAGCGTGCTTGTTCCAGAGGCGTTCGGCGAACTAAAAGTTGCCGTTACTCCGGCAGGCAGTCCTGTCGCCGCCAGGCTCACGTTGCTCTGGAACCCATTCCTCGGCGTTACACCGACCACTACTGTGGCGCTTCGCCCCTGCGTGATGGAGAGGCTTGTGGTTGAGCTAGAAAGTAGAAAATCCTTGTCGCCCGCTGCTGCCGGAGGAAGAACATCGTACAGGGGCTGCGCTGGCTTTATGCTCGGATTTTCCTCCGCCACGGTCATTGCGAGAATCCGGATCTTAGGGTTATCCGGCAGCTTGATGCTCTTGCCTCCGGGTTCCAAAGCGACGGCGTAGCCGAACAAATACGAGTAGGAATAGGCCACGTTGTCGCCCGCAGGGTTGTGGTGATGCGAGCAGAACCACGCCAGGTCCGCGCGCTTGATGTAGCCCGGCCTGATGCCGGTCATCTCCGCGTAATCGTCGTGCACGGTGCGAGCCGGCCGCCCTCCGCTTGCCGGAATCATGGTGTCTTTCGCCGTCCACTGCCTGTCATCCCATTGCCCGATGAATCCGCTCCAGTCCTGAATATTCAACTCGAGTCGTTTACGGCCTGCTTCGAACACGGCTTTCTGGTCGCCATCAATGGAAGCGGCTAGCAAGTACAGGCGGTTATAGCTTCCCGGGGGAAGCTCAATCGTCTGGCCCTTTGCGCCGAGTGCGTTGGGCACGCCAGTTTTTGCCGGGGCCAGTTGAAACTCCACACCGTCGAATTGGATTTGCGAAGGCAGCATCTCCGCAGGCAACGCATTGCCTTTGCCGTCAAATCCTTGGGACGATTTTGTGCCGTCGTTGCTGGCGGTTGCGAGATCGTAGCGCAGCTTCACCGGGGCAGAATGTACGCTGCTGGCCTTCCCGGTCGTCGCCGCCAGCTTGACCGCGAAGGTACGCGGCTGATAGGCCGAAAACGAGGTCACCACCGCGCCATCGCTTACGGTTGCTGGGCCCATCGGCTGCTCCTGGCCGTTCACTTCGCGCGCCGCAACGACCGGCGAGGCGAACGACACACGCACGTTCTCCTGCGGTTTTCCGTCCAGTTCCACCATCCGCACGATGATCTCCTCGCTTTGCTCGGCTTTCTTCAGCGTCAAAACCCGAATCCGCGGGTTGCTTACCTTTAGCAAAGAAAACTCCTGCCCCAGGGCTCCCGCATGCTTGGAGGTTTCGAAGGCAATCAGCGGGGCGTTCAGCCGCTGCCCTTGCCAATCGGTTTGCCCGTCGCGCCAACTCCCGGCGTGGCCGGCGATGCCGTACACAAATTCGTGGTGCCCGAGGTCCTGCGTGCCTTGGTCGTGATATCCGCCGGCCGTGCCTGGAGTCCGAACGAGCGTGAGGCGGATAGTGTGATCATTCGGCTTATCGGAACCGTTCTTGCAGTCGGTGAGGACCGTGGCCCCAAATTCGCCGCTTATGTCTGTCAGGTCAATCCACTGGTGCGAGGGAACTTCAAATTTTTTCGGCTCTGCCGTTGGCCTCTCGATCGTACCTATGTCCCAGTTATAGGTCGCCACGCGGTTTGCAGCGGTCAATGGAAACGCCGCCTTCAGGTTGGACTCCTTCGTATTCCAGTCGATCACGTTGCCGAATTCCACTCGCTTGCCCGCGTCCCCCGCGGACAGCCGGATCGTCTGCAGGAACGCCGAGCCGGCGGTTTCCCTTGAAACTTCCAGCGCCACGCGCGCCGGCCCATTCTCCGCAACGCGAATCTTAGGAGGCCCGCTCACGTACGCCTTCGGCGGTGTCCGCTCCTGGTCCCAGTCCATGTTCCACGCCGGCCACTGCTGCGGGTTGTCGTAGGAGATAGCCAGCCTCGCCGGCGCGGACAGCAGTTCCTTGCCTATCGTTTTGTCGAAGATGCTTGCGACGTCCCCATCGCCATTCAGGCGAACGCGGTAATACTGGTTTTCGAGCGAATCGTTCGATACTTTCAGCGTCGACGTGCCGGAGGCCTCGCCTGGTTGCACATCGTAAACCGCGTAGGCTGTCGGCGGCACCTGCGCTAGAAATAGAATTTTCCCCCCCGAGATCTGCGCTGGAGCTTCGTTGCCGCCGGGACCGGTGACATGAACGGCTTGGGGCACTCCGCCGGGGAATTCCACGCTGGCTTCCACCACGTCTTCTCGCGCGATGTTGAGCGGATTGAAGACCACCACGGGGACGCCTTTCACTTCCGTATTCAGGGCCGCCGCAACCCCTTCGGTTGCGTTGGTTAGTACTCCCGCAAACTGATTCATCGCGATGACGTCATCGTTCCACGCGAACTCGTAGCTCTTCGGCGTGGCTGTGCCCGCAGCGATGTCGTGAAAGTGCCCGCCCATCACCAGCGTCCATGCATGGTACAGTCGCTCACGCGGATACGTTCGTGCCCCCAGCCATTCCGCCGCGATCGAGGCTTTCTCCGCGGCGTCGGCGAGCAATTCTTCTTTGCGCAGCCAACGCTTTTGGTACGCCTGCGACGTGAGTGACCCGGCCGAGTGGTTGGTCAGCTCCATTTCGCCGGCGTATCTCGGCAACCCTTTGGCTTCCGAGGGAGTGATATCCAGGAACATTTGGTCCGCCGTGGCGGAAATCACGTGGACCGGTCCGTCTCCTACTTTGACCTCGGGCCACTGGGGATGGGACTGCCTCCTGAAAAAGGAGGCCTCGCCCTCGGGCGGGAAGCTTGCCGTGCCTTTCGTAACGATGGCCTCGAGCCGCTTCACCGAGTCCTCATCCGGTGATCCGCCGACGTCGCCCGTCCCGTAATAGTGGTAATCCGTGAAGACATCACTGACTTTGCCGTTATGCTCTACTCGAGCTGCCCAATCCCCCTGATGCCATTCCCGGTTGCGGTCTTGCTCCACCTTGACCAGACCATCTCGCTGATCCCGCAGGCTCAGGAACTCCTCGATGTCTTTCTGATCGGGTGTTTGTCCACCGCGCCGCCCATATTTCTCCCGCAGCGCCTGAAACTTCGTCTCGATTTCTTTCAGCGTGGGGTTGGGTGGCGGCTCGTGTAGCGGCTTGCTGAGATCGGTATAAATTCCGCCGCTGTAACTGCCAGGGTTCAGCCCCGCCAGAACGCTCTCGCCGTCGGGGCCGACCCACACTCCGACGTTAAAGGGCGTTCCTTCCGGAGTCCTTTCGATCGATTCCGGTCCTCCGGCGTCAGCCGAAGAGCCCCACGTCAATTTTTGTGTCGAGAATCCCTTGACGCCCGAGTGCGCCAGGATT
>QHYH01000062.1 GCA_003223215.1 Acidobacteriota bacterium
CTACACGGAAGTTATCGAGAAACGGCGTTCTGGGAGTAAGCGGGGCAGGTCATTGGGACAAAAATGTGCAGGATGAAATTGCCTCGCGCTCGGGCTAGGGGTTTCACTGCAACCGTCTCCGTCCGCTAGTTCACTCGGATGTCCAGTTGTGCGATACTTGATCGATTCCCAATACCAGTCTGCATCACGAGTCCATACTTAACTGCTTTCGTGCGCTCGTTTCAGAAGCAACCCGCATGAAGGCTGCCGGCCGGATTCTACTCGTGTTGGGAATTAAGCGTTTCCGGGGAGGGCCCAAAGTGTCTGCCACCGCCGCTGGTTCTCCTGTACCTCTCTCGCTGCGTGACGTTCTCAAAATCTCCGGCTTCAAACGGCTGTGGCTGGCACAGCTTGTGAGTATTCTGGGCGATTTTCTGGCTGTTTTCGGTGTGATTAACCTCATCACATTCAAGTGGCACGGGACGCCGTTGCAAGTCACGAATGTGATGATCGCCTTCATTATTCCCATGGCCATCGTCGGACCACTAGCAGGCGTATTCGTAGATCGCTGGAACGTGAAGCGGACGATGATCATCAGCGACCTGATCCGAGCGGCGCTGATTCTGGGCTTGGTTTTTGTTACTCGAATGGAACAAATATACGTACTGTTCTTCCTGGTGAGCACGGTATCGAGCTTCTTTGGCCCGTCGCAGTCCGTAACGTTGCGCACACTAGTCCCAGTGAACGGACTGATGTCAGCGAATGCGCTGATGTCTCAGGCGTTTTACACGATGCGTATCATCGCCCCGGCGGCGGCGGGTTTGCTGGTGTACTGGCTTGGGTACAATTCGTGCTTCTATCTGGACAGCGCCAGCTTTTTCTTCTCTGCTGCGATGCTCTCGACGATCGCAATCGTGCGCATGGTGAACGCGAAGGATGCAACAGAGAAAACCGTGGGTTCGCTGAGGAAGGATTACACGGCTGGGTCGAGGTTCGTCCTGACGCATCCTGCGATTTCCTTCGTCATGATCGCGATGATGACCGCGATGTTTGTGCTTAGCTGCTTTAGCCCACTGATCTCGGTCTATGTGCGTGACCAGCTTCACGCGGGGACGCGAGCCTTCGGAATCATCAGTGCGATGGTCGGTGTCGGACTCATCCTGGGCACGCAGGTTGTAAATGCGGTGGCCAAAGGGTTCTCGAAGAAATATGTGGCGTTGAGCGGATTGTTTGGCCTGTCGTTCGCGACGTTTGTGTTGGCGCTGTTTCAGACGCCGTGGCTCGCTGGCGTGAGCATGTTCGGAATCGGCTTTGCGATCGCCTTCATTGTTGTTCCGGCGCAGACACTGATGCAGCAGGAGACTCCGCATGACATGCTGGGGCGGGTAAGCAGTAGCTTTATGGCAGTGTTCTCGCTTTCGCAATTGTTGGGACTTCTCCTTTCCGGCGGATTGGCCAACTCGATCGGAGTGCGCCATTTGTTCACTTCCAGCGCGGTGCTGCTTGTGGTGTTATCTGGAATTGGCTTTTTGTGGCTGCGAGACGACAAACCCGCAGAAGAGAAGGCGGTTGCTGCGGCGGGCTCCTAACCCGTCAAATCTTGCGCGATCCTTTTGGGCAAAGGAGAGTGCGTATCGCAACCTGACTTCCATAAGCGGACCTTTGGGATAGCTTCCGGATTCCGTCACTCGGGAGTTATGCTGTCGAATCAGACGCGCGGCACCCCATCTGGTCGCTAAACACCCTCAGTACGTCGCTGTGACAGGACTAGTCGACCCGCAGCATGGAAGCGGGATCGATTCGTCCGGCGCGAATGACTGCGGGGAGCGCAGCGACAACGGCAGTGCCGGCGATGACCAGGATAGGGATGATCGTAATGCCGGGATCTGTTGACTTCACGTCGTACAGCAGGCTGGCGATGAAGTGCACAGTAGCGAATCCGATGGCAAGCCCGGCCGCGATGCCAATTGCGGCCATAACGGACATTTCGCGCGTAACCTGTTTTGCAATGTCGAGAGCTCCTGCTCCCAATGCGAGACGGACGCCAATTTCTTTCTGTCGCTGCAGCACGGAATAGTGAAGCACGCCATAGACGCCGACGGCCGCCAGCAACAATCCCACTGCCGCGAAAAACGTGGCCAGAATGGCTAGCAGACGTTCACGCACCGTGTGCGTGTCATTGATTTCGACTTGAGTGCGAATGTTGCTGAGGCGCAGTTCCGGTCGAGTACGAGAAACTTCGGAGCGTAGAATTCCAATGAGTGAAGCAGGACTATCACCCTTTGTTCGCACAATAAAAGAGGCGGAGTTTTTGGGTTCCCGCCGACCAGCGCGATTTATGCCGAAGAACGGAACATATGCGGTCGGCGTCATGGGTTCCCGCAAATTTCGATAGTGCGCGTTTCCGACAACACCAACTACTTCGAAACGCCAGCGAGTTACACCGTCGCCGGTTTCCTTCTCAAACGACTGTCCGATGGGAATTCTGCCGTCAAAGCACTGCTGCACGAACGCCTCATTGACGATCGCTTTTCCGGGGAAGGTCTCATCTTCACGGAAATCGCGGCCTTGAATAAAGGGAATCCGCATCGTATCGAGGAAGCCGGGCGAAACCGAGAGGAAATAGGCCAACACCTCCGTAGGCTGTCCGTTCACCCAGATGAAGCCGTTCCATCCATTTCCATCGAGGAGTGGCCAGCCAGCCATGGCTACGTTTTCGACGCCAGGCACGTTGCGCAGCTGTGCCGACGCCTCATCCCATGCCTGTGGCGGCTGGGGCTCTCGCGCGGAAGCCGTCAGAATCACGAGATTCTCGGAGAAATATCCTGTAGGTTGGTGGGCGAGGCGTTCGAAGGTCTTTACAAACAGTCCGGCGGCGAAATAAATCACAAAGCAGAACGCGGCCTGAGTGGCGACGAGCGTCAACATCAGACGCCGGCGAGATTGCCGCTCCTCTCCTTTGAGCGCCTGGGCAGGCTCGATCTCCGAAACGCGCAGAGAGGGGGCGAAAGCACAGACAAACGCCACCGCGAAAGTCAGAAGTGCAGCAAAGAGTGTTACCCGCCAATCCAATGGCAAGGCCAATTGTGCTGGGCTATTCGGCGGATTGATGCGCGCCACGACAGACGGTGCCGCCCACCAGGCAAAGATACCGCCCGCTGCGGAGGCCGCCACCGCGATCCATGCGCTTTCCAATAGCAATAACTGGACCAGTCTCAGTCGACCAGCGCCGATCGAAATACGCAACGCCATCTCGCGTTGGCGAGATGCAGCCTGCGCGGTCATGAGGTTCGCCACGTTCGCGCAGGCAATCAGAAGCACCATTGCGATCAGGAATCCCATCACGATGAGCGAGCGCCGGTACTCTGTTTGCATGCCGGATAGGCCGCTGGAGGCAGGCTCCAGCAGCAATTTTTGACTCAGAAAGCGAGCGAGGAATAATTTGGATTCTGTTTTGAAGCCCTTGGCACGCTCTTCGTGAAACACCTGCATCACCGGCTGCAGCTTTTCGCGAACTGTGTCTAGGCGAACGCCCGGCCGCAAAATCGCGAGGGTGCGAAACCAGCTCCAGTCGGAGTGCGTGATGCCTTCGTGCATCACCGTTGGCACAAAAACGTCGATCATGGTGCCTGGTTCAGTGCCTGCGAAGCCCTTGGGGGAAACCCCAATCACCGTGAAGATTCGGTTGTCCATTCGAAAGGTGCGGCCAACAGCGCTCGGCTCACGCCCAAATCGGCGCGTCCAGTATTCGTAGGAAAGGACCGCGTATGCCGGCTCGCCGCGGGTCCGGTCGTCATCCTCCGTAAATAACCTCCCTACCGCTGGGCGCAGTTCGAATGCAGGGAACATCCAACCCGAGACATATTGGCGATTCACCCGCTCGATTTCGTCATCGGCCTTGAAAGTGAGTTCGGCGCGATCCGAGAACGAAAGGGCGACGAGCTCCGCCTCGTCGCGCACTGCGGCCCGTTGGCGAACGAACAGCGGATATTCGTTGCTGTCACTGATACGGAAATCTCCACTCGGTCCTAGTCCTTGACGGACGACCGCGTATAGGCGGTCAGCATGCGCGACGGGCAGTGGACGCCACAGGAATGCATCGATTAGCCGGAAACCCGCGACGGCCAAACCCATGCCAAGCGCCAGAGAGAGAATCGCGGCGGCGGAAGTGATTTTGCTTTTTCGGAGCTGACGCAGACCGAAAACCGCGTCAGCGCGGAGGGAATCCAGCGCGGTGATGAGACGTGCGTCGCGGCTGGCTTCACGATGGCGCAAAGGAGAACCGAAGGCGCGGCGCGCTTCCTCGGGATTACGTCCCTGCGCGAGCGCTTCGTCGAAATGCGATTGCAGCTCCTCGTCGATGTCGTCGTTGAGCTGTTTGACGCGAAATAGATTCGTAACCCTGCGCCAAATCGACACGTTAGGCCTCCAGGAGGACGCGATTCACGGCAGCCGCCACAGCTTTCCATCGCGATTCTTCTATACCAAGCTGCTTCTTGCCGGCGGTGGTCAATTCGTAGACGCGGGCGCGCCGGCCGTTCTCGTTGTTGACCCATTCGGCGCGAACCCAGCCGGACTCTTCCATGCGGTGGAGAGCTGGATAGAGGGAACCCTCCTCCACTCGGAGGACGTCGGCCGAAATCTGCTGAATAGCGGACATGATCGCGTAGCCGTGCAGGCGAGAACGGCGGGAGAGGATTTTGAGCACCAGCAAGTCGAGCGAGCCCTGCAGTGCATCGGTTTTCCGCGACATACCTAGACCTCCACGTATATAGACGTCTTAGTATGGGAAACGTTTCGTAGAAATCAATCTGAAAGCAATCCCGAGCCATGCGGCCCGTGGCGACGCACCGATTTTGGGCGGCAGAAGCCGGCGACACGCCTAGTGGCGGACTACTGGGCCAGCTTTGCGGCACAGAAACACTGAGGTCCCGATAGTCGGCTAACCTTACCCGGATTATGGAA
>QHYH01000182.1 GCA_003223215.1 Acidobacteriota bacterium
ACCGCGCGGGACTCTGGCACACCTCGCGATATCGGTGCACCCGATGGAGCCTTCCGCATACTCCTACAGCGTCGGCGTCCCGGAGTGAGTTTCTTACGCGGCTGAATACCCGGCCCGCACGTTCCCCTGTCAACGCTTCGACGCCGCCCTCGCGAGCGGCTCCGCATGACTCGGGGCCGATGTGGGTCGCTACTCCACTTTCGTGTGACTTTTTCATTCACTACAACCTCGCCGGTTTAACCGGCGCACAGGAGCCAGAACCATGCGTTGGTATTACAAATTTTCGCCTGCGCTCGCTTTTCCGCAAGGACAAAGCGGAGCTGGATCTCAGCGACGAGCTTCAGTTTCATCTGCAAAATCAAATCGACGGCCGTGTGCTCGGGCTGAGCGGGACCATTTGCCTCGTCGTTACTCTTGCTGTTGGGTTGGTCCCCGCGTTCCAGACGCGCCACCTTGCCCTCGCCGACACGCTCAAAACCGAGGCATCCGCTGTCATGGGCGCCCGCGGCCGGGCATGATTCCGCTCGAGCCTCGTGATCCTCCAAGTGACGCTCAGCTTCATCTTGTTGGTGGGCGGGACCTTGCTGATGCAAAGCCTGCGCAAGATTCGAACCACCGACCCGGGCTTCTCCACAAGGCGGGTGCTCGATACCTGGATACCTTTCGCCGCCGCCGGCTATGACGCGCAGCGCGCCAAAACTTTTCAGGACGAATTGATCCAGCGTGTCCGCGCGCTGCCCGGTGTCGAAGCGGCCGCTTACGCCCGCGCTGTTCCGCTCGGCTATGGATCATTCTCTTCGACGCCCATTGCCGTCGACGGCTACGAGCCGCCGCCGAACGAGCAGCCCACGGCGGAATATAACGAAGTCAGCCCCGACTACTTCGCCACTTTGGGCATTCCGCTCATCTCCGGGCGCGAATTCACTCGCGCGGACGATGAAAACGCGGCGCGTGTCGCCATCGTCAACCAAACCATGATCGCGCGGTATTGGCGCGGGCAGAATCCCATCGGCCAGCGTCTGCAAGTGAAAGGCAATTGGGTGCAAGTTGTCGGCGTCGTCAGAGATTCGAAATACTACAGCATGGATGAAGCGCCCCGGCCGTTTTTCTATGTTCCGCTCCTCCAGTATTTCTCTATAGAACCTGACATCCACATTCGAACGACGCAACCTCTGCAAACCGTCCAAACAGCGCTGATTCGCGAAGTGCGCTCCCTCGATCCCAACCTCGCTGTATACGAAATGATTACGCTACAGGAGCAAGTTGACCGTTCCACTTCCCACGAACTTGTGGCCGTAGCTTTGGTCGCCCTGTTCGGAGGCTTGGCGCTGCTGCTTGCCAGCATCGGCCTTTATGGGGTGATGTCGTACTCCGTGTCGCAGACCACCCGAGAGTTGGGGCTGCGTATGGCTCTTGGCGCCAGCGCATCGAACGTGCTGCGTCTCGTGCTGTCACGCGGTTTGCTACTGACAACGACAGGCATGGTTATCGGGATCGCCCTAGCACTCTTTCTAACGCGCCTGCTCGGCAACCTCCTGTATCAGGTGAGTCCGCGAGACCCGCTGGCTTTCGTCGTGGCGTTTGCGGTGATGACGCTTGCGTCGACTGGAGCGTGTTTCTTGCCCGCTTGGCGCGCGACGCGAACCGATCCCATTCGAGCGCTACGGGCGGAATGATTTTCTCACTCCGCTTAGGCATATGAAAACGATCTTTATTCTTGACGGGCAATCCGCAAGTAGTGAACGTATTTGAGGATTATATAGTACCTACAAAACGGGGTTCCCTGAGAGTTGGCAGTGCAACGCCATCCATGGTCGCAAAGGACGGTGCCACTCCAAGGGGTTCAGCCCACCCATTTCAGTCCAAGTTCGGTCCAGTTCAAGGTCGAGATAAATGGCGCGTTCCCCTGTAAGCGACACCAGAAGCGGCACTTAGAGTTTTATACTGCGTACCTTCTAAGCTGGGGGTCGCGAGTTCGAGTCTCGCCGGGCGCGCCATTACCTTCGATCTAATTGAATCGGAATGAATTAGAAAAAGTGGCCTTCACACCAGGTCCACTGCGAAAAAAGCAGACGGTCGGGTCTTCGGGGAACGCACGGACACGTCGTCTTTGCCGGTTTTCTCGAGTTTTTCGTAGGGTCTGTCTCGCATTTTTCCGCCAAAATGCAAACTGTCACGAAATCGTAACGCCTATTCTTGCTTTTGTTTTGCGAAATCTGCTACGTACGGGCGTGCATTGACTTTCCGACCGTTGCTAACTATTCTCGCATCGCTCCAATGAAAGTGTCGAATGGTCCCAAGCAACCCTTCCACAGACGTCTCTTGAGCCTCTTTCTCACAATTCTTGTCGCTTACCTCTTGGTTCTAGCGTTTGTCCGCATGTTCGAATCGCGCCTGATCTTTTTCCCAAACTATCCCGGCCGCCTCGACGCCGACTGGCATCCTCGCGGCCTGAATGTTGAAGACGTTTGGCTCACAGCCTCTGACGGTGTCAAGCTCCACGCGTGGTGGATCCCTGACAACAAGGCAAGATTTACTTTTCTCGCTTTTCACGGTAACGCCTCCAACGTCGCCAACCGCGCACCGACCTATGAATTTCTCCACGGCACACATGTAAATGTATTTGCCCTGGAATACCGCGGTTACGGCCGCAGTGAAGGAAAGCCGAGCGAAGTCGGAGTCTACCGTGATGCCGAAGCCGCCTACGAATACCTTGTGAACTCAAAAGGCATCGATCGCAAAGCGATCATTTCCTACGGCCAATCCCTCGGCACTGCTGTCGCAACTCACTTAGCAACTCACCGCCAAGTTGCTGGTGTGGTGCTTGAGGCTCCTTTTCCTTCCGCTTCTCGGGTGGCCCACAAGGTTTTCTGGTTTCTTCCGGGCGTCAGCCTTCTTGTGCGGGGACACTTCGATACACAAACCTGGCTAAAGGAAATCCGCGCTCCCATTCTGATCGTCCACTGCAATCAGGATCCCGTTATTCCCTTTCAATTCGGCCAGGAAGTGTATGCCGCCGCACTTCCTCCCAAAAACTTCCTTCAAATAAACGGCTACTGCCACGAAGAGTCCTCCCTCATCGCCCCAACTCAATACCGCACTGCTCTACAGCAGTTCCTGATCAACCTTTAGGTCTGCCCTCGGATGCATGGAAATCGTCCACTAGAACCAACTTTTCCGAGTACCCCACTTTACATCCATGTGGAAAAGGATTTTCAGAGTCATCATATGCAGATTTACAGCTCTACACTCATGGGTGGTCAGGAGAGGGAAAGAAAATGTGTGAGGAATGCTTAGAGAAGTGTTAGTTTTTCGGGCTCCGCCTCCGGACAGGCTGACAGGCTCTGCACTCATGGAGCATTGTATGCTGACGAGGGCGGGTGTACGTTATCGGTCGGGCCGAGAAGTCAAATTGGAAATCCCGGCTTCATTTTTTCCGACGGCCGGTCAGCAGGGTCTGGTCATGTTGACTTTCGCATAAAGGAGGGCCAAACGGTATGTCGCTGAAGGGCAAGTACGCCTTGATCACGGGATCTTCTCGGGGGATTGGCAGGGCCATAGCACTGAAGTTGGCAGAATGCGGCGCGAAGATTGGCGTTCACTACTATAAGAACATTGACGCCGCGAATGACACGCTCGCAAAAGTACGGGAGCGCCGCTCTGACGGGTTCATTGTTCAAGCGGATGTAAACCGGACCGATGACATTCGGGGAATGATGGATCATGTGAAGAGTGAATTCGGGAAACTCGATATCTTCGTCAGTAACGCCCGGCCAGAAATTCCCGAGTTCTACAAGCCGCCCATGGAGATTCGAGTCGAGCAGTGGCAGCAAGCCATCAATTCGCAGGCAACTGCTTTTTTGTTAGGGGCCCAATTGGCGGCTCCCTTGATGGGAAGAGGTGGCCGAATCATCGCCATCACCCATTCACCTGGGGCGCGGTCGGGGAGTTGGCAACCCTGGGTGGGGATGGGATCGGCAAAAGCCGCCATGGAGTCTCTGGTGCGCTACTTCGCCGTCGCCCTTGCCAGGCGTGGTATCACCGTGAACTCACTCAGCCCTGGCGTCATCTTCGGTGCAGCTAACCTGGTCGATGGCGGTGTATTGGTTGGTCTCCCACCTGAGGTGCAGCAAGCGATTAAATCCTGGCATGAAATCGGATGGTGTCCCTCGCGGCGAACTGGGACCCCGCAGGACGTCGCGAATGCAACGATGCTCATCTGCATGGAGGAATCGAGTTGGATGACCGGCCAGATCTTCTACGTGGATGGAGGCGCTTCGATTATGGACACCGTATTCCCGTTGGAAATACAGGGAGCCGCATGAATACCCGGCGCGCGTGTGCAGGAAGGCCCCGAAATTAAAGGCAGGGCACCAGGCGAAATGATTTATGAAGGGCCTCTAAGAAAATGAGTCCGACGGACTTGTGCTCCTGGGGCCACTCGTCATGTAGTGGGGTACGCGTAGAAGGACCTCCTTTGCCGCCGACTGACTTCACCTCTCGTGATTTTGCCCGTATCAAGGCGCACTCTGAAATGATTCACTCGGACGTATAACAGCGTACGCGTACATGTGGAATCGGCCCGAAACCACTTCTCCGCGAACCCCACTATACGTGAAATTGGATTCTCGAGAGATCTATCGCGGGATGCTCATAAAGGAAGAAATGGATGTCGGATGGCGGCAGTTTTCAATCCAAAATGGCGATCTTGGTTCGGTCGATACCTCCGCTTACACAAGATTTGCTAACATTGGGAAGTAGGCCGATGTCCGGAACCTTGGGATTGATCTTGATGCGATTACTTCGGTTATTCATCGGTTGTTCGCTCTTTCTTCTTCTTGCGTCGCTCGTGCTCGCACAGTGGCAGCGCACCGTATTCAGTGGGAAGGGCCAGTTCACAGACGTCCCCACACCTCATCCCCTGAGCTACTTCACCGCAGACCCATTCTTGCGGGACGATGGCGGTGATTTTTGTGAGGTGTGCACTCCCCCAGACAAAGAGCGCTATGTCATCACGAGCGAAGTGCAACGGCTAGGCACTTTGGCAGGCTTCCCTCTCTCCGAGGTGCTCTACAGAATTAGCAGCCGCGAGAAAGGTGAACCGGCCGAGATAAAGTGGAAATCCATTTTAGTACAGACCGGGGACGATTCTTATCGCGAGATCTATCACCTCCAATCCAGCGGCGGCGGGCCCAGCACGCTAACACCAGCCAAGATAGTCAAAGTCGGGGATGAAGAAGTACTCGCGACCAATGACCCCGATGGTGGAAACGGCGGCGGATGTTGGGACGCATACTGGTGGTTTGACTCATCCGGACCTCACCAACTCGATTTCTCTAAGGTGAGAGCGGCCATCACAAAGCAAGTCGCTTCGGGCGCCTTCTTTTGGACGACGTGCTGGGCGATGAATCTCGAACAACAGGAAATCAAAAGCGTTGTGCAGAAAGGTGATGCACGTTGTCACGCCTGCGACATGCTGGGAGAGGTGACGGCACATTTCCGCTTGCACGGGGCTGTTGCAGAACCAATCAGCGTGGAATTTGTGGCTGATCCACCGGTCGCGCATTAAACATTGCGCAAGTCACGCTCGGGAAGTATTGCTCCACTGGGGCTTGGCGCTTGTGCGAGGTGACGAACAGCAACGAAATGTAGTGCTCCCCGCTAATCTACACAGTTAGGGCTTCGTCTTCTTGTCCGCTTGCCGGTGCAATTTTGCCTAGGTCCTGGTAAACGCGCTACTCGTCAATGTGAACTCAGCCGAACGAGCGAGAAGTACCGTTGGAGGAAATGCGTGATATGGAATGCTGCTCGCGCTCCCATCTCCTCGAACCCCGTTTCCGGCCAACTTCCGGTTGGCCGACAACACGCCCGCAATCGGCCAGACAGATCGGCTTTGGCTCACTTGCTGATAGACACTCGAACTTTCAGTCACCCACACGGGCACTGACGCCTTGGCCGTGCTCGTGCAGGGTGGACTCAAATTCGTCCACGCGAACCGTTGCCGAGGCCGTGACCGTATTGATGCCGGTGAGAGCCGCCGGGCCGCCATTCAGCACCACGATATCAGTCACCGTAGCCGGTACGCCGGCCTGCCCAGCGTTTATGGTTACGTGAAAGACGCACTGACTCGCCGTCGTGGAGATGCCGGTGTTCGTAGTCTTGTCCATTACGGACACCAACGCCACACCTGCCTGTCCAACCAGGACCTTGATGTTGTCAGGAGGAGCGGCACCGGGGTGGCAATCGCTGCTGGAATCGGTTATGGCGATGTGGGCCTGAGCGATTTTGTGAGGAGTAGTGTCGATAAATGGAAAGGCCGCGCCGGGCGCTAAGCCGGCAAGTAAAGAACTCTCAGCGATGAACTGGCTGTCGCCACCATGTGCAGACGCCTTTTTGGTCGGGTACGCAATGGCGACGGCAGAAAGCACGAAACCAATTAGGAAAAACATGAAATACTTTTGACGTTTCATTGAAATACCTCCTACGACTCAGTTTTTGATGCGACTTAGTTCTTGATGAAGGTGAATACCATGGCTACCTTTGGTCGTGTGGCACGCTGACCATTGTTGCGCAGTTCGCGGTGTTGCCTGCTTTGTCGGTCCCCCGGTAGGTCAGGCTGTAAACGCGACCTGAACCCAAGCCTGAGCGTTCGGCCCGCAGCCACCCACTAATATCTGGCGTGCCGATGTCCCAGCCTTGAATATCGTTCGCTGTATCGCCGTCGCCCAACCCATCATCGGGTTCGTTGCTGGTAGTCGACTGCAACAGAAATCCTGCCGAGCCCGACAAACTGTCAATTACGTTTACCGCGGTGCTCACGTTTACCAGCTTGTGATCCGGCGGCCAGAGTACGCTCGGCGTGGCGCTGCATGCTAAGGTTGGTGGTGTCCTATCGATGCTGATTCCATTCACAGTCACGCTCGCAGTGTTGCCCGCAAGGTCTACGGCGCTCGCCGAGCGCGACTGATTCATTCCATCTGAAGTTACAAGCTGCGACACAGGCCCACAGGTCGCGATTCCCGAAAGGGAATCCGAGCAAGAGAAGTTTACCGTCACATTTGTATTGTTCCAACCAGCGCTGTTTGGCAGTGGAGTCCGTGAGCCTGTGATCACCGGCGGTGTCTTGTCGATGTTGATATTCGACAAAGTTGCGGAAGCCGAGTTTCCTGCGAGATCTGTGCAGGTGCCGCCGACCGATTGTCCTACACCTTCACTCGCCAGCAGAGTGTCCCTGGGCGGGCTGCCCGCCGACAGTCCGGAGAGGCTGTCGGAGCAGGCAAAGCTGACCGTCACATTGGTGTGGTTCCATCCGTTCGAGTTAGCAGCTGGTACGCGCGAAGCGGTGATCGTAGGCGGTGTTTTGTCGATGTTTATTCCCAACACAGTTACGGAAGCAGAGTTGCCGGCAACATCCACGACCGTTGCGGTTAAACTTTGATTAGCTCCTTCCGAACTTAGAGTCTCGGGACCTGGACACTGTTTCACCCCAGATTGCTGATCTGAGCACAAGAAATTCACTGTCACATCGCTGTTGTACCAGTTCGCCGCATTTGGTTTCCGCATCCGAAATGCGGTAATTGCCGGTGGCGTCTTATCAATTCTCACCGTGATCGAACGCGTGGCGCTCAGACCGGCAGCATTGGTCGCGCTGCATGTCAGGGTAGTACTTGGATTCTCATCGCTCAGTGTAGTTGCCTGACAACCCGTAGATGAGGCGATTCCCGATTCAGGATCCGCGACTGTCCATGTAACCGTTACAGCACTATTGTGCCAGCCAAATGCGTTGGGAAGAGAGGAAAGCGAAGGCGCAATCACTGGTGGAGTCGTGTCTTTGCCGGTCACCGGCTGAACGCCTGCGGTGAAGTGAGTGAAGATAACGCCGCCGGTCAGCGGAACTGACAATCCCGTTGCCCCACCTTTCCAAACCAGGAAAGCGTCATTTCCTGAAGCGGTGATTTGCACTGCATTTCCGTCACCCACATTAGTGGCGCTGCCAAAAGATGTTCCAGCATCAGTACTGAATTTGACGAAGAAACCCGGTTGGGCTGTGCCATCAGACCCCAGCTGAGCGTCGTGCCATACTACAAAGACGTTCTGGCCGGACGCTCCTAGTGCCATCGGTCCGGGAGGGATGAACGAGCTGGCAGAGTTTGAGCGAAGACTGACCGGCGCGCCGAAACTCACTCCAGCATTGGTACCCGATCGAACAAGCAAGTCCCCCGATGGTGATGAGAAGAGAGTCTTAAACCAACTTACGTAGACGTTCCCAGCAACCGCTATCAGGTGTGATTCTCCCGCACCAAATGGAAACGCTGTGTTAGTCAGGTTGATCTCACTCCCAAAAGTCGCGCCGTTGTCATTGCTGGCCTTCAATAGCAGGTTTGCAACTGCGTCCAGGTTTCTGCGCCACAACAGATAAATGTTGCTTCCGTCGTTCGCGATATCCGCGAGCTGATTGCTGGGACTGTCCACGTTTACAACTGGTTTGACAACGTCGCCAAACGTGGCGCCGCCATCGCTACTGGTTCGTACAAAAATGCCATCCTCGCCGGGAGAAAACTGGAACTGGTGAGCGATGCCGTTCCACGCCACGACCACTCGGTTTCCCGCGGCCGCAATTTTGGCCGAAGCGTCACAGGAAGATCCGATTCTCACGCATTCGCCCATGAAACCGAGGTTCGATACGGGAGCAAAACTCTGCCCGTTATTGCTACTCGCTCGCAGAAAAAGGCCGCCGCTTCCAGTGAAAACGACATACACATTCGCGTCAGATGCAGCCACTTTGGGCAGGACAAAGTTCTCTCCGGAAAGATTAGTGGTGGGTCCGAAGGTCACGCCAGCATCTTGACTAGGTTTGAAGAATACGGTGGGAATTCCTGTTGGGTTAGCGGGAGTAATCTGATTTCCTGCCCATGTAACGTACACGCTGTTACCAACAGAGGCGATATCGACGCGTGTTTCCTGATGGAGCGGATCGTTGCTGAGGTTCAGAGGACTACCAAACGTGGCTCCGCCGTTGGTGCTGGCAGCGAAAAATACATCTTGCCCAGTTCCAGCTCCCCCAATCCAGGTGGCATAGACATTGTTCCCAGAAACGGCAATCTTTGGAGAATCTGAGTTACTTATGACCATATCGCCGCTGAGCTTGATCGGAGTGTTGAATATTTGTCCCGACTGGTCGATTACAACGTGCACGGTTGCGGGAGCACTTTGGAGGCTGCCATCGCTAACCCGCAACTCAAATGTCAGAACAGTCAGAACAGTTTGTGTAGTGACAGCGGGAGCGTTGAAGGATGGATTCGCTGTGGACGCGCCTTGAAGCGTGATGGTTGGACCAGCGGTCTGGCGCCACGAAAAACTGATCTGATCTCCGTCTGGATCTGAGCTCGCGCTGCCGTCGAGCACAACCGTTGCACCAGGATTTACTGCCTGGTCCGCACCGGCATTCGCTGTTGGCGGCCGGTTCGCAGGCGCGGGAATCGGATTTACGGTGACATTCACAAATGCTGGTGAGCTGATCGGTCCACCCGCAGAAACCACGAGTTCGAAAGTCAGCATGCTAGGAGCGGAAACGTGTGGAGCAGTGAAAGTCACGATCGCACTTGCATGGTTGCTCAATGCGACCAGCGGCCCGCCAACCTGAGTCCAAAGAAACGACAGTGGATCACCATTCGGGTCTCTACTCTGCAGGCCGTTCAATTTGACGATTACGCCCTCCTCTACCGTCTGATCCATCCCAGCGTTTGCACTCGGCAGCTGTCCTACGACCGGCAGCGATTCTTGGAGCACTGCAACCGTCTGGTCGAGGATTCCTCGAACGGTACTTTGAGCGTTGGCTTCAACAATCCAGTCGTCAGAGGGTTCGCCCCCGGCCAAGCGGTCCATTCTGCCTCGTATTCTGAATAAGGCACTTACGGCACTCTGTACGTCATCGACTTTGAGGAAGGCTGTAACGCCAAGGAGGGCGTTGTGAAAGTCTTGCTTTCGCTGCGCGGCGGATGTCGCAATATCAAAGGCAGAATCTGGCAGGTCTTGTATCGTTTCATCGAAAGCTTCGATGATGCCAATTCTCATCTCCCTAATGTCAAAGTTCGTGACCTCACGAGACTCGAAATCTAGCTGCTGAAAATCATCAAAATGCTTCGAGCCTCTGAAGTTGTACTTCAATGACGCCCAGTCATTAAACCCAGCGAGAGCGGTGAAGTCCTCTACTCCGTCCCCATCGTCGTCGCCGTTGCATGCAGAGACGCCCAAATTGTTCAAATTCCGGGGTGGCAGCTTTCCCGCTTCGATGGCTCCCGAGCTGTTCCAATCGATGGCACCATTCTGAAATGGATCGCCGACGGTTGCGACGTGGATTGGGCGTGGACCGAACGGCGCGGTCAAGAGATAACTCGGATTCAAGAGCGTCACCGGCATGCCGCCGACAGTAAAGCCGACTGTCTCATCTAGTGCCGTCTCATCAAGGGGATCGAGTGCTTCGCGGGAGTAGTCCAGCGGCGTGTAAGTCAGAATTGGCCTGCCGGCAATGATTTTCGTGGAAAACGAATAATTCATAACGCTGAGGTAGTTTGGCTTGCAGCGAATGCTGTCAGCACCGCCATGCGCCAGTCCGAGGTTGTGCCCCAATTCGTGCATAAATACCCAGGCCTGCTGCAACTCGGTTCCATTGCCTTCTCCTGCATCAGGGCCTAGCCCCACTACCAAATCATTTCCAGGCAGCCTTCCTTTGCCGAGCGCGCTTCCTCCCTCGGGCGGGGGATTTATGAACGAGTGAACAAACAGCGCGTAATGGAATGCAAAGTTCTTTGCTTTGAGAAGACTTCCACTATTTGAGCTAGCGCGCTCCGAAGGCGTCCCAAACGACAGCGCTTTGAACCCAGCAAAATCCGACCACAGTGTGATGGAAGAAAGGTGGCCAACATCCTCATCCAGCTGTATGTGCAAGTTAATGCCGCTGGTTCCGTCAGGATTTGTCACAGGCGCTTTTTTGAACGCTCTTACGACGTCATCAAGGGCAGCCTGCTTCGGTTGATGGCCGGTCATATAGTCTACTTCCACGTAAACGTCTTTATGCTTTGGATCAGGGCACACCGGGTCTCCTGTATCCGGGTCTGTGGTGCACGGCAGGCGAAAATCAATGACTCCGTCGCCATCGATGTCAATTCCATTCGTTTCCCAAATGTCTGGTAGTCCGTCACCATCACTGTCCAGTGCGCCGCGGAAGAAGATGTCAAAATTTCCCACGCTGTTGGAATCAATTGGAGGAGAAGTGAGCGCGGTCCAGGCAATGAAGCGACCGAAATTCGAAATCGCCACCGCCGGCAAGAAGCCGCCAGGAACAAAGCCTCGGTTCATGCTGGGATTGGTCACTGGGCCAAAGCCCTGTCCAGCATCGGCGCTGACTCTAAGGAAGACCTCTTGTCTTCCCAGCGCGACCACTCCTGCATCCCATGCCAGGAGTACCGTTTGACCGAAGGCCGCAAGGCTGCGTCGTGCGGTTCCAGGCGCCTGCGGAAGCGGACCGCTGATATTGTCTTGTGGGGGCGAGAAAGTCCCTCCAAAGTCGTCGCTTCGGCTAAAGAAAATTCTGCTGACGGTAGGACTATTGCCATTAACGGAGTCGGCGGGAAGGCTTCCGTTCCACGTAAGATAGACGTTTGCACCTGAGGCAGCAAGTTCCGGCGGGGAAGTTTGAATGTTTAAGAGGCTTACTGCTTGCGGAAGGCTGAAGGTGCGGCCACGGTCAATACTCCCGGCAACGAAGACCTTCCTCCGTACAGCCGGATCAGGTGCCTCATCGTCCCATGCGATGTAAACGTTATCTCCCCAGGCAGCGATTGCTGGTGTCGAGCCACCACGAGAACCAAACGCTACTGCTGCACCCGTCGGGGTTGCTATCTGTCGTAGGTCGAAGCCGGGGCCATTGTCGCGGCTGATTGCGAGCCAAATGCCGTTATTCGCTAGCACCGGATTGAAAACTTCGGCCCAGACCACATACACCTTTGTACCGGAAACTGCGACCCGCGGGTTTTCAGACTGGTGTCCGCCCAAAAGACAGAGGTCATTGCTCAGAACAGCCGTGGGTGACGTGGGAAGTATAGGCAGGCTGTCTCCATTGTCGGTGCTGGAGTAAAGAAGTATGTCCTGACAAGACGACGAGGCGGCATTCTGGGCCGCGAAGACAACCTGAACATTGTTGCCAGACGCTGCTACATCCGCGCGGATGTGGGTGTTGGCGCCACCGCCGGCGGCTAGAATTCACTGGAAGTCGAATGTCTTCCCACCATCGGCGCTCTTTCTAAAGAGGACGGCTGGCTCCTCATTCGTCCACACTACATAAACGTGGTCACCTGAGGTAGCAATTCGCGGGGCGAAATCAGCGTTCGGGTTATCGCTTATTTGCTGAGGCCGGTCGAAACTTGGGTCGTACTGCTGCGAGTACGCCGATTGCAAGCCAAGCCCAGCCACAAACAAGAGCACGAGGAACCGAATAGCGATCCTAATGCGTATGCAAGCCATGGGAACCTCCACTGTTCGTCATCAGTGCGGATTAACCTTGCTGGCCGTGCATGAGTTGATTCCCGAAATTGGAACCGTGCCGAGGGTGGATTCGGTCCAGGAGTTGGTTGCCGGATAAACATCAATGGCGCCGCTCGGATTCGTGCCGGGGCTGAGATATAGCTTCAGCGTGGCCTTGGCGACGCTCCTCGCCGCTCCCGTCGTCGGCAGAGAAGACAGAAGCTGAAATTTGATGTACGTCTTGGTTGTTCCCACCGACGCCGAACCTACCGTGGCGCTTGAACCTGCCACGATCAGCACGATCCCTTGGCCGTTCAGATTGAACTGTTGCGTCGCCGAACTGCTCGACAAGAATCCATCATCGCTAACCGCGCCGGATTGGGCGGAAGCGCGGAACGGCAGCAGAAGAGGCGCCGCGGCGAAGACGGCAAGGCAAAGAATCTTGTGGGGCTGGGTCATCGAATCCTCCTAAAGCAACGTCTCAATCCCGAGACTGCTTGCCGCACCGGGCAGGTGCAGCGGCTAATGTGCGTAACGGTAAGGGGTGCGGTGGAAGCGTGCAACAGGTATCAGCGGGCTGCCCGCTAATGACCGCTCGCTTGCGTTACTTTCGTTGCGGGGACCGCGGCGTTGGAGTACAATCCCCGCAAATTCGGGCAGGATTTCGCCCTATCTCCCGAGTCGGCCTATGCCAGGTCCCGGTCCACACAATCGGGAAGAGCCTTCGGAGCCCCACGTTTCGGATCGTCTGGACTCCTGGAAAGAAATCGCTGCCTACCTCAAGCGTGACGAACGCACGGTCCGGCGCTGGGAAGAACGGGAGGGCCTGCCAGTCCACCGTCACCAGCACAAATCACGCGCCGCCATCTTTGCTTACAAGTCTGAGCTCGGCGCGTGGTGGGACAACGGGCGTAAGCGGCTGGAGGGGCAGGAACCAGCAGCGGCCGCGAGGCGAAGGGCGTGGTTCCTCTGGCCCGCCGCGGCAACGGCGACAATCCTAGTGTTCGTAGGTGGAATGTACGCACGCAACTGGCTCCGCGGCAGGAGTGCCTTGGCGCACGTCGAGTCGATTGCGGTTCTGCCGCTTGCGAACCTGTCTCAAGACGCGGCGCAGGACTATCTTGCGGATGGGCTGACGGAAGACCTGACCACCGATCTCGGGAAACTCAGCGTCTTCCGCGTTATTTCCCGGACCTCAACCATACAGTACAAGGGCACGAAGAAATCCATTCCGGAAATTGCGCGGGAGCTTCACGTAGACGCGGTGGTGGAAGGCGCGGTTCTGCGTTCCGGGGATAAAGTCCGGATTACGGCACAGTTGATCGACGCAGCGGCTGACCGGCACGTATGGGCCGAAACCTACGACCGCGACCTTCGCGACGTGTTGGCCTTGCAGGCCGATGTGGCGCACGCTATTGCCGTGCAGATTCGTGGGAAACTTTCTTCCTCCCCGCCGCCTCATGGAGCGAGCCCACTAAACCCTGAAGCTTACGAGCTTTATTTGAAGGGCCGCTATTCGCGGGATGAGGGCACCGAGGATGGGCTAAAGCTGGCCTTTGAATACTTTCGCCAGGCACTCGAAAGAGATTCGCAGTACGCACCGGCATATGCTGGACTGGCCGATTCTTACGCCCACCTCCCGTTCTATTCGGAGACCCGTCCGGAGGAAGCTTTCCCAAAGGCCAAGGCTGCCGCAACGAAAGCCCTGCAGCTGGATCAGACGCTGGCGGAAGCGCATGCTTCGATGGCCTATGTGAAAACTTACTACGATTGGGACTGGGCGGGTGCGGAGGCGGAGTTCAAGCGGGGTCTCGAACTTAACCCAAACTATGCAGATGTGCACCATTCCTACAGCAGATTCCTGGCTTCGTTGGGCCGCGTCGCGGAAGCGCGTGCTGAACTCAAGCGCGCTCAAGAACTCGATCCGCTCTCCTTATTGGTTCAAGTAAACGCCGGAGTCATCTCATACTTTGGCAGGGAGTACGACCAGGCCATTCAGGAGCTGCAGAAGATCAAGGAAGTTAACCCGAAATTTCCCGTGCCTTACTGGGGGATCGGACTCTGCTACGAACAGAAGGGCATGTACCAAGAAGCCGTTGACCAACTGCAGAAAGGCATTGCGGTCTCGGGGGGGAGAGGAGCCAATAGTATTGCCTCTCTCGCTCACGCATACGGCCTCGCTGGTCAGCACGGCGAGGCGCAGAAAATACTCGCCGAATTAGAGAAGCGCTCCAAGAAGACTTATGTGTCTTCCTACCAGATTGCGCTGGTTTATCTTGGTCAGCGCCAGAACGATAAAGCAATGGAACAGTTGGAAAACGCCTATCAAGAGCACTCCACGCTACTTACCTACCTCAAGATGGACCCGAGGTTCGACCCCTTACGGTCAGACCCACGCTTCCAGGATCTCGTGCACCGCATTGGGCTCCCGCAATAAAGCCGACAGTCCGCAGCGCTAGACTGCTTCACGTTCCAGCCGCCGCTCGCCAAGACTGGTGGTGCCCTCATTTGTGCTAACTGTGCTGAAATCTGCATGTCACGATCACTCTCATATTGGCGCCAGTACCCGATCGCATTGGGAATGACAAGTCCGGTTGTGCAAGTTGGGAGCTCCATTTGAACCTTGCCGATTGCGGGGCGGATAACGGGCAATCCTTCCATAACCCGGTTAAGTAAGGTTTGCCGACCGTGAATACATCAACCCAGACGTCTCGGAGGTCACATCCACGCTTCCACACAACAGCTCGCTCATTTGCGACGGACCGGTACTCGGAGATGTAATTACGGTCTATTCATCATCAGTTTCGCCGCGATGTCTGTCCTTGTGGCAGCGGCGCCAGCTGTGGATGCGGAGGCGACTGCTTTCCAAGTCCGCGAAGGTCCCGCTGAAATAGCTGCTGCTCCAATAGGCCTTCTTGGCGATCTCTGAAGCAACTTGCTTTGCAAGTTGAGGATCATCGGCAAAGACGACCACGCGCGCACCCTTGTCCCAGAGCGGCAGGCGGCCATCGTCATTCGCGGCAGTCGCTTCGCCCGGCTGGACGTTCACGGCGCAGGCGACCGTATCCGCTTGGAAGTCCTGCGGGGTACGGGCATCGACGAAGACGGCGGAGCGGTCAAGATTAAAGATGTAAGCGAATCCGTCGAAATCGGTCTGCACTGTGTTGCCGAGTGCGCGCCACACCGGTAAGCCAAGCTGATACCGGTAGAAATTGTCGTAGCCGGCAGCGGCCAATCCGGCGGCCACACGCTTGCTCTTGCCGCAGAAAGGGCCGTTGCAGGTGAGGACGAACTCGGCGTGCGGGTTGTTGGGGAAAAGAGCAGAGATCAGGCTCACTTCACGGTCCGCCGAGGTGTTGTTGAGGGGAGGAATGTTGACCGCGCTGGGAATGTGCGATATCGCGTATTCCAGCTCAAAGCGCACGTCGAGGACGGGGATCTGGCCGTCGGCCAAGATCTGCTGAAGCTGTTGGGTGCTTAACTCCTTTCCGGGTTGGGGCGGTTCGAGCAAGCTGGTTTGAAAGATGTTTGGGGTTGCCGGGCACTGCGCCTGAACTGGTAACAAAATACTGATGCAGATGGCTATCAAAGCCCCAAAGATCAGCGGGGGCTGTGCAAAGTGATTCTGGATATTACGCATGGTGTCCTCCTAGGCGGTCACGGTGCACCGAGGTCTTCCGCGATGCAATGTTCAGCCGATGCTTTATGAGTGATGGAGACGTGATGAGGTAAGCCATACGAGTGATGGGACTTTTGGGCTATAATCCCGGCTCAGCGTGATCACCCCATGCATCTGGGGACGCAAAATCCGAGCGTCATCCGTTTCGAGAACTACGAACTCGACCTCGCTGCCGAGGAACTACGGAAACAGGGCTCTTCTCTAAAGCTGCAGCCTCAGCCATTCAAAATCCTGGCATATCTCGCAAGCCATTCTGGCGAGCTGATCACCCGGCAAGAGCTGCGCGACCACGTTTGGCCGGGCGACACTTTCGTCGATTTCGACCTGGCCATCAATCAGGCCATAAAGCAGATCCGAGCGGTTCTCAACGACGACGCAGAACGTCCGCGGGTCATCGCGACCCTACCCCGGCGCGGGTATCGGTTCATTGCGAAGACTGCGTCCGCGGCAGCGGCTGAAGCTCCGTTACCGCAGGTCTCACCTGAAGGGCACGAAGAAAACGCGAAGCACACGGCAGTGAGCAAACCTTCGGTTCCTCATATTTCGCATGCGCGACCATGGGTGGCGCTGGGCGCCGTGGTGCTGTTGATCGCCACGGTGATCGCCTACCGCTTCGCGACGCCAAAGCGTCCGGCGGCGCAGATGCGCATCGTTGTGCTGCCCTTCCAGAACCTGACAGGGGACCCGAACCAGGAGTTTTTCGCTGATGGCATGACGGAGGAGATGATTTCACAGCTCGGCGCGATGAATCCGAACCGGCTTGGAGTTATCGCGCGCACGTCGGCAGTGAAATACAAGAACAGCGGCAAGGGCATCAACCAGATTGGGCACGAGATGGGTGTCGACTATGTGCTGGAAGGTAGCGTGCGCGAGGCCGGTTCGCATGTGCGCGTTACCGCGCAGCTTATCCGCGTGAGCGACCAGATGCACGTCTGGTCGGAGAGCTTCGACCGCGGCTTCAAAGATGTGGTCGAGTTGCAATCGGATGTGGCCCAGGCGATCGCGCGCCGTATCGACGTCGGGCTGGGCCAGCGCCGCGCCGCTCCTCCGCCTGCCACGCAAGTCAGTTGGGAGGCCTACTCCGCTTATCTCAAAGGACGCCACCTGCTGCTCGACAACAAGACCGAGGCCACCATCATGGTGGCCTTGCAGTACTTTCAGCACGCCATCGAACTCGACCCGAATTTCGCGCTTGCCTACGCCGGCCAGGCGGACGCGTATGCCGAACAGGCCGACGCTGATCTGGCTCCTGAAAAGGCCTTCGTCCTGTCGAAGCAGACTGCGTTGCGGGCACTCAGCATCAATCCGGATTTGGCGGAAGCCCACGTCTCCTTGGCCAACGCGTTGTTCTATAGCGAATGGAAGTGGGCCGACGCGGAGCGCGAATATAAGCGCGCGCTGGAGCTAAAGCCCACGTATGAGGAAGCCCATCACTCCTACTCTCATTACCTCACGCTGGCGGGACGCCATGCGGAAGCGATTGAGGAGTCCCAACTCTTATTGCGACTGGATCCGCTTTCGTCGCACATGAACTCGCACTTGGGATTGGCCTATTTGAAGGCGGGGCGTTTCGACGAAGCGCTCGCCCAGTTCAAGAAGACCATCGCGCTCGACCCGAACTATATGCGCGTCTACGTGCACCTGGGCTTCGCGTATGAGTGGCGCAAGATGTTTCCGGAGGCGATTACCGCATACAAAAAGGGCGTGAGCCTCGCAGGCGAAACGCTGGAAGGACAAGCAGACCTGGCTCGGGCACTCATCGAAGGCAGCGAGAGGAAAGAAGGACTCTTGATTCTGCGCCGCCTGGAATCGGAAAAGAAGCGGCGTTATGTTTCGCCCGTGGATTTGGCTGGCATCTACACTGTGCTGGGCGATCATGAAAAAGCGATGACTCTGTTGGAGAATGCTTTGGAGCAGCACAATGGAAGGTTGCTGTTCATCCATCAGTATCACGAATTTGATCCGTTGCGAAATTCTCCGCGTTTTACGCGCATCTTGCAGGCGGTAGGAGCGCCGGCCGCCCTGTAACTCGTAAAGGTGCGGCAAGGACGCTTCCGTGCCTTCATCCTGCAGATTGCGGGCGGATGTCGGCAACCCTGAAGTTATGGCCAGGATGGACTGGCGACTGCCGGCCACGCGGTCCGGAAGTCCCGATCTGGGAAGTCAGCGGATGTGGATTTGGCGACTCTTGACGCGATTGCATTCTGTGCTGGTTGATGGGAAGCGTAGGTGAGCAGGGATCCGGGTAACGGATGCGAGCAAGCAGACATCCCCTACAGTGTTAGGTTGATAGCGGCGACTGTCACGAAAATGTAACGCAAGTTGCGGAAAATAGCGGCAATTGTGAAGCAAAGGGCGACAAATGAAGGAGAAAGTGGTTTGCGGAAATTTGTACCAACTTGCTGATTCCGTTCGATTAGCCACTCCTCTGGCAAGATTTGGCAAAGTAGTTCGAACGGCTTCTAAGCAGGGGGTCGCCAGTTCGAGTCTGGCCGGGCGCGCCACTTCCCTTGAAACCCATTCAATCCAAAGGAGTAACCGAGATCATTCTTCACCCGTGGCTTCACCCCCGATCATCTGCTTTTTTGACAGATGGTCGGAGACGGCAGGACTCTCGCGTTTTTCCTTTTTCTTCTGTCGATCCAATTGCTTACGTGAACTGAACCCGATCCGGTATCCGCTCAGAATCAGGTCCTGTCATAGAAATGTAATACACGCAGAGCACGCCAAGAGGGCGCTCGGGAAGTCCTATTCGTTCAAACTAACCTTCGCGAATGCACGTAGCGTGCCCGTGTGGCTGGTGATACGGCCCAAACTTCCCACAACCCCGTCTCGCCAGTGACAGGCACTTTTCCGAGTACCCCACTAATCGGGAGTTCACAAGGTATAGTGGAAACCCTGGGGAGCAAGTGTCAGTGGAAAATGGAATCAATTTGAAAGTCATCTGGTTTGACGAAGTCGAAGACTTACTGGAAGTGGTGTTTAGTTGCTCGAATGGTTTCTTCTCAGGTCAAGCCGAAATCTATGTTAGTTGTGATGATTTGTCGGAGTTCGCGGATTCGTTCACCCGGTTTCCTTCGCGTCCGGACGATTCTCGTGATTTCGAGCTGGGAACATTTAATCCTGACCATGCGGACGGTGGAGCACGCATGCATTTCTTTTGCGCAGATGCGGCGGGCCATGCAGTCGTTGAAGTAAGGCTTCGAGGTGATGCATGCAGAGCACTAGGCGAAATGCAGTCCGTCGCGCTCCGCATCCCAATTCAAGCAGCTGGTGTCGATGAGTTTTTAAGGCAATTACGGGGAATTGGAAAGACGCTTGGGGCGAGCGCCCATTTGCCGCAAGCAGCATCGTAGGTTACCGGGACGAACATGTCCGGTAACGCTACGGGGACTTAGACCCAAAAGCGCGATACAGGATAAACCAGGGTAAAATCAAACCAGCGGTGTCATACGAATTTATAGAACGGGCTGACGAGTTACAACCGCAAGCCGGTTCGAGTCGCTCGGGCGATCCACCCCGCAAATCGACTCTGGCTGGCGTGCTTAATCCACAAAACTGCCCCCAATGTGGCCAGCGGTTTCCGTCCAAAATAGAAGAAGAGTCTGCCATGAGGAAAACTCGCGCCAAAGACCCTGACGAATGGGACAAGCTACGTCAGAAAATAAGCTATAAGGTGTGCACGTGCCTGGCGCCGACGAGCACCTGACTTTGTGAGGAACTTGTCCGGTAACTAACCGTCCACTGCAACGAGGACCCCAACGGCCTCTCTGCGAAGCATTCGGGCTCTTGCAATTCGCGGTATGCTCACCCTACAAGGAGGGCACCTGACTTCTGTTTAGAGCTCTGGTCGTCCTACTCACATTCGGGATGGCCTGAAACTGCCTGAAACTGCCTGAAACCTCTTGACACCGGCAAACCGAAGGACTACGTTTGCGACTTACAAATTCGGCAGCATTGCCTCTACCATTGGACCCCACGGAGATCGAAAGAAAGTAAGGAGGGGACCATGAGTCTTCAGCTCCTCGCATCACAACCTACTCTGGAACGGCAACAGATGGATCGCCAAAGCAAGCCTTTGCAAAGGGCGTTTGGTCACGCCCATTTCTGGGAGCGCGCCGCGCACTCACGGCGTGGTTTTCTTCAAGCGGGTGCGACGCTGGCTGCCGGACTGGCGATTCCACCCATGCTCCGCGCTTCCGCCGAACACTCCTTGCCAAATCCGATTCCGGGCGGACTCGATCTTCTCGGCAACGGTCATATTTTCCATGTGTACCTGCCGGGGACCTCGCCGGAGCTTTCCAGCATTACGGACTTCAATGGCGTGCTCGGCACGACGGAGGTGCTCGGCAACTGGTCTGGCGGTGCCGTTACGCCTCCTGCGGATACGCCGCTGGTCTTTGACGCGGACATTCGGTTCATGGACGGCGAATACATCGGAAGAGACGGGCGCCACCATCATGGTACGTTTGCGTTCGTTTGAATCGACCTCTACGTGGGGCGGCCGGCCCCCGACTTCAGTAATCAGGTACACGATTTTGATCCGGGTTTGGACAATGGTTTGTTCTGGACGCTTCCGATTGACCGGAACAGCGTAAGAGTTGAGCCGGGTTCGGGAAGGGCATCGCTGCTGGTGAGTAACCTGGAAATGGAAGATTACTTCAACGTGATCAACGCGCTGCAAGACGGAACGTCCAACGTAGCGACGGCATCATTCGCAGTCCATTGGGCGTCTGGAATGAAGCATTTCAAAGTTCGCGATGAAGCTACCGGGATGGCGGGAGAGTTCATCAGGAATACCGCGACTATGGCTTGGTCGGTGGAGAGTGCGGGACAAACCTATGTCTCGGGACCTGAGGAGAGTTCTTCGAGCCTTTCCGCCCAAATCGGGCACGAGCGCAACGGCGTTTTCTTTCCTCATTAATTCCATAACAAGGCCACCAGCGAGCGGCAGCCCCCAAAAAGGGATCTCCGTAGCGACCGATAAGCAGCGCCTCTCGGGATTGTCCCTGGATGACAGCGAAATAAAAGCTAATCCGCATGCCGATTGCGGACAGGTGAAATCCGTTGCGGAATCGGGCCGGCCAGTTCTACGAGTACCCCACTATACGTCCAGGTGACCACTGGAAAATTCGGTCCAAGGATGACCTCCGAGTGGCCCGTGACTCGCCCACAACCTGTAAAACGTGGAACAACGCGCTTCAGAGGATGGTTTCTGGCAGATCGCCCTCGTATTAGCTTATTCCGTTCGCAATGCCTGCATCGGATCGATCCGCGACGCCCTCCATGCCGGAACGAGGCAGGCCAGGGCTGCCACAACTAACATGGACGCAGCCACAGACGCGAAGATCGCCGGATCGAGCGGCCGGGTTCCATAGAGCATCGACTGGATTACGCGTACCGCCCAGATGCTGGCGACCAGGCCAATCGTCAGTCCATAGAGCGCTGGACGCAGGCCGTCGCTCAGCATCAGGCGCAGAACATCCTCGCGTTGTGCACCGAGCGCCATGCGAACGCCGATCTCTCCAGTGCGCTGCGCCGTGAGGTAAGAAAGGACTCCGTACAACCCTACTGACGCCAATAACAAGGACAGCACTGCGAAGCCGAGCACGAGGCTGGCACTCAGGCTGGCGTTACCCAATGACCGTTCAACGATTTGCTGTATGGTGAGTACATCGGAGACCGGCAACTCCGGATCGAGTTCCGCAATCTTTTTCTGGATCGGAATGGAAAATGAGAGGGGATCGGTGGCCCCGCGCACTGCCAGAGTCAAACCCATACCGTTGTCCCCGTTAAGAACAGGGAAATACATGGTCGCCTTGGCCGGCTGACCCACCTGATATAGCGTGTCGGCAACAACTCCGACGATTTCGTAATCGGCGTTTCCGTACGGAACGACGTGGAGATGCTTGCCCACCGGATTTTCCCCCGGGAAATACTGCTGCGCCAGAAGGCGGTTGATGATGACCGTCTTTGGGCTGCCGGCGCGATCCGCGCTGGTAAAAAACCGCCCTTTCAGCAGCGGTATTTGCAATGCACTGAAATATCCGGGATCGGCCGTCCGGTAGAGCGCGTCGGGTAGCGCCGTGCCGGGCGCAATCGGTGGATGTTCGGGAATCGTGAAGATATCATCCTCTCCGGCTCCCGCTCCAGGCACCATCGACCCAAGCGCCGCGGCGCGTACACCCAGCATGACACGCACGTGCTCCAACAGCATTTCATTGAATGCGTTCATCTTCTCGGGACTGTCGTATTTCTTGGCGGGCAGGCTGTAGTCCATCGTGAGCACATTGTCGGTAGCGCAACCCACATCTGTTGTCCGGAGCCGCCAGAAGCTCTTGAGCAGAAGGCCGGCAGCGATTAACAGGACCACAGTCGTCGCAATCTCTACCGTAAGCAGCGCCTTGCGCAACGCCGTTCGCGATTGGCTGCCCGCCGCGCTCCGCGATGAAGCCTGGAGCGCCGCGATCGTCCCCCGTCCTGTGGACGAGATCGCCGGCAGCAGACCTGCCAGCAAGGCCGTTGCGAAGACAAGCACGCAGGCGAACGCCAACACAGTGCCGTCCGCGTGAATACTCCGGGCGCTGGGAAGATTAGTCCACGTGCTGACCAGCCACTCCGTTGCCCCGAGCGATAACAGCGCTCCGGTGATGCCGCCCGCAAGCGAGACCAGCAGGCTCTCCACCAACTGTTCCCGGATCAGAGTCATCTTCCGTGCCCCCAGTGCGCTCCGGATGGCGATCTCCCTCTGCCGTGCCGCGGACCGTGCCACCAACAGGTTAGCCACGTTCAGGCAACCGATTAGAAGCATGCAGCCAACGGCGCACAGCAGGACGGTTAACGGCTTCTTTACATTCTGTGCGAGATCGTCCGAAAGCGTCCTCGGCGCGACATCCTCGGCCACCGGCGCATTCCGGTTCTGCAAATGCAACCCATATTGCACTGCCTCCACCTTGCTCAGGGCGTTTGCAAGGCTAACATCAGGCCTCAAGCGGGCGACCACACGGCTGAAGTGATAATCATGATGGCGCAGAATCTCCGGTGGCAATCCAGACGCGTATGGAACCCACACTTGTACCTTCGCATCGGGATAGGTGAACCATTTCGGAAGCACGCCGACCACTGTGTATGGCTTCCCGTCCAGATGGATTTGACTGCCGACAATCGATGGATTGCCGCCGAACCGCCGCGCGAAGAGATTCCACGTAAGCATGACGGCGCTTCCATCTGGACGATCTTCGCTTTCGGTAAACGTGCGTCCGATGACCGCATTCACCCCCAGGAGCGGAAACAGGTTCCAGGTCCCGCCCCGGGCGCTCACCAGTTCCGGCAAATCTCCACGTTCCCCCGTCAGGGCGAATTGCCAAAAGCGCCAAGCGGCTACGTCTTCAAAGCCGTGCGTCTGCGTGCGCCAATCGTAGTAGTCTGCCGGAGCAACTGGGTTGTAGTTGAACTGCTGCGCATTCATGCTGGGGTCGCGGAAATGCTCATAGATCATCACCAGGCGATCCGGATCACGGAAAGGAAGCGGGCTAAGCAGGACCGCACGCACCACGGTGAATAGCGATGTCGTAGCGCCGATGCACAACGCCATTACGAGAACGGCAATGATTGAAAACCCAGGCGACCGGAAGAGAGTGCGAACGCTGATCCTTAGATCGCGAAGAAGGCTCTCCAGCCCGTTCCAACTCCAGACAGCGCGAGTTTGCTCGCTAATAAGAGTGGGATTGCCGAAAGAACGCAGGGCGGCATGGCGGGCCTCTTCTGGTGGCACGCCGTGTTCCCGCTGCTCTTCTTCTTCCAGTTCAAGGTCCGATTGTAGTTCCCGCTCCACGTCGGCATCCCGTTTCCTGATCTGCCACCATCTCATCTCAGCTCTCCTCAGCCGCGGGCCACATTACGCGTGCGACAGCTTCCGCCATCTGCTTCCATTGCGATTCTTCGACCACAAGTTGTTTTCTGCCCTTTTCCGTAAGTCGGTAATACTTGAATTCCCGATTGCGATCCGGAGCCATTTCCCACTTGGAGGTGACCCATCCCCTTCGCTCCAGTCTGTGCAGCGCAGGGTAGAGAGAGCCGTGCTGCATTTGAAGGAAGTCATTGGTGGTCCGCTGAATATGCTTGCCAATCTCATGACCATGCGCTGGACCATAAAGAAGTGTTCGCAGGATGAGCATGTCCAGGGTTCCCTGGAGTACATTCGCGCGTTGCCGCGTACGCTTGGCCATGGTAGA
>QHYH01000183.1 GCA_003223215.1 Acidobacteriota bacterium
CTCGCATGAGCTCCTGGTAGCGAGGCTGTTCGCTGGAATGAACGAGCCGCACCACCATCTCGCGCAGTTCCGTACGCGCAGCAGAGTCATTGCTCTCGGGACGCATTCAAGTGCGACGATACAGGGGCAGGGTAGAGATGTCCAGGAAAATCTATAACCGTTTAAGTTTTATGGCCCTTAGCTGGCTGGACGAATCCACCCTGGGGCTATGCCGGGCAGACGCCAACGGCATGTCATTGAATTATTTAATGGTTGGTGGACGTGGCGTGACTCGAACCCGCGGCCCCCTGCTTGCCAAGCAAGCGCAAATTCAATCTAAGTCGTTGCTTCGGTTGCGCTTACTGGTTTGAAGCCATTCTTAGGTTGCTCCAAAGTTGCTCCGAAAAATGACTATCGTGAAACGGGGATACGCGAAACCCCCAGCAACTTCCGAGTTGGCGTTTATCGGGAACTACTTTAGCTCGCTCGCCAAAAGCGCCATGGGGAATTTGCGCTTACGAAAGGCTTGAGGCTCCCTTTCGCCGGGCGAAAAGGAACTGCCACGACGCGTCAAGGCACACCCAGCGCTGCGTGCCGAACCAACTGATGGGAATCGCGGGAATATGAAGTAAGGTGTGGCCACGCTCGCAAATCAGTTCGGTCCCGTTCCAGGCAAGGAACGTTCGCATTGGTTGCCCAACCTCAACCGGATGCGCCATTCGTCTCAGGCAAACAGGGCATCGCCGCTGCTGATCGCGAAAAGCCCAACTCAACCCAAGAATACAGAGTGCAAAAGCAGAACCGGATTGTATGTATGCCGAAAACTGTGAAGAGGGTTGCAGGAGCGAACAACCGAAATCCACGGATGCGTAATAAACAGTAGCCGGTAAGATGGTGATTTTGGCAATCAGGAACACCCAAAACAAGCTCCTTCTGGCCAGCGACGGCTTGTGCGAGCCATTGCTGTACTCGCCTATGGATGTGCGGGTGATGAAAGGCAATGCCAGGAACGCCAGCAAAATTCCGCCTATAGATAGCGCCCAACGCCCTTCGTCGAAATAGCCGACCGGGCTTAGGTGACCGACGACAAACACCGTGTTACCGATTCCAGCTTGGGGAGCGGAACCCAAAAGCCATGCGTTCGCTTTTCCGGGAAGGCCCATTGAACCGCCGAGTGCGATTCCAGCAACGATGGCTTCAGCGGAGCCAACGTGCAATTTAGCCCCTGCTATATTTGGCACACCGCTGAAATCTCGTATCCATGTGTCGTGCTCAGCACGATCTGCGGCAATTTGTCGGGCCCAGTTCTAGCGTACTCCATAGGACGTAACGGCAGATGGAGCACGGTGAAGAAATCGGATCCGGCCAGCGCGACCGTCCATTCGGTCCTCTGCATGGATTCGGCCCACACGGTCTCCTGCGTGATTTTGTAACGCGAGAAGCCGTCGAAAAACAGCTGCGTAGTTTGCAACGACCTTCGCTCGGCTATAAGGTCGAACGCGCAGTCGCAGGGTACGGTGCGCTGGTCCGACACCCGCCATGGGTAAACCTCAATTTTGGACATTGCCGCCGCGGCGCCAGGTGAGACGTGAGCCATGCCCCAAGTCGAGAAAAACATCCCGATCAATAGAAGAAGGCACGCAGAAGCTGAGCCACGGATTCGCGCCATGGGCACTTGCTCTTGCCATGATCGCTTCCGGAACCAAAGTGCATCCTGGTACGCTCCGATGCAAAATACAGTGGCTTCTTTGATTGACCTGGTATGAACGCTCGTTTTGGAGGAGCACTCCCGTAACCAACATGCCAGAACATCAAGAGTCCATACGTGTTGCCTGCAGCCCATAGAAAGAGCAAACCACTGGCAGTTCTGTAGAGCGCCGTCGCTTTCATCGATTGCTACCTCCGGGGAGTCCTGTTCGTTTTCCAGTCGGCCACTCCGGCTTTTCTTACGCCCAGGTCGTACTTGGCTATGAAGTGTTCTGCTGTTTCTGTGTTCTGTTTGCAGCGTACCTGGCTTGCACGATGCTTTGCGCCAGTCTGATCGTTGCCTTCGTGCTCCATCAGCCAGGGGAAGCTCCCTTCCCGCGCTGTTGGCATCGGCTCGATGAGTCCGAGTAGGCTACGGTTTTGATTTGCCGAAGATCGTTGTTGCTCCAAATGCTCCAACAATATCCATAACCAAATCGGCGGTCGAAATTGCAGTCTAAGTAACAGAAAGGAGAGGAATAAAGTTTTGGTGGACGTTACGCGATTCGAACCCTGAGCCCCTGCTTGAGCAGCAGGTGGTATGCTGGTCAGGTTTCGCCGCTAAATTATTGAAACGCGAATGTTTGGTGGACGTGAGGGGATTCGAACCCCTGACCCCCTGCTTGCAAAGCAGGTGCTCTCCCAGCTGAGCTACACGCCCCTAAGCTGGCTACTACAATTCATTTTCTATCACTTACGCTGCAATTTCAATCGACCCCGGACCAGAAAATCTAGGAACACTAGGAACAACAACCTTCGGAATGGTAAAGCCATAGCCCACTCGCTCGGCCTCTGCGAGGCGCATTTCAAGTTCCTCATGGAGGTGTGAGTAGACTTCCGACATCGTCTTCGGCTTATGAGCCATCCAGAAGTTGTTGATATCTTCCAAGCAACGGGCACCACGAAGCCAGGTCTTACGAAAACGCTTGAATGAGTGCCAGCCCATCCCCTTCTCGTCCAATCCCATGTTGACGAGCCGTGGCGTGAGCCAGCGATCTTCCAGCTTGTTGTAAAGATGTGGTGTACCGTTTGCTGTCTGAAACAGCAGTCCAGATTTTCCGGCTGTATATTGTCGCAGGTACTCTGCAACATCCGGGTGCAGGTCGATTTCTCTCTTTGAGGCATCGGTCTTGAGATACTTCACGATTCGAGGACGGTCCTTTTTGACCTGCTGCTCGACCCCGATGGTACGGCCATCGTTGACGATGTGGCGTACTTCGAGGCCAAGAGCCTCCGAAATTCTCATCCCGGTGGCTGCCAGCAAGACATACAACGCCTGTTCCTGCCCGGTGCTGTCGGCGATGAGTGTCGAAATCGGCTTTGCCTTGAGAGACGGTCGCTTCTGCTCCGAGTGACTCACGATGGGCAAATCCATCGTTTCGGCGTCCCAAGTCCGCTTGTGGACTGGCTCACCGTTCGGTGCTTTCAGCGACTTTACGACCTGCATGATGTATTCGACGTACTTGTTCACTGTTCGTGGGCTCAGAGAAGCAGCAGACATTTTTTCAACGAGTGGTTTAACGGTGAGATTGTCCACATAAGCAAGCGGAAGATCGCCGATTGCCGGATAAATCCACTTGTTCATGGCTCCTTCGATGCTCACCGTGTCTCGAAGAGGATTCCGCTTCCGGGAGACCGCCGTCTGGAGATAAATCTTGGCTTGCTCCCGGAAAGTGACCTCACCTAGAACTACTCGATTGAATCGCTCCTCTGAATTGGCTCCGGCGTTTTGCACGATTTCCTTTGCCCGACGTTCCAACTCGGGCTTGGTCAATCCCATGCTTACCGGAGCCACCTTAGCTGACATATGCCTTCGCTCGCCTCCTGGCTGATCGAGGCGGAAACGAACCCTCCACCAGCCAGTTTGCTTGACTAACGTACCGCTTTGACCGCTGCGACGACTCATGGACTTGCGTCCTTTCCGTCGTTGCTTCGGTTGCGCGTCAGAAAGGATGCCATGCTGTGCATCCCCGCGCAACGACTCAGAAACGATTGGCGGAACGCTACTGCCGGGGCGTCTCGGCGAAGCTCTCCAGAGAAGGGGCGAGAATATGCTGGATGCCTCTGCCGGACACGATGTGCAGCGCAGGCGGAACATTTGGTTTTCCGCGTTTAGCGCGTTGTCTTTCCTGCAAGTACTCAACATCCGGTTGACTCCAAGGGACAAGGGATTGGAGTGGAAAGCGGGAAGTGGCTAACGGGAAATGGGTAAGGGGCGGAAGGGCTAACGGAATGGATTCCGCCCTGTGGTTGTCGAAAGGGAAAGGGAGGCCGGGACGCGGCGGCAAGCTTGCCGCCGCGTCCCGGCGCTGATGGCTCTCGTTTTCGTTTGCGCTGCGGCTATCTTTGTGTTCGCTTGGGTTGTTCGCGCCCGTGCCTTCTGCGGTGCACTGCCATCGGAATCAAAGGCGCCTGCCGACGCGGTAGCCGCCTAATTCATCCGCGTGGGCGTACACCCAGCTCCTGCTAGCTTCAATGTCTTGTGCAACCTCCTTCGCGGTTAATATCTCTTCGCGTGTGTCAACTGTGGCTGCGGATTCTGGCTCGACGCGCTGGATAGCGTCTTTCATGTTGAAGACCTCCTAATCGTTCCCTGCTCGCTCGCTCGCAACGGCCTGCGGCAGCGCTCGCGTTCCCTTGCTCCTGGTTGCTGCGTGCGGGATCATCCTTCCTGTAGAAACAGCCGGAAGAGTGGGTGATAAAGTTTGTAGCGACCGCGACCGACGCGAAGAAGCAGAGCCTTTTCGGTCAGGCGGCTGAAGTATTTTCGTTCGTATTGATTGCTCATTTGCCTTGGACTGACCTCGTCATTTCCCGCCTTTGCAACTTCTCTCAGGAGTTGGACCTCTCTTTCGGTTACTTGTGCGAGGTCCGAACGAAACTTCTCGTGCTCTAAACGCTTGAAAATTGCAGGCCAAAGAGCTTCAGGGTCCACGAGAGAACCGTGGGCGAGGGCCAACAATTGCCGGCTCACGAAAGCCAAGAAATAAGGATGACCGAAGGTCTTGGCGTAGAGCCATTGGGAAAGGTGATGAGTACGCAGCGAATCTCCAAACACTGCTGCGGTGTACTCGCGAGTTTCCGGCACTGTGAAAGATGAGAGATAGACCTTGTCGTAGAAGCGAACCGCCGGTTCCGCAAAACTCCTGATGTTCGAAAAATAATCCGACCGAGCGGAGAAGCAGAGGCTGTAGTTGACTCCGTGTATGGCGAATTCCTGAAATTGGTTGCGCAGGGCCAAGGCAATTCCTTGGGCACGTGGATCAGTGAAGTTGTGCAGATCGTCGAGAAAAAAGATCACACCCGTGATCTGCGCCGGGCGAACGAATTGTCTCCAGGCATCGTGTAAGGCGTGTTTGAGAATGGCAGTACCCGAGGTGAGAAAGAATTCCGGGCCTTGGCGATCAAGGGAAACGCCCCCGATCGAGAGCCTGCTCAATTTCCATTTCTGCAATTCATTGCGGAATTGCGTGGTCAGCGAGTCAGAGGTCTCCAGTGTACGGGTGAACGTGTCGAGCAGGGATTCCGCGAAGCACTTGTAATCAGAGAGTTCCGTCGAAACCGAAAAGAATACAGGCAGCATCGCATGTTCGGGTTTCGAGCAAATCGCTGAGTATTTCAACAGTAGGCTGCTCTTCCCGACTCCCCAGTCTCCCAATACAGCGAATGATGGCGTCCTGCCAGTCAGTAATCCCTGAGCCAATACTTGGCGGAATGCTTCAATTTGCGTGTCTCTGCCAACAAATTCATCGGGTTGGGCGGGAAAATTCGGCTCTGGCACCACAGCAGTCGCTCCATTTCAGGGGATTGGGACAGAAGTGACAAACGGGATTCCCATTTGTCACTTCTGTCACTTTGGTCTCAGGAAGTGCATGATTCACCCCTGGTCGGACCTTTGTGTGGGCTGCACGGTGGGCAGCATGAGCACACGCCGCCTACCGTGCAGAGGTGGAAGGAGTTATTTGGTGGGTCTTGCTGCTTGTGGGTGGGGAGTCTGAGGGGTTAGTTCGCGGTTTTGGGAACGAGGGCGTGGTTCTCAACGAAGGCACGGTCGATCACGGCTTCCGGCCTGTCGATCCCGAGCTTGATGAATGCAAGCGAGATCCAATCGTTGCATTTCTCGATCACGCAGGCTTCGCCGAGAACGACTTCCTTCGATACGAGGTAATGCGTGAAGCCGTTTTCTTCACTTGCCATAAGGCACCTCCAGTTTTTGGCTTTTTTGTTTTTGTGGATTTGTGTGTTTTGAGCTGGCCGGAATTATGTTTTGGTTGGGGCTTGGTCGGTTTGGCTGCTCCCTTGCTGCGTCTGACCCGGCAGGTCATCGAATAGGAGAAATCCCTGCGGATCAGACTTTGCAGCGGCCTCGATGAGCGCATCTGGTATTCCCAGTTCGCGCAGCTTCTCGGGCCGGAAGACCAGTTGCGGTTCGGGACTGCGGTCGTTTGGATCAAACGTCCGCAGGTCAACCAAAGGCGCTCCCGGGTTGCGATACGCCGGCCAATGCGTATTGTTGATGGTCACTACTCGGTCGTACATGGTTTCACCTCCCGATGCCGTAGCCGCATTCCCGTCCGCCGAAGCTGTTGTAAGTGCCATCGGGCAGATCGAGGTACACGGCATAGCCTCGCGGGTCATTGTTGAAGTGGTTGAGGACCAAGCCCGCGCCTTCCAGCACGGCCTTGATCCGGGTTTGTAGGTTTTGCTTGCGCCGCTCTTGCCGCTCCGTGAGGCCGCAGTTGCAGGCGATCTCGTTCAGGTGACTGAGCGAGTTCGCAAGTCTGCAAAGTTCTGCGGCGTTCTGAGCAGCTTCGCGCGGCGTGCTTTTTCCGATTGACGCGATGTAGGCAGACAAAAGTGCCTCCTGCGTGTTCGTTCGCATGGGTGTTGCTCCTGAGTTGTGGATTAAGGCTGAGATCGTGAGAGAAGGGAGTGGGAAGTGTGACGGCTACCAGAACCGACTAGTGACGGTTCCAGTTGTCACTGCTTGTGTGTCGAAAGGGATTGTGGGATAGAACCGGAGTGAGCTACTCCTATGAAAATAGCTGCCTATCGCGTTGAAAACAAAGCATAGGTGCCTGGGTCCATTTTCATCCTTCGTTGTGGCTCTCCGAGAGCCATGAGTTACTCGTACCGCAGCGCCACCATCGGATCCACTTTCATCGCTCTTCGCGCCGGCAAATATCCAGCCAGAACGCCTACCGCCACCAACGCGCCAACCACACACGCCAGCGTCACCGCATCATTCGGCGAGAGCCCATACAACATATGGCCAAGCAGCCGCGTCGCCACCAGCGCGCATGGCAGTCCGATCCCGACTCCAGCACCGACGAGCACCAACGTCTCTCGCAGAATCATCTTCAGAACTCGCCCTCGCTCCGCTCCCAACGCCATGCGAATGCCAATTTCGCGCGTTCGCTGTGTCATTGCACAAGCCATCAGCCCGTAAAGTCCCATTGCCGCAAGCAAAAGCGCCAGCGCGCCAAAAAACGCCGAAAGCATCGCCGTAATCCGCTCCTGTAAGATGGACCGGTCAATGCTTTGCCGCACCGTCTGGATCGAAGAAATATACTCGCGTCCCAGCGACTCTACGGCCTCCCGCAGCGCTCCCGCTATCGCCGCCGGGGGCAACTCTGTCCGCACGAGCATGCTCGGCGATTCCATGAAATCTACGTATTGCGTCGAAGGCAGGTACACGGTCGGGGGTTTTTGCTTGCGAATGTCATACAGGCTGGCATTGGTCACCACGCCGATGATTTGCAGGTTCCGCCAGTTCCGCGCATTCATGACATCGAGACGCTGGCCGAGCGCCTTTCCTCCCGGGAAAAGCTTTTCGGCGAGGTTCTGGCTCACAATGGCCACTCTCGGCGCATGTTCGTCGTCTTGCCAACTAAAATTACGGCCTCGTAGCAGCGTTATTCCCGCTGTTTCAAAAAACTCCGGTGTACCCATTTCGAAATCTGCTTCCAGTCCTTCTGTGTCGCTGCCGGAGATACGCACTCTCTCGATGTTTTCGAGAATATTGCCAATTCCCGTCCTCACCATCCCGGCAGAGAGGACTCCCGGCAGATGTGAAACGCGCTCGGTCACTGTGTGGTAGTAATCCACAAGCGAAAGGTTTTTATACGCGTTCGGCTTGGCGAAAAGGCCGACAGCCAGCAAGTTCCGCGTGTGAAATCCCGGATCCACCGTGCGCAATTTTTCAAGGCTCCGGATAAATAGTCCCCCGCACGCCAGTGACACCACGGAAAGCGCCAACTGTGTCACAATTAGTCCTTTCCCCAGTGCGCCCGTTCCGTGCCCCAGCGTGCGCCCGCTTTGCTGCAGAGCCGCGTTTCCATCTTCGCGCGTGGCGCGCCACGCCGGCGCCAGTCCAAACAGAACACCGGTCAGAATCGTCGCGCTGGCCGTGAATCCCGCGATTCGCCAGTCGGGAGACAGGTTTGGAGCCGCAGGAATACTGAAGATCTCGCCTGCTATCAAACCTGCCAGGCCGCGGCTGGCCCAATAAGCGAGCAGGCATCCTGCTACAGAGCCCGCCACGGACAACGCCACGCTCTCTGTCATCATTTGTCTCGCAAGCCGCGCCCGGCTTGCTCCCAGCGCCACGCGCACTCCAAACTCGTGGTTGCGCGACGCTGCCCGCGCCAGCATCAAGCTCGCCAGATTCACGCACGCCAGCAGCAACACAAGTCCGGAAATGGCCAGCACAATGTAAAGTGGTTTGGCGAAGCGTCCGCGCAGCAGCGACTCTCCTTTCGCTCCGGACTCCACCCTAAGCTGCAACTCGCGAAAGCGGCCAAGCTCCGCGATTGCGTTATCCGTCGGAGCCATCTCTTGCCGAATCGCTGGCCACAACGCATCCAACTGCGCGCGGGCCTGTTCCAGCGTTGCCCCCGGTTTCAGGCGCCCTGCCGCCTGCAACCAGCGCGCTGACGGACGCCGCAAATACTTCTGCAAATCCGGCTCGTCTTCAAGCAGTTGCGTCGCCGGGAGTGGCAGCGTTACCTCCAGCTCGAAGTCCGCGCTAATTCCAGTGAACCCCTTGCGGGTCACACCGACGATGGTGAACGGAATTCCCTCGATCTTCAACGTCTTGCCGATGACGTCCCGCGATCCCCCATAATGCCGTTCCCAGAAGCCGTAGCTAAGCACCGCTACTTGTGCGGGTGCCGCGGCGCTCAGATTCTCTTCATCGGCATTGAACAAGCGGCCAATTTCCGGAACGGCGCCGAGTTCCGGATAGAAGTTGTTGTCCGCGCACCAAACATCCGCTTGCGCGAGCCTGCCGTCCATCTCCGCATTGAAGACCCCGTCGCCCCACCAGGCAAACGTGCCTGAGAACACCCTCTGTCCTCGTGAAAGCTCCTGAAACATCGGCAAGGACAACGCCGCATAGTCATCGCCAGGAACATGAGCGCCAAAACGCACCAGTTGGTCGGGATGGGGGACAGGCAGATCTCGCAGCACCACACCGTCCAGCAGCGAAAAAATCGCCGTATTCGCGCCAATGGCAAGGGCAAGGATGACAAACGCCACAACGAAGGAACCCGGAGACTTGCGCAGCATGCGGAGACCAAAGCGCAAATCCTGTATGAAGTCTTGAATCCAGTTCACTCTGCGCGCGTCGCGGCATTTCTCTTTGGTCTGCTCAACACCGCCCAGGTCGAGTCGTGCGCGGCGGTGCGCCTCTTCTTGCGTCATCCCTTGCGCGACGTATTCCTCGGTTTTTCGTTCCAGGTGGTCGCGCAACTCGTCATCCACTTCCTGGTCCGCCTGCGCCCAGCGAAACAACGACCGCAACCGTAGCGGAATCGTGTACAGCCAATGTTCCGGTCGCATGCCCCGGCCCTCCCTCACTCCTATGAAAATAGCCGCGTATCTCATTGAAAAGATTGGCTCAACAGTGAGCGGCTATTTTCATCCTTCGTTGTGGCTCTCCGAGAGCCATGGGTTACTCGTATCTCAGAGCGACGATGGGATCGACGCGCATCGCGCGGCGTGCTGGAATGTAACTGGCGGCACACGCCACGCCTATTAAGACGAGCACCACCAAACCAAAGGTCATGGGATCGCCCGAAGAGACGCCGTAGAGCAGGCTGCGGATCAATCGTGTTGCTGCGACCGCCGCCGGAAGGCCAAGCGCGACACCTGCGCCTCCAATCGCCATGCCGTCGCTGATCACATCACGAAGCACATCGGCTCGTCGCGCTCCTAGCGCCATTCGAACTCCAATCTCATGAGTGCGCTGAGCCACCAAATAGGCGATTGAGCCATAGAGCCCGATCGTCGTCAGAATTAACGCTAGCAGAGCAAACGATGCCATTAGCAGCGTGTTGTATCGTGGTTGGGTAAGTGTCTTGTCTATCTGGTAGTCTAAAGGCGATACGTCATAGAATGGCAAATCCTTATCCATGGCGTGCAGTTGCTGGCGCACCGCCCCCAGGATGCCCAAGGGGTTGCCTATTGTCCGCACGGCGACGTACATCGTGCTGTCTGAGGGAATCTGCGTGATAGGCCAATACACAGTCGGTTCGGAAGGCTGAACCAGAGAGTAGGTTTTCACGTCGCCAGCGACGCCAACGATGGTCCGCATCTGGGTCTTGCTGCCCGAGCCATCCCACATCACTGGCTCGATCTGTTGGCCGACCGGAATCTGCTTTCCAAAGTATTGACGTGCCGCGGCTTCGTTAATAATCACGACCGGCTCCGAATTGGTTATGTCGTGATCTGTGAACTCTCGTCCTGCTTTGATCGGAACCCGGAGAGTTCGGAAGTAACCTGGAGTTACGGGCACAAATACAATGCCCCGCCATTCGCTTTGAGGAATTGGCCGCCCCGCTACATTGTCGAGCACCGTGTGGCTAGCGCCTCCTTCGAACGGAAGAATGCCTCCCGCGCTTACCGACTCAACGCCAGGAACGGCACGCAACCGCGCCAACAATTCACGAAAGAAAGAGGACCAGCTTGCCTGCGGATATCGCTGCACAGGCAGGCTCACCGGGAAGGTCAATACATGGCTGGAATTGAAACCCGGGTCGGTACTCTCCAGGTTCATCAGGCTCCGCACGAGCAATCCTGCGGAGGAAAGCAGCGTGGCGGCAAGGGCCACTTGACCGATCACGAAAGCCTTGCGCGCACGATTCAAGCTGCGGCTTTCACCTGTCGCCTGCGCCCCTTCCTTCAAGCCGTACACCAAATCTGTTTTGGCAGCCCGAAATGCAGGAGCAAGACCGAAAATGACTGCCGATCCTACCGTTACGAGAACAGCGAATCCGAATACTCGGACATCGAGCGGCAGCTGAGTAAGCCAATTCACCCCAAGCACTCTGACCAATGTCTGGCGAACTATGACCGATAACCAGAGTCCGAGCGCCCCTCCGATTCCGGCGAGGAGCAGACTTTCCGCCAGCATCTGCACAGCAATGCGGCGCCGCCCGGCGCCAAGAGCCACGCGAATGGCCAACTCCCGCCGCCTGCTCGTGGCTCGCGTGAGGATCAAAGCGGCGACGTTCGCGCACGCGATAAGCAGCACGATCCCAACCGCCGCAAGCAGTACAAACAGAAGGGGGCGTACGTCACCGGTCATCGAGTCTTGCAGGCATTGGATACCAACACCCTCCTTTGGATCGTCTTTCGGATAGGCGTTCACCAGCTCCGCAGCTACATGGTCCATGTCAGCTTGGGCCTGCGCGAGTGTGACACTCGGCCGCAACCGGCCCAACACACTTAAGAACGAGACCTGGCGCTCTTCACTGAGCGGTTTGGTAGATTGGGGTGAGACTTCCGCTACTGGCGCTGCGGTTGTCCAAAACTGCGCGCGTGAATAACCCATCTGTGCTTCCACACCCCGAGGGGCCACGCCAACGACCACGAATGGCTTCCCACTAAGCGTAATGCCTCGTCCAATCACTTTGGGATCGGCTTGAAAAACGTCGTTCCAGGCTTTGTAGCTCAGAATGATTGCATCCGCGCCGTTGTCGGCATGAGGCTGGTCCTCTTCCAGCAAAAACGCCCGCCCCAGGATTGGCTGGATTCCCAAAACTTCGAACAAGCTGGCCGAGGCTGTGATGCCCTCCAAATGGATCGGCTCACCTTGGCCGGTGAGAACGTGGTCGGCGCTTGTGAATGCGGCCAAACCAGAAAAGCTGTGACTCCAATTCCGCCAGTCCACAAAATTGGGGTAGGAAACCACAGCATGGTTCCCCTTGTTTCCATAGTTGTCCCACAACCGCACTAACTCCTTAGAATCCGGAAAGGGCAGAGGACGAAGCAGCACCGCATTCGTCACGCTGAAGATCGCCGTGTCAGCGCCGATACCGAGAGCCAGTGTGAGGACGGCGACGCAGGTGAACCCCGGCGACTTGCGCAGCATGCGGAGACCAAAGCGCAAATCCTGTATGAAGTCTTGAATCCAGTTCACTCTGCGCGCGTCGCGGCATTTCTCTTTGCTCTGCTCGATACCATCCATATCGAGTCGCGCGCGGCGGCGCGCCTCTTCTTGCGTCATCCCTTTTGCGACGTATTCCTCGGTCTTTCGTTCCAGGTGGTCGCGCAGCTCTTCATCCAATTCCTGGTCCGCCTGCGCCCAGCGAAACAACGACCGTAACCGTAGCGGAATTGTGTACAGCCAATGCTCCGGTCGCATATCCATCCTCCTTCACTCATACCTCAGAGCGACCATCGGATCGACGTGCGTGGCGCGGCGGGCAGGCAGATAGCAGGCCATAAGCACAACAATTCCCAGCACTCCCGCGACACTGAGAAATATTGTCGGATCGTACGGTCCGACCTCAAATAACATGCTGCGCATGAATCGCACGAGTATGAATGCGGCCACTAGTCCCGCGCCGCCGCCAACTGCTGCCCATTTGATTCCGTAGCCCAGGAATGACCTCAGGATGCGTTGACGCGGTGCCCCAAGAGCCATCCGTACACCAATTTCGTGCCTGCTCTGCGCGACTGTGTACGCCAATACGCCATAAACTCCTACCGCAGCTAGAAGAAGCGCGATTCCCGCAAACACAGACAGGAGCACGGCGGGCAGTCGAGTCTGGGAGGTGGACGCAGAAACGATTTCTCCCAACGTCTGAACTTTGTAAATCGGAAGGTCAGGGTCGAGACTGTTGAGCTCCCGACGGATTGCATTCACGAGTTGCTGAGGTTCAGAACTCGTGCGAACGACCAAAGTCATCGAACGCAGGTCGGCCCACAACCCGAACGACTGCTCTGTGTAGAGGAAGTACAGTTCAGGCTTTGTCGGTTTACTCGAACCTTCGTTCTTAATGTCGCCCACAATTCCAACAACTGTAAGCCAAGGAGCATCTGATTTGAGCCTCAGCCGCTTGCCGATCGCGTCTTCGTCCGGCCAAATTTTGCGGGCAAGGGTTTGGTTCACAACGACAGTTGAAGGCGCCGGATTAAGGTCGTGCTCATCCAAAGCACGGCCACGGATGAATGGAATTCGCACCGCACTGAAGTAGTCGGGACTGATCACTTGTGTGTTGGCGATGTTCGTGCCTGTTTCCAGTTGCCGTCCTTCGACTTCAAAGGATGAATTCGCCAAGACTTCGCTCATGGGCAACTGGTTGACGATTGCAACTGCCTGTACGCTCGGTATGCTACGGACCTTTTCTTGGAAGTCCTTATAGAAAATTGCGAATCTGCCATTGGGATACCGCAATTCTGGTAGAGACAATCGAAGCGTGACGATATTTGCCGAATCGAATCCGAGTTGAACTCCGAGCAGTCGCATCAAGCTCGCGATCATGAGTCCTGCTCCTGCAAGTAGGACTACAGAGAACGCAATTTCAGACATGACCAATAAACTGCGAGTGCGCGTATGGTGGCGGCTTCCCATCGCATCCCGTCCACTCTCTTTCAGCATTTCGTTCAGGTAAGGATGGGAGGTTTTAAGGGCTGGCATCAGGCCGAAGAGCAAACCAGTCGTTAGGAAAGTGACCACTGCGAAAGACAAAACCCGAAAATCGAGTGAGGGTCCTACCACTTGCTGGAGCGGGAGAGACTCTTCCACCGGAACAAGCTTCAAACTCAAGAACGCTAGCACCAGCCCTACAGCTCCGCCGGCGAGAAACAGGAGCAGGTTTTCGGCTAATAGCTGGCGAATGATACGCGTTCGACCGGCACCGATGGCTATTCTGGTGGCAATTTCTTTCTTTCGGACTTCTCCGCGTGTCAAAAGCAGACCGGCGATATTCGTGCAGGCAATTAAAAGCATAAAGCCCACGCCGGCCATCAACACCAACACCGTTGGCCGTACATTGCCAACCATCTGCTCGCGAAGTGGGACGAGATTCACGCCAAGACCGACAGCTCCGCTGTAATAGGCGGGATATTTTTGCTCAATACGGGCGAGTATTGTTTTCATCTCGGCGTTGGATTGTTGAAGACTGACTTCCGGTTTAAGGTCTCCGACAAGATCCAAATAATGGTTGCCGAGGTTCGAACTATTCGCTGCAATGGGTAATGGCTGCCACAAATCTACGTCACCGCTCGGAAACCTAAAACTCGGGGGCATAACTCCTATAACGATGGAGCTTTTGCTATTCAAGATTACCGATTTCCCGATGATTGCGGGATTCGATCCAAAGCGGTCCCGCCATAAATGATGACTGATAATTACAACTTGATCGTGCCCTGGCTCATGTTCGTCGGGTGAGAATGATCTGCCAAGTACGGGCTGTGTCCCGAGGACAGCAAGGAAATCCGATGTCCCCCAACTGACGGAAAGTCGCGCCGGGTCTCCACGTCCTGTTAAGGTAGTTGAACCGAGAGCAAATCCAGCGACGTGGGCCAAAGTTTGGCTCTGACGATATTCAAGGAATTCCGGCTCCGACGCCGTGAGTTCGGTCATTCCCCTGGGTGAGAACGTGTTCCAAATCCTGACGACCCGATGGGAATTTCGATAAGGAAGGGGTCGCAGCAAGAGAGAATCAACAACACTGAATATTGCGGTCGTTGCGCCAATGCCAAGCGCGAGGGTGAAAATCGCGACGCCAGTGAATCCTGGGGATTTGCGTAACATCCGCAGACCAAAGCGCAAATCCTGAACGAAATCTTGAATCCAATTTACCCGTCGCGTATCGCGGCATTTCTCTTTGGTCTGCTCCATACCTCCCAGGTCGAGTCGCGCACGGCGGTGCGCTTCTTCTTGCGTCATCCCTTGTGCGACGTATTCCTCGATTTTTCTTTCGAGGTGGTCGCGCAGCTCTTCATCCAATTCCTGGTCCGCCTGCGCCCAGCGAAACAACGACCGTAACCGCAACGGTATCGTGTACAGCCAATGCTCCGGTCGCATACTTCAACCTCCGTTTGGCGCCGCGCGACGCTCACGCCTCTTTCAGCTTAATGACCCGCGAGATCGCGCTCGAAAGCCTGCCCCAGTTATCTGCTTCTTTTTCAAGCTGTCGCCGCCCGAGTCGGGTGAGCGAATAGTATTTCGCGCGCCGCCCATACTCGGATGTTTTCCACTCGGCTGTAATCCATCCCTCTTGCTCCAACTTGTGCAAGGCCGGGTACAGCGATCCGTCGCTCACCTGCAACACGTCGCCGGACACTTGCTTTAACCGCTGACTGACGGCGAAGCCGTTCATCGGCTCAAGCGCCAGAAATTTCAGCAGCAACATGTCCAACGTGCCCTGCACCAAATCCGAAGGTCTGCTCATGCTTTATGTCCTCGGTAACCGATACTAGCATCATTGCCCTCGGTAAGCAAGGGGAGATGCTTTGCGGGGCGCCAGACTGATGCTCAAAGAAGTCTGTTGCCGCCGCTGCATTCCGCGAACTAGCATAAGGTTGGCTACGTTAGCGCAGACGATCAACAAGACAAAAGCCGAAACCATCATGAGGATGAGAAGCCAGTGCTCGTATCGTTGACGCATGCTCGTGATACCCGCACCCCCCGGTCCCAGGTACAGCGTCTGCTCGGGAAATCGTGCGCGATCGTTCGCGCTCATGTCACTCCAGTGCGAACGCAACCACTGCTTGAGCTCGACCCGCATTTCGGCCTCTATGGATGCGGGGTTCGCGCCTGGCTGGATGCGGCCAATCAACTCTAACCAATGCGTGTCGACCTTGTTCAGATCGGAATCGGTCTCAACATACGGTCCGGTATTCAGAGGCAGAAAAAAATCCGGTGGACTGCTGCGCAGACTGTCGCCAAAGAAACCGGGCGGAGTGATTCCCACCACGCTAAACGGCTTGCCGTCCACATCGAAGACGCTGCCGACTACCGATGGATCTAATCCGTACTTTTCCTGCCATAGGCGATAGCTCATCATCGCGACTGGCGGAGCGTTGGGTTGATCATCGGCAGGTATAAGCGTCCGTCCGATATACGCCCTTATGCCGAATATGGTGAGGTAATTGCCGGAGACAAACTCGCCTGGATAGCTCTGCGCACCTTCTGATGTACTCGAGCGCCGAACACCAAACAGCAGGTCGGCCACGGGGAAGGCCGCTAATTCCGAAAAACCTTTGGTGTTCTCCCGGAGGTATTTGTACAAATCGTAGGACACAAGGGAGAACTCCTTCAGAACTCCTTGTCTTGACTGTACCCCGCGATGTAATGTAACAACAGTGGGATTCTCTTCCCAGACGGTACAGTTCACCAGGATTCGACACTGGCAGCGACTTCAACAAAACCGCATCCACCAACGTAAAAATCGAAGTCGTCGCGCTAATGCCCAACGCCAGCGTCAGGACCGTTGCGCTGGTGAACGCTGGAGCCATTCGCAATCGTCGCAACGCGTGGAGCAAATCTTGAATTAAGTCCTGAATCCAATTTACGCGCCACGTGTCACGGCATTTCTCTTTGGTCTGCTCGATACCGTCCGGGTCGATTCGCGCGCGGCGGCGCGCTTCCTCCGACGTCGTCCCTTGCGCGACGTATTCCTCGGTTTTTCGTTCAAGGTGGCCGCGCAGCTCGTCGTCCAATTCCCGGTCCGCCTGCGCCCAGCGAAACAACGACCGCAGCCGCAGTGGAATCGTGTACAGCCAACGCTCCGGTCGCATTCTCCGGCCCTCCCTCATTCTCATTCGTATCTCAGGGCGACCATGGGATCAACGCGCATCGCCCGCCGCGCCGGCAAATAGCACGCGGCAAACCCCGTAAGGACAACTACTACCGGCGCGAAGATCAGCACCCATATGCTGTGGAACTGGAAGTTCTCAAATTCCGCCGCAGCGAGCTTTGGCAACCCGAGAGAAACGAGAATTCCGATCCCCGTGCCAACACCAACGAGCGCCATGCCTTTGCGAATCATCAGGCGCAGCACTCCGGCCGGCTCCGCACCCAAGGCCAAGCGAATCCCCATTTCCTGCGTGCGTTGTTCAACCAAATAAGACACCACCCCGAAGATTCCGACTGCTGCCATCAGCAGCCCGAGAAGGGCAAAGACCCCCATGGTCTCCGCCATCGCGTCATCTCCTGCGCCGGAATCCCTGATTACGCGGTCCATTGTTCGTATCTCGGTCACGGCCTGGTCGGGGTCAACCGCCCACACGGCGTGCCGTAGGGAATCCGATAGGCTTAGGGGATCGGTTCTCGTTCGCACTATGAACCTCATCAACTGGCTGGGATGCGCGGCGAACGGAACAAAGATTTGCGGCCGCGGTTGAACTTGCCCAAGGAACTCCATCACATTCCCCACCACACCGACGACTTCGCTCCATCGGTTCTGGTTCCTGTCTCCAAGATCCAATCGGATGTGGCGTCCAACTGGGTTTTCCCCGCCAAAGAAGCGCCTGGCGAATGCCTCGTTGACGATCACCACGGGAGACGCATCAGCTGTATCCGAAGATGTAAACTCGCGCCCTCGCAACAGCGGGACTTGCAACGTTGCAAAATGACCGGGGCTGACGGTGAACCAGCCACTTTTTGGCTGGTCGTCGGGCTTCGTCACCGGATGCCCTTCGACAGTGAAGGGCACATAGCCCGGGAAATTGTAGGGAAGATCAGTGGCTCCGGCCGCCGACTGCACTCTGGGGAGATTTGCGAGACGTTGCAGAACATTTTCAAAGAATTGCCTCTGGCGCTGCGGTTGGAGGTATTGGAGGTCGCGGAGCCAGACGGTTCCTGTGAGCAAGTTATGCGAATTAAAACCCACGCTCGCTTGGATCTCTTCGAGGAAACCTTCGACAAACAACCCCGCGCCAACTAAGAGAAACAGCGACAAAGCCAACTGGCCGATGACGAGCAGGCGTTGGACACGGAGCCGCCGTGGAGCTGCCGTACCCCCGCGGCCGCCCTCCGGCAAGCCATAGCTGGCGTCCTGCCGCGCAATCTGAACCGCCGGCGCTAGCCCAAACAAAATACCAGCGCCAAGCGAGATGGCGAGCGTGAAAATCAGCACTCGACTATCGACAGAAATCTCTTTTGCCATCTCCAGCGCGCCTTCATTCCAATTGAGTTGCGAGCGAAGTAAGCGGACTCCCCAAAATGCGCCGAGGATTCCCAGGACTCCCCCGGCTATGGAAAGGAGCAAACATTCCGTGAAAAGCTGGCGAGCGAGCCGAAAACGCCCCGCCCCGAGCGCGGACCGGATGATAAATTCGCGCTGCCTTATGGAATTGCGCGCGACCATCAGGTTCGCCAAATTCGTGCAAGCAATCAGCAGCACGAACCCCACTGCGGCCATGAGAAATGCCGTGGCCGTTTCCGAGTTCGAGTCCGCAATGCTGTACCGCTGGAGAGACATCACGCTTGCGCCCCATCCTTTGTTCGTATCTTTATGCGCCTCGGCGATTCGTTGCGTGATCGTCTGCATTTCCGCTGTGGCCTTGCGTTCGTCCGTGCCGGATTTCAATCGCGCGAAAACTCGAAGGAGCCTCGTAGACCGCGACGGAGGACGCAGGTCGTCTGGCGAAAACGTAAGGGGAATCCAAAGTCGAGCCTCAAACTCCCAGAGGCGAAAGGTGCGGGGCATGACCCCGGCAACAGTGTGGTTCTGACCGTTGATCTTAACGAGGTGGCCGAGCACGCGCGGATCGCCGCCAAACCGTCCCTTCCACAGCTCGTCGCTCAAGATGACCGAGTGATCGCGTCCCCACTGGTTCTCTTCGGGCAAGAAGGTTCGCCCCATCGCAGGACCCACGCCCAAAACCTCGAAAAAGTTACTCGAGACCCTGGCGCCTACCACGCGCTCTGGCGCTGTGCCGCCGCTTATTGTGAAATCCGCGAAATCCGCCGCGGCCATGCCGTCGAAGGACTTGTCCTGAGCTCGCCAGTCAAGATAATCGGGCGCTGAGACGGGAATTCGATCCGGCGCATAGGTATTCTTTTCGGGACTGACGCTGCTAACGATCACCACGCGATCAGGATCGCGAATCGGCGGCTTCCGCAAAAAGAAGGCGTTCACCGTGCTGAAGATGGTTGTGTTGGCCGAGATTCCAAGCGCCAGCGTGATTACTGCAACCGCTGTAAAGCCCGGCGCCTTCCGCAGCATGCGCAGACCAAAGCGCAAATCGTGTACGAAGTCTTGAATCCAGTTCGCGCGGCGCGCGTCGCGGCATTTCTCTTTCGTCTGCTCGATACCGCCCAGGTCGAGTCGCGCGCGACGGTGCGCCTCTCCTTGCGCCATCCCTTGGGCGACGTATTCCTCTGTTTTTCGTTCCAGGTGGTCGCGCAGCTCGTCGTCCAATTCCTGGTCCGCCTGCGCCCGGCGAAACAACGACCGCAGCCGCAGTGGAATCGTGTAAAGCCAATGCTCGGGTCGCATTCTCCGACCTCCTTTACTCGTACCTCAGAGCGACCATCGGATCGACGCGCGTGGCCCGACGCGCTGGCAAGAAGCACGCCGCCGATCCAACCGCCACCACAATCGCCGCAACCCCCCCAAACGTCCAAGCATCGGTAGCCGAAACTCCCCAAATCAACATCATCGGGAAACCAGACGTGGCCATACTCGGGCTCTGGCTCGCCAGAAACCGTGTAAGCCCGTGGCTCGCAAACAGGCCAACGACGATTCCCGCCGCCAAGAGTCGAAAGCCCTTCGTCAAAACCATCTTGAAAATGCTGGCCTGCTGTGCCCCGAGCGCCATACGGATTCCGATCTCGTGAGTTTGCAAGGCCACCGTGTAAGAGATCACGCTGAACAAGCCAACCACCACCAGTACGAATCCGACAGTCGCGGACCCACTCATCGACAAGAACAAGAATTGCGGGCCTGCGTAGTAATGCCGATCCAGATCGTGCTTGATGGTTCCGGCGTCCACGAGTGCGATGCTAGGATCTACAGCCCCGACTTCGCGGCGAATACTTGCGAAAATTGAATCCGGGCTCACAACGCTTCTCACTAATATGCCTCTGGAGCCCGATCCCGTGAGTGTATAAGGGAGATACACTTCGGGCCTCGGTGCTTCTTCCAACCCTCGATTCTTGGCGTCCCCAATGACTCCAATGATTTCGAAATAGGGCTCGCGCGGCCAATCCGGCAAAGTTTCAAAGTCCGTTAATCGGATGTCCTGCCCCGTCGGATCTCGGTAGCTGAAATGCTCGCGCGCGAACGTCTGGTTCACCACCGCAACACGCCTCGCGGAATCGACATCGCTCCGCGAAAGCAGCCGCCCAGCGAGCAAATGGCGTTCCAGCGTTTCAAAGTAGCCTTCGCTACAGAGAATCAATGCCGTATTCCTGTTTTTCGGCTGAGCTTCCCCACGAGCGAAAACGGTCGTCCAAGTCCATGTATAGGGCGGAGGTGAAGTACTCTCCGCAGCCGATACGACTCCGGGAATCGCCGTGACGCGATCAAGAACCTGCCGGAAAAGAAGCTTTTTCTGTAGTGCTGTTTCGTACTGATTTTGCGGCAGCGAGACCCGCGTGTAGAAAACATTCGCAGAACTGAAACCGATATCAACGTGTTCGAGCGCAAGCAGGCTGCGCATCATCAGGCCGGAACCAATCAGCAACACAATCGAAAGCGCGACCTCCGCAACAACAATGCCCGACCGCCATCCGCCATGAACAGAGTCGCCTCCGCCGCCCTTTCCGCTGCCGGTAAGCGCAGTTTGCATGTCCCGGTGTACGGAATGAAGCGCGGGAGCCAGCCCGCAGACCAGGGTGGTAAAAGCGGTCACCGCCAGCGCGAACAGCAGTGCCGCCGGGTTGAGCCTAATGACCGCCTCCTGGGGAATCACGCCTTCAGGAATCGCGGCCCCGACACCCTTCAATCCCCAATAAGCCATCACCGATCCCGCAAGGCAGCCCGCCGTCGCCAACACTGAGCTCTCTGCCAGAAGTTGCCGGACCAAGCGGCGACGACTCGCGCCCAGTGAAGCTCGAATCACAATTTCTTTCTCGCGAGTGGTGCCTCGGGCCAGCAGAAGGTTTGCCACATTACTACAGGCAATTAGCAGCAGCAGCGTCACCGCCGCCATCAGGGAAAAGAGGGTAAGTTTGAAGAAATGCCGGACGGAGTCTCCCCGAAAGGCATCAATCACCAGCTTGAGTTGAGCAGGAAAGTACTCCGGATACTTGTTTTCCAGACGCTTCGCAATGATCTCCAGGTCGGCGGCGGCAGTTTCCCGCCTGACGCCCGCCTTGAGGTGCCCAACAGCCCAGACTTCGTTTTCGTAGGGATCGGAGCTGGATCCGGGCATGACGCTACTTCGCGTCATGTTAAGAGGCATCCAAACTTCACAGCCACCAAATCGGAAACGCGCAGGCATGACCCCGACAAGCGTTATGGGTTTGCCGTTGAGCGTCAGCGCCGTCCCAACGATTTTCGGATCTCGGTGGAATAGCTTGGCCCACAGCTGGTCACTCATTACGAAAACAGGCGGAGCGTCTGGCTTTGCATCCTCAAACGTCAAAGGGCGGCCCAGGAGTGGCCTAATGCCAAGGACTCTAAACGTATCCGGTGTTATCCACGCGCCGAAGAATTCTTCCGTTCCGCCGCGGCTTACATAATGTGTTTCCCGGTAGACTAGTCCAATCATGTCTTCAAACGTGTGATTCTGCTCTTTGAAATCGACAAACGCTCCGATGGGAAACCGCCAAGCTCTCACTTCGTCGGCGGCAACAATGGTGAAAGTCACCAAGCGGTCGGCATCCTTATACGGGAACGCATGAAGCAGAACGGAGTCGATGATGCTGAAGATTAGTGTCGTCGAGCCGATGCCTAACGCCAACGTCAGCACAGCGACGGCGGTGAATCCCGGAGATTTGCGCAACATGCGGAGACCAAAGCGCAAATCCTGAACGAAATCCTGAATCCAATTTACGCGTCGCGTATCGCGACATTTCTCTTTGGTCTGCTCGATACCGCCCAGGTCGAGTCGCGCACGACGCCACGCTTCTTCTTGCGTCATCCCTTTTGCAACGTATTCCTCGGTTTTTCGTTGAAGGTGGTCGCGCAGCTCGTCGTCTAGTTCCTGGTCCGCCTTCGCCCGTCGAAACAACGACCGTAACCGTATTGGAATCGTGAACAGCCAATGCTCCGGTCGCATTCTCCGGCCCTCCCCTACTCGTGTCTCAGGGCAACCATCGGATCGACGTGCATCGCGCGGCGTGCCGGTATATAGCAAGCAGCGAGGGCGACAAGCCCGAGAAGCAAAGCAACCGACAGAAATGTGACTGGATCAAACGGGCGAACGCCGTAAAGCAGGCTGGCAAGGTAGCGCGTCGCCCCGAGCGCTCCCAGGATGCCGAGAGCCGCGCCAACGGCTGACAATCCGACTCCTTGGCGCACGATAAAACGCAAAACGTCAGACGGACGCGCGCCCAGCGCCATGCGCACTCCGATCTCACGCGTCCTGCGGGAGACTTCGTAGGAAAGTAGTCCGTACAGTCCAAGGCAAGCGAGCAAGAGAGAAAGCGCGCCAAAAAAACTCGATAAGCGCGCTATCAGACGCTCCTGGAAGAGCGAGCGCTCAATCTGTTCCGTTTCCGTTCTTACGCTAAAGAGCGGGAGGTTGCTGTCTAGTTGGCTCACGGTGCTGCGAACTTCAGGAATAATCGTTCGTGGGTTGACGGCAGTGCGCACCTCAAATACCGCCTCGCCTCCTCCTGCGGGGATGAACAACGTTGGCGCGATTTCGCTTCGCAAACTTTGAAACTTGGTGTCTCCGACGATGCCCACGATCTCGCGGCTTGAACCCTGATGGCCAACGCCGGTGATGTGCCGCCCGAGTGGATTCTGATCCTTGAAAAACGTACGCGCAAATGCTTCGTTGATCACAGCTGGTTCCCACTTGGTGTCCGATGGTAGGGAGTAATCCTGTGATGTGAACACGCGCCCGGCCATGAGGGGAATACCCATGGTTTCAAAGTATTTTGGCCCCGCAGCAAGGCCGAGCGTCCCGCGCGTCGTGTCCTGCGCTTCTCCTTCGATCCCAAAGCTCGTGGTCCAGGAATTGCCACTCAGCAGATCATCAAACGAATAGGTTGCCGACAGAACACCGGGCATTGCTTGTAGACGCGCCAACAGTTCAGAGTACAGGTTCTTGGACCGCTCCCCCGTGTATCCGTTGAGCGAAGGCTCCATCCTAAAGAGGAGGATATTGCGCGTTTCAAAGCCGGGATTGACGCTTTTCAGATTTTCGAGTGTGCGCACCAGCAGGCCCGCACCCGAAAGAGCCAAAATAGCGAGCGCCACTTGCGCGACGACGAGCCCGCTGCCTAGATTCAGCCATTGGCTACGGGATACGCCAGCCGCAAGCGCCGATGCGCTTTCTTTCAGTGCCGGCGTCAAGTCCAACCTCGTGCCGCGAAACGCCGGCGCGAGGCCGAAAAAAATCCCGGTGAGAATGGAAGCTGCCAAGTTGAACACAAGAACGCGCAGGTCCAGATGCACTGCCAAATGGGACGGCCACAATCCACCGCGAGACATGAAGCCTACGAGCGACTGAACGCTCCAGTAGGCAAGCAGAATTCCCGCTGCGCCGCCTGCCAAAGAGAGGAGCAGGCTCTCGGTGAGCAATTGCCTGACGATTTTTGCACGTCCCGCACCCAGGGCTAAACGCACGCCAAATTCCTTCTGACGAGTGGAAGATCGCGCCAGCATCAGGCCGGCAACGTTGGCGCAGACTACTAAAAGGACCATGCCTACTGTGGTCATCAGGATGGTCAGGGGAGTAGAAAACTGTTCGCGCAATCCGCTGATGGCTTGAGGGGCGGGCATGAGAACTAAGCGAGGAGCGTCTTCGGTCTTGAAGAATTCTTTCGATTTGTCCAGAACATCGTTGTGGAAAAGAGCGCCAGCGGCGGCTTGCGCCTGCCCAATGCTCATTCCTTCCTTGAGCCGCGCCACGACATAGACCCACCAGATGTCGTCACCAGCTTTCAGCGAAGGATGATCTCCGCTGACGTTTCCGAACAAACCCAGTCCAATCTGTGGGCTGACTGACAACGGAAGCCAGAGGGAGCGAACGCGGCCCGGATCCAAGCTGGGGAATCCCTTTGCCGCCACACCCACAATCGTCACCGGAACATTGTTCAGCCAAACTGTTTTTCCGACCGCGGCGGGATCGCCCCCGAAGGCGCTCAGCCAGTAGCCATAAGAAAGAACCGCCACAGGTGCTGCGCCGGGCGTGTCGTCGGAAGTGCCGAACGTCCGCCCAACGGCAGCTCCGACACCTAGCGCGTCAAAGAAATCACCGGAAACCATCTCGCCTTGCACGAAGGTGGCTGGGCCATTGCCTCTGAGGTTGAGTCCAACGTTTCCGCACAGCGCCACCACTGTCGAAAATGGCCCTTGTGTCGAATGAAATTGCTGAAACATCGGATAGGAAAACCAGCAGCCGTGTTCGCCGGTTGCGCCTTCGTCTGCGGCCGGACAGGACATGTAGCTGTAGTGGCCCTTCAGGTTCGGCGATTTGTGGGCGGTCCATTGGAAAACGACGAGGCGCTGTGGATCGCGGACGGGCAATGAGCGAAGGAGGGCCGCGTCAATCAGGCTGAAGATCGCGGTGTTGGCACCGATGCCGAGGGCGAGGGTGAGGACGGCGACGGCGGTGAAACCGGGAGATTTGCGTAGCAGGCGCAGGCCGAAGCGCAGGTCCTGAACGAAGTCTTGAATCCAATTTACCCGGCGAGCGTCGCGGCATTCTTCCCTACATTTTGGGATCCCACCTATATCAAGCAGCGCTTTGCGCCGCGCTTCCTCTGGTGCGATCCCTTTTGCGACGTATTCCTCGGCTTTTCGTTCGAGGTGGTCGCGCAGTTCGTCGTCCAATTCCTGGTCCGCCTGCGCCCAACGAAACAACGACCGCAGCCGCAGGGGAATCGTGTGTAGCCAACGCTCCGGTCGCATCTCCGGCCTCCTTTACTCGTACCTCAGAGCGACCATGGGATCGACGCTGGCCGCCCGTCGTACTGGGAAATAAGCTGCAAGTAATGCTGCGGCAACCATGAGCAAAGCTGCGATGGCAATCGTCAACGGATTGTCCGGTTTAATCCCGTACAACATGCTCGCGACTAGCCTTGAGGCTCCGAGCGCCACGATAATGCCAAGAAT
>QHYH01000063.1 GCA_003223215.1 Acidobacteriota bacterium
TGATATTGCCACTCACCTGTCGCGCCGGCTTGTCACGTCGTAGCTGAGCGAAGACGGAAGCCTTGTGCAAAGGCGGATCAACAATCAACTCCCCATGGTCACTCGTCGCTTCCTATGCGTGCGTCGTTAGGCATCGAAATCTAAAGACGCACGGTTCCGCGCAGCACTTCCACCGCGTATCCGCCAACACGAACATTAGTGACACGTTGGCCGTCTCGCGTTGCTCGCACATACATTTAGCTGGGACGACGAATCTCGACGCCCTGTCGAATCACCACTTGTTCGTCACTGTTTGCGATTCCGTGTTGCACCATCCAACTCGCGGCGCAACCGGCCGCTGATCCCGTAGCTGGATCTTCACCGCCATAAAAGAACATGCGCGCCCGGGCTTCCAGCCGGTCTTTTTCTCGCCGTTGCGGACAGAGAAAGTAAAAAAACTTGGCTGCAGTATTCTTGAGAAATTCTGCTGCCTGCGCATGCGCGAACTTTAGATTCGTCAGCGTCTCCTGGTTGCGAATGCCGACAATCGCGAATGGTAACCCAGTCGAGACGATCTGGATCGGCCACGGAATCTCGTCCGCCGCGATTCCAATCACGCGAGCGACTTCTTCACGCGAAAACATTGCTCCGAATTCAGGATCGCGTTGACGCATTTCGCCGAACACCTGACCGTCTGCTCGTTTTCGTCCGGCATTCTCCGAACCTGCGCTGAAACGCACCGGGATCTTCCCCGCTTTCAGATCGAGCGTGATCTCAGCAGACTTTTTTGAATTGGGAGCGGAGTCCGACGCATACAAATGCAGCGCCGTCCCAAGCGTCGGATGCCCGGCAAAAGGCAACTCTTCCGCAACAGTGAAGATGCGGACTTTGTGACCTTCGCTGGCGGGATCGCACGGCAGGGTGAAAGTTGTCTCGGAAAGATTCATCTCACGCGCGAGCGCCTGCATTTCCCCATCATCCAGGCCGCGTGCATCGGTAAAAATGGCGAGCGGATTACCCGTCAGCGGCCTCTGTGTGAAAACGTCAAGCTGAACGAATTCGTAAGTGCGGTGGGGCATAAAGCTTCTTTGGCTCTTCGCGTCGCCCTATTCAAGTGGAGCTTGGGGTCAGCCCTCGCTTTTGACATTTTCCAGCGAGCCAGGCACATCATGTTGCAATAGTGAGGACTGACCCCATTTCTCATTTCCAACTACGAGTCGGGTACATTCTTGATGCACTAGCGGGAGCGTATCCCGCTTATGATGCCGCCACGTATCTAGTTTTGGGTTTTCATGAACTCACGCACAATCGCCGCAATCTCGTCGGCCTTGGTATCGAGCGCGAAATGCCCGGCATCGAGAATATGTACTATCGCCTTCGGCACATCTTTGCGATAGCGCTCCGGCTCGCCGGGATCAAAAGACAGATCGTGCTTGCCCCAAATCACCAGCAAGCGCGGCTGTTTCTCATGCATCCACCCCTGCCACTTGGGATACGCGTCGACGTTGGTGCGATAATCATAGAAGAGATCGCTTTGAATCTGCGCCTGCCCGGGTTGGTTGAGAAAATAAAATTCATCCGTCCAGAGATCGGGATCGTAGCGTTCAGCGTTCGGGTCGTCCCCGACGTGGCGGGTCCTGGTCGTTGCGAGCGAAAGGAGATTTGTGCGCAACGCTTCCTCGTTAGCCGCGCGATCAGTCCAAAAAGCGCGCCGCGTTTTCCAGTTCGCACCGAGACCCTCATTATGACCAACTCCGTCTTGAACGATGAGCGCTTCGACGCGCTCTGAGTGCGCCAGGATCATCCGGAAACCGACCGGCACGCCGTAGTCCTGCATATATAAAGTGTACCGCGAGAGTTCGAGCGTTTCAGTAAACCGATTCATGATCTCAGCAATGCGATCAAACGTGTAGGCGAACTTTTTCGGATCCGGCCAATCACTGTGACCAAAGCCCGGATAATCCGGCGCGACCAGGTGATAGCGATCGGAGAGCCGGTGAAAGAGCGGCTCAAACATCCGCGACGAAGAAGGGAGACCGTGTAAGAACAAAAGCGTCGGCCCGTCTTTCGGGCCTGCTTCTCGATAAAAGATAGAAAGCCCATCTATCTGTATCGTGCGATAAAAAGTCGGGTGTTCCATGGGCGGTTCCTTTCCTTGGGCTAACAATTGAAGTGAGATGAGCACCACGGAAACCACCAAAGCGATGTGGGATGCGTGCCTCACGGCGCCACCTCGAAAATGATTTCCAGCTCGACCGGGGTGCCGAGCGGAAGGCTTGCGACGCCATACACCAGGCGGCAAGGGCTCTTGTCTTTTCCGAAGACGTCTTGCAGCAACTCCGAAGCGGCGTCAGCGACTTTCGGCTGATCGCGGACATCTCCCGAAGTGGCCACCGACACGCCGAGCCGGACGATGCGCGTCACTTTGTCGAGCGATCCCAAATGCTGCCGCGCGACAGCGAGGACGTTGAGCGCCGCGAGGTGAGCCGCCTTGCGCCCCGCTTCCACATCGAGCTCCGCGCCGACGCGCCCAATGAATTTCGCCCCGTGGCCTTCCGTGGGAAGCATCCCGCTCAGAAAAAGCAGATTGCCCGTCTGCACCGCTTCCACATAGGTGCCGAACGGCTCAGGGGGCGCCGGGAGCTTGATGCCAAGTTCTTTCAACCGCTGCTCGGCGCTGGCCGGCCGAGAGCTTTCGCCGGTTACCATTTGCCAACGTGCGCACCGCCGTCCACGTGCAGCACCTCCCCTGTGATCTGGCCGGCTTCTGTCAGATAGACGACGGCCCTGGCAATGTCCTCAACGGAGGAGATTGTGCCCATCGGCGAAAGCGTTTTTAGAGAATCCTCTGGATCCTCGGCGTGAAGCGGTGAGTCGACGACCCCAGGAGCTACGGCGTTGAATCGAATGTGCTCCTTCGCGTATTCGATCGCCAAGCTTCGCATCACGGCATTCAGACCACCTTTAGTGATCATGGGGACGGAAGCGGTTACGCCAGCGATTGGGTTATCGGCCAGCGCGGCGCTGATGGTCACGATGCTGCCGCCGCTCTTTTGGGACAGCATTTGCTTAACCGCAAGCTGCGTGATGTAAATAAAGCCACCGAGGTTAGTCGAAACTAGAGCGCGAAAGTCGTCTGGCGTGTAGTCGGTGAACGGCTTCACTAAGAAAATGCCGGCGTTCGCAACCACGGCATCAATCGAACCGAATCTCTTGATCGCGAGTTGTGCAACTTTCTGCGCCGTCTCAAACTGACCTATGTCGCCGTCGATCAGTGCGAGATGATCGGAAGCTGAAAGCTCTTTCGATTTCGTCGCACTTCGCGCTGTTCCGACAACATTGTAGCCACGCGCAAGAAACGCTTGCACGATGCCCGCGCCGATGCCTTGCGACGCTCCCGTGACGATCACTGTCTTCCGATTAGGTTCCATGTATCACTACTTCTGCACGAGATGATGATCAGATCGCGCTAAATCTGCGCTGCTTTCATTTTCATTTGAGTCGACTAAGGTATTGTCGTCCATCGTTTCTCTCCTTTGAATTTCGTTAGTTGCTACTTCATGAAGTCCCGGACGAGCTGGGCAATCTGATCTGCTGCGGTATCGAGCGCGAAATGGCCCGCCTCGAGGACGTGGACTTCGGCCTTGGCCACGTCCTTGCGGTAGCGTTCCGGTTCGCCGAGGTCGAACGAAAGATCATACTTACCCCAGATCACCAGTAGTCGCGGCTGTTTCTCGTGCATCCAAGCCTGCCATTTCGGGTAAGCGTCCACGTTCGTGCGGTAGTCATAGAATAGGTCGCTTTGGATTTCGGCCTGGCCGGGCTGGTTAAGAAAGTAAAATTCATCGGTCCAAAGATCCGGATCGTACCGTTCCACGTTGGGATCGTTCCCGACATGGCGCGTCCGCGTCGTCGCCAGCGAAAGTAGATTTGTGCGAAGGGCACTTTCATTTGCAGCGCGATCGGCCCAAAAGGCGCGCCGCGTCTTCCAGTTCGCGCCCAAACCTTCGGAATGCGCCACCGCGTCCTGGACGATGAGAGCCTCGACCCGGTCCGCATGGGCCAGGGCCATGCGAAAACCAACCGGGCCGCCGTAATCCTGCATGTAAAGGGTATAGCGCGTGAGTCCGAGCGCTTCGGTAAAATGATTCATGATCTCGGCGATGTGATCGAAGGTATATGCGAACTTTTTCGGGTCCGGCCAATCGCTATGCCCGAAGCCCGGGTAATCAGGCGCGACAAGATGATACTTATCCGAAAGCCGGGCGAAGAGTGGCTCGAACATTCGCGAAGAAGAAGGAAGTCCGTGCAGCAGGAGAAGGACCGGCGCCTCTTTCGGTCCGGCTTCTCTATAAAAGATGGAGAACCCATCTATCTGCATCGTGCGATAAGAGGTCGGGTATTCCATCGAGCGTTCTTTTCCTTTCGCTTGGACTGGTAATTCAAATGACGCAAGCATGATAGAAATCACTAGAGCAATATGGGAGATCTGCCAGCATCGGAGAAGTGCATTGAGGTAAGCGGTAAACATGTGAACCCCGATCACGATTTCATTCCCTCACCATACCTGCGTTCGTGAGACGCGCCGCTATTGGAATTTATTACACCAAGTCGCGAATTCGGGACGCCCTTATCCCATCGGCGGAACGCTATTCTTCGCCAGTTTAGCACGGTGTCATATCTAAGTAGCTAGGCCTTGATGTGTTAGACTTTCTCACTCTATCTGGCACGGCGCCTG
>QHYH01000064.1 GCA_003223215.1 Acidobacteriota bacterium
GATCGGCCGGTCTGGTACAGGAATGTAATCGTCAATAGCGGAGACGAGGGCGAGCACTTGTTTCTCTTGATCGGCGTCGCCGTCAAGCGCCTTAAGCGCGCTGCCCTTCACGATCGGAATTTTGTCGCCCGGAAATTCATACTGCGTAAGCAGGTCGCGCACTTCCATTTCCACCAGATCGAGCAATTCTGGATCGTCCACCATGTCCACTTTGTTCAAAAACACGACGATTGAGGGCACGCCTACCTGGCGCGCTAGCAAGATGTGCTCGCGCGTTTGCGGCATCGGACCGTCCGCGGCCGAAACCACCAGGATGGCACCGTCCATTTGTGCTGCACCGGTGATCATGTTCTTCACGTAGTCGGCGTGGCCCGGGCAATCGACGTGGGCATAGTGTCGCTTTTCGCTCTGATATTCCACGTGCGCGGTGTTAATCGTAATACCACGCTCTTTCTCCTCGGGCGCGTTATCGATGTCAGCGTACTTGCGCACCTCGGCCATGCCTTTTTTGGCAAGAACAGTGGTGATCGCGGCGGTCAACGTAGTCTTGCCGTGATCCACATGCCCGATTGTGCCGACGTTCACGTGCGGCTTATCGCGTTTGAATGCTTCCTTAGCCATTTTCGAATTCTCCTGTTTAAAACTAAACTTCGTCTGCTGCTTTTGTGCTGGCAGGCTCACTGGAGCCCATGACCGGGATTGAACCGGTGACCTCGTCCTTACCAAGGACGTGCTCTACCAACTGAGCTACATGGGCGAACCGGTTTCGCTCGCGCCAGAGAAGCAAAAGTCCCAGAGCCGCCGTTTGAACGACCTTGGGACCGCTTCGTCCAGCAAAAAGCGTCCGCAAGCTATCAGCCGGGCCTGCCCTGTCAAAGCAAATTCTTAGCGGATCCGCCCGCTCGATTCGGCCTCGTCTTCACCGCCTCCGCGGCGGCGGGCCAAGACGAAAATGACCCCGATTAAGACCAGAAGCACGACCAGCGCGATTCCGATGTTTAGGGGCGTAAACAAGCCAGGTTGCGGTGTCGGTGCGGGAGTAGGCGCGGGAGGCGGAGCGTTTTTGGCGGCGAGGGCCGATTGCGCGTACTGCAAGCGCTGTTGCGTATCGTAATCGTTCGGATTGATCCTCAGGGTTTGCTGATAATCCGCGATCCCTTTCTCGTAGTTTTGCAGATAGGTTACGTAGGTATAACCCCGCTTTGCGTAAACATCGGGATCGGGTTTGATCTCCAGACTCTTGTCGTAATCGGCGATGGCCTCGTTGTATTTCTTCTGGCTGCGATAGACGAACCCGCGGCGCTCGTAAGCCTGCGCATCGTTTGGATCCTTTTGCAAAACCGCGGTGAAATCCGCAGCTGCTTTGTCCCAGTCGCCCAACCCGATCTCGGCAAATCCCCGCAGGCGTATTGCCATGGTGTTGTCCGGTTTCAGCTCGGCTGCCTTACCTAAATCCACCAATGCCTCCGAGTATTGCTTTTGCATGACGAAAGTCTGGCCCCGCTCCAGGTATCCCATCTCATCCTTGGGCGCGATCTCAATCGCCTTGGCGAAATCGGCCATCGCCGCGTCGTATCTCTGTGCCGCCGATGGCGATGTCATCTCCTGTGCCCACAGCGCACGATAGGCCGTCCCGCGATTCAAATAGGCTTTGGCGTTTTTCGGATTCGCCTCGATCGCCGTCGTAAATTCCTTGATTGCCTCGTCGTATTTGCGTTGCTGCGCGAGCTCCACGCCTTTGTTAACGTGGCCGCCCGCTTCGGATGATCCAGCGGGCGGCTTCGCTTCGGCGCCCAGGATTGTCAGTGAAAAAATAATCGCTGCGGTCGATAGAAATTTTGAAATGGTCATGGCTCCTCCTTCGGCAATTATCCTTTTGCGCGATCAAACGCAAGTAAGCCAGCAAAATCCAAGTCCGTGAAATTTTTATCCGCCATCACGGCGCCGGAGCCAGGCTCGGGGACGCGCAACATTTCTCGAGGATATCTGGCTCTTTTCGCCACTGTCATCATTTGGTCGCTGCCATCACTTTTCCAATTTTACCTGCTGCGTTACTACGATGTTTGGGCGCAAAATTTTTACCGCTACAGCGTTGCCTGTATTGCGATCGCCCCCTTCGTCGCTTTTCGTGTTCGGCGAGGAGGCGGGCCGCGACTCGATCTTCGCGCGTTCGTTCTCTGCCTGATCCCGGCAGTCCCAAACGTCGTCCATCAAATCACTCAGACGATCGCCCTTGTTTACATCGGTCCAGGCGTTTACGCCATCTTCACCCGTTCTTCGGTAATCATGACTGCTTTGCTTGCGCTCATTTTCTTTCCGGAAGAGCGCCACATTCTTCGGCAATGGCAATTTCAAGTCGGCACCTTGCTGGGATTAGTCGGCGCCGTTGGCGTCTTTTGGTTTCAACCCGGGGCTACCGCCGGGCACGTCGCTATTCGCGGATTGTTAATTGCCTTCGTCGCCACCACTTGTTGGGCGCTGTACGGCGTCCTGGTAAAGCGTCCGTCCGCCGAGCTTGGTTCCATTCGTAGTTTTGGTCTCATTAGTTTGATTACCTCGGTCCTGCTTTTTCCACTCACCTGTGCTTTTGGAAATGTCGGGACCCCGGTTGAAGTAAGCTGGTTCGTAAATCTCATTCTCGTGATCTCGGCCGTGACCTGTATCACGATGGCCCACGTCCTTTATTACGTTGCCATCCAGGAAATCGGTGTCGCTCTGGCCCAAACGCTCCAGCTACTCTGCCCGCTCGGCGCAGTCGCTCTGTCCGCTTGGATCTTCGGCGAACAATTAACCACCGCACAACTTTGGAGCGCCGCCATCTTGTTGTTCGGCGCATTCCTCGCCATGCGCGTGAAACCGGTGGCGACGACGGAGACCGCGGAGAATATTTGAATCGTTGTAGCTGCCGCCGCGGCAGCATATGTTATCAACCATTGGAATCTGCCCCCAGTGACGGCGGCAGCTATAACGCCTTAACCTCGTTTCAACGCTTGCGCCTTCCGCACCAGCTCAAGAAATCCAGCGCGATACTCATTCCTCTCTGCGCCTTTTCCTTCCTCCGCCCACTCCAGCACGGCACCCAGCGTTCCGCTTCCTTTGAACTCCGAATCGCGCAATAACATTCCAAATTCCGCCACCGCCGCGGCAAATTTAAAGTCAGCCGAGGCATTCGCGAACTGCTCCCCGTCGTCCACTACCGCGCGCTCGATTAACTCGCTCTTGACGCCGTCCGGCGTTTTGTAGCGCAACTTCACCGTCAACATCTCATTCGATCTTCGGTCCGCCTGAGTCGTATTCGTCGAATAGGTCCCATATTTGAGCGGATCCACCGGCGGTATACTCGCCGCGGGATTCGCATTCGCCCCGACCGGCACCACCTCATACAAAATCGTCACAGCATTTCCGGCCCCGATCTCGCCCGCGTCGATCTCGTCGTTCTTAAAATCCTTGCGCAGCATCCGTTTCTCGTAGCCCATCAAATGATAGGAGGCTACCTGTGCCGAATTAAACTCAACCTGAATCTTGACGTCCTTCGCGATTGCCACCGGCGTTCCAGCTATCTGCTGCGCCACAACCTTGGCTGTTTTCACGACAGAATCCGCGACGTCGCGCCCCCGGAATCCGATACGGACCAGCCGATGCGAATCTGCCCAGGGACAACTCGCAACCTCGACATTGACCGAGAACGATTCGTCCGGCTTCGGTCGCGGATAATCGTAGGTGAAATAGTTAATCATTTCCTCGATTCGCACCGAATCTTTTGGCGGCAGCCGGCCGTCATTAATGAACCGTCGAACGATCGCGTAGGAGGCGATCGGCGCGTCTTCAACCTCGGCTTCGACTACGCTTGATCGCGGTGGAAGTGCAGTAGTTCGCTGGTCCGCTTGAGCAATTTCTTTCTCTCGAAGTTTGATACTTCCAAAAATCGCCAGCCCAATCACCGCGAAAACCGCCAACAGAGCCGCGATCGCGAGTGGTCGCGCTCGTGTCCAAAACCAGGGGTCATCCCGAATATCGCTGAGGTTCGCCGAAAGCGGTGCTTTCACGACACTGGCAGGATGCTGCAACTCTGCCGCAAAATCCTCGCGCAACCGTCGCGCCATCGTTTGCGTCTCCTGGACTTCGCGTTGGGCTTCGGGCGACACCGCTGCTTCGTGCGCGATCTCGGCTCGCTCTGCCTCATCCAGTTCATCAAGCGCGTAGGCTGTTAATTTCGGATCGTCAATATTCATGCCTCGTTGGTGGTCCTGGGGGTAAAAGGAACAAAATCCTTTGCCGTGTTGGCGTATTTCTGCCGCAACGTTTTCAGCGCGGTGTGAATCAACACCCCCACATTGTTCGCGGTTGTTTTCGTGATCTCGGCGATCTGTTGATAGCTAAGATCGTTTTGAAATTTCAACTGCAGCACTTCCTGTTGGCGAGGCGGCAGGGTGGCCACGATCTTCAACAAGAAGCCGGTCGCCTCTTGTCTCTCCAGACGCTCGAATGGCATCGGTTGTTGCCCCGCTTCGCGCGCTTCGATCAATTCTTCATCGAGGTAGTGCATCCGCCTCTCTTTGCGACAAACATTGAGCGCCCCGTTCCGGCAAACGGTAAAAAGCCAGGTCGCAGGCTCCGGATTTTGAAAGGCACCGTTATTTTGAAGTTTCACAAAAGTCTCCTGCACCACATCACGCGCTCGTTCCCGGTCGCCGGTAATGCGCGTCGCGAATTGCAACAACGGAATTTCAAATCTTCGCAGCAGGACCTGCATTCGCTTCGAGTCCGCGTTCGCGTCACCGTCGGGCATTTGGCTTAGAAGTTTAACGGGCGAGCCGGGGAAAACTTAGGATTTTTTATGTCTTAATGCCGTCATAGAAAGCGCCGCCGCGGATTCCGGGGAGCACAGGCTGCCAGCCTGTTCTTTTCGGCAGCTTGCCGAAAAGTGTTCTCTGGGTGGCGCACGCGTCTCGCGTGTTGGTTTCGGCGTCCCGCCGAAACAATCTTTTCTGACATACAAGCTTGCGCTCCGATTCAGCGCGCGACAGA
>QHYH01000184.1 GCA_003223215.1 Acidobacteriota bacterium
CCTATCCCCTGCGCCGCATGGGCGTTATCACCTAAGGCAAGAGCCGGATGCGGGAAACCCGCCTGTCCGGATCCGTGGAGGGGGTTGTGAGCAATCATGATCCCTACTCCGACTCGAGGTCCGCCCCGGTCTCTCGGCAGCTCTGCCGTGGACCTACAGGCCATCACTTCCCCTCGTTAAGGAATAGCGACAATTTAAGGTGGGAATTGCAGTCCTAACGCAGCCTATCCGGCTTTTTCAACCCCCGCGCCGAACCATCCTCGCCACGGCCATTTTGATGGCTGAATACCTCGTCGCGCTCACCATCAGCAAGGACCCGAGAATCAGCAACAGGATCGGCCAGCGCGACCTCTGCTTGAAGATGTCTTCTTGCATCCTCACCAGACCGATCGCCAGAAACAACATCCCGACGACAAAATAGTTCTTCATTTGCTTCCGGATACTTCCATACACAAATACCAGCGCGGCTCCCGGCAGGAGCATTTCAAAGACGCGCGCCTCCCTCTTCTTCGCGAGATCGTTCAGTTGGCCTTCCCATCTCTCCGTCGCCGTCAGCCCTAGAAAAAACAAGGAAGTCAGCACGTGTCCAGGTATCGCAAATCGGAACGCTTTGCCTACAGCGCGAATTTGCGACACTGAGAACCGTTCGCAAATGACCTCCAGCAGCAGATAGATCCCCGCATTGACAATAAAAAGATACTCGATCTGCCCACGTGTCCAGGGCAACTTCGTCGCCAGCCAATCCTGGTACGGCTTATGAGCGCTTGCCAGCCCGCTAAGCGCGGCGAATGTGAAAACCACTGCGATCGGGTAGAAGTACCTCGAGTCGTTCGGCAAATGACGCCGCTCCACTGTCAACGCCATCGCGAAAAACAGCAGCGCGCCCGGGATCAGTCGGAAATAGAATTTTCCTGGGTCGGTGTCTAGCCACTCCAACAGCCCCATTCGCATCAGTGTGACCACCCATAACCACGCCGTCATTACCGCGAAAACGAGCGAAAACACCGACGAATTCGTAAACCGCCTCAGCCACACGTACGCTGGCAGCGACAGAATCACCGCCCACCAGATCTGCGCATTCGTAGTTTGTTTGAACGTCTTTGAGATACGCCCCAGCAACTCCCAATCCGGGTTCGCCGCAGCCTTCGTGAATAGCTGATACGCCCCAAACGCCACGAGCAACGCAATCGGAAGCAACAGGCAAAACGCCAGCAGGTAGGCGATTCCAACCCGCAACTGTCCCGATTTCCAAAGCCGCAGTCCGCGGTCCGCCATCAATGCCGCGACTCCAGCCACCACGATGACCCCGAGCGTTCCCGAAAGATCCACAAACTGGAACAGGAACAACAACGCAGCTCCCACCGTGAGGATCCAGGCACCGAGATACAAACTCACTTGCGGCAACGACAGCCTTCGCGCATTCAAGATCCACGCGTCTTCTCGCTCCACTAGCCGTCCGTAGTCTTTGCGCAACGCTTCGTACTCATGTTCCGAAACGATTTCCTCCTCCCGCCAGCCCTCCAGCTCGCGCAGGTGTTGCTCGATCATCCCGGACATGAGGTTCGAATACGCGGTAGGCACCGCATGCACTTTTTCTCCCGCTAGGAATCGTTCCAGGTCATCCGCCATTTCTCGCGCCGACGCGTAGCGGTTCTCCGGTTTCTTTTCCAGTGCTTTCAGGCAGACGTCCTGGAAATCCCCAGGTATTTCTGGATTCCGACGCCGCGGCAGCGTAGGATCCTGTTGGCGGATCCGCCGCACCTGCTCGCCGAACGTTTCCCCGTGAAACGGCGGGCTTCCGGTCAATAGCTCGTACAGTATCGTGCCCAGCGAAAAAATATCGCTTCGCCGATCGAATCGCGACCCCGGCACGGTGTGTTCCGGTGAAAAGTAATCCGGCGTGCCCATGATCTCGCCGGGCCGTGTCAGTCGCTTGCTGTCGCTCTCCAGATGCTGTGCCAGCCCGAAATCCAGGATCTTTGGTTCCAGGTCCGCGCTGACCAAAATGTTCGTCGGCTTCAGGTCGCGATGTACGATCTGGTGCTCGTGTAGAAAATCCACAGCCAGCGCAACCTTGCGCATCAGCTCCGCTTTTTGCGTCAGCGTCAAGGCTCGCCCCGCTTCCACGAGCGATGTTCCCTCCACCAATTCCATCACGAAGTGAGGAAGTTCGTCCGGCGGGCCCAGGCTGAAGATATGCACGATGTTCGGATGGCTGATCTGCGCCAGTGCGCGCGCTTCGTGCATAAAGCGCGCCTTGACGGATTCTTCCGTGCGGTAGCGTCCTCCGAGTATTTTGATCGCGACTTTTCGGTTCAATCGCTCGTCAGATCCTAGCAGAACCCGTCCCATTCCCCCGGTGCCAATCTCCCCGAGAATCTTGTGCCCGGACAGCCTCTCGGGCAGTTCTTCCCCTCCTTCGGATTCCGGAGCAGAACTCTCGGAAAATGGCGGTCCATCCATCTCATTCAGGGATTCCAGCAACGGCCGAAGCTCGTTTTCCAGTCCGGGACGAATCTTGCAGAACGTATCAATGTCCACCGTCTCTTCGCGCGACACGCGATCCAAGTACGCCGCCAGCGCTTCGGCTACCGCACGCTCCCGCTCCGAGGATTCTTCCCCGCGGGGCGGCGGATTCCGAGGATTTCTTGGGAATTCTTCGGCGTTCATCGTCATTGAGCCGCCGCTTCCAGCTCGCGGAAGCGTTTCAGCGCGCGGTGCAACGTAAGGGCCACGCTCTCACGCGTTTTCTCGACGCGTTCGGAAATCTCTTTTGTCGTCAGTCCCTCGAACTTTGCCAACAGGATCATTTCCCGGTATTCCGCCGGGAGGGCATCCAGTTTTTTGAGCAGGATCTGCAAGTTTTCTGCCCGGGCAAACACGCGGCTCGGCGTTTCTCTATCCACCGGTTCCGGCCCCGCCGGGTTACTCTCCGACCGGAACCTCAACGTCTCTTCCGCGTGCCGCTTCCCACGGTTCTGGTAACGGGCCGCATCCACGACCACGTGGTCCGCAATCCGCGATAGCCACGCCATAAAGCTTCCCGGAGACTGATAAGTGAAATTGCTTATATCCTGAGCCGCCGCCAGGAACACCTCCTGCAAGATGTCATCCGCCTCAACTGCACCACGCAGCTCCGGGCTCATCTTGTAGTGCACTAGCACCGCCAACCTCCTCTGGTACTTCCGGAAGATTAGGCTGAACGCCTCCGTCTCACCCTTCTTGAACCGTTCTACCAAGCCAAATGTGGATGTAGCGGAGTCCATACTCGTCCCAGTCCCAGGATGCGCATTGCGAATCTTCGTACTCTATCCACATCACCGATACATAGGCAAGGGACCATTAAGGTTGGTAAGGTTGGAATCCAGCTCACGCGTCTTCTGCTTTCACGGCTCCTCACCAGACGGCATGGGTCCCTCCCATAAAGCAGACGCTAGCCTCCGACTCCACGCTCCCTCGCTCTCTCTCGTGCCCCAAAGAAAACGGGGCAGAAAGAAAGGTAAAGGAAAATGTCCTATCTATATGTTAAGTGGAATAGCCTCGGACTGAGGTGCCCGCCGACGTTTCCGACATTAGAGCATGGTTCGTCTTGCGCTGGCCACTCCTGTAGCGAAGACCTGCGACGCCGAAGGCGGCGCGCGTAGGTCGTAGCGGAGGGAGTGGCCAGGGACGGATTATTGGACGAATCTCGTCCGAGCGGGTAGCCTTGCGAATGCCGTCTGGAACATTTGCATTACTTCCGAGTTGCTCGTCATCCGTCCCACAATCGGCGGCAAACTCCAAATGGAGCTTCCAACTTAGTCCCAAGCGGCTGCGACGGCAACGCGCTACAGTCAGCAATGAAACCGGTAGCCAACTTGGACGATCCGCACTGCGTTCATTGGTCAAGGGCTCCTGCGAACTTTTCAGGAGTTGCATCAAACTGTTCTTTGTGGTCGCGCGAACAGAAGTAGTAGATCTTGCCTTTATAGGCAGATTTCGGAGCGGTTGACTTATCAACATCCATCTTACACACCGGACAGAGAGGATGCGCCTCAGTCGAGGCCAGTTCTTTCAAGTAAATGCTATTTGAATCTGGGTTCTTCCAGCCTTGACCTTGGTATTCCAACTGGTAGGCAGTTTTACTCGTGACTTCACGGCCGAAATAGCGCTCGACCACTCGAAGCGCGAGATCGATGCCGCAAGAAAGTCCGCCCGACGAGGCGAGATTGCTGTCCTCGACGAACCTAGCACCACGCTTGAATTGGACATCCGGAAACTGCATGACAAAGCTTCGGTAAGAATTGTGATGCGTGGTGGCTGCTCTGCCTGATAACAAGCCAGTGCGGGCCAGCACAAACGCTCCAGTGCAAACCGACATGGTTACGTCTGTGTTTTTTGTCGCCTTGCGAATCCAATCCATCATGGCTTCGCTGCTTCCGTCCTGGGCCGGAATCACGATCACCTTGGGCGCAGGAGCAGTATCGAAGGTGTATTCAGGTATGATTTTCATCCCGCCGCTAGCATGAATCGGGCTAGTCGTCTCCGCAACGGTGTAAAGCTGGAACGGGTTGCCCGCGCGGCTAGGAACGTTCACATTTTCGAACACCTCCCATGGTCCACAGAAATCGATGATCACCGCCCCTTCTGAAACCAGAAATGCCACCGGGATACTGCCATGGGCGGGAGGCGCCAGGGGGTTGGAAACTGGTTTAGTTTTCTCTGTGGCACTCTTCGCCTGGAGTCCGCTCGTCTCTGCAAACAACTTGCCTGCCACCAGGGATGGAGTTCCAGCTGCCAAACCGAGTGCCGCCGATCTCTTTAGCAATTCTCTTCGATTCATAATGTCCTTTCACTCCTTTTTATGACGTCTTCTGTCTTAATCTGAGTAATCATTCCGGGGCTTTCGTCATCTCCGTGAACCGGTGCCGGTAGTCGTTCGGAGGAACATGCAGAACCCGAAAAAACGACCGGCGCAAACTCTGAATCGAGCCAAAACCACAGTCGTTTGCAACCTTTTCGAGTTTGTCGTGCGATTCCTCCAATCGGCGCCGGGCTGCTTCAACGCGCAGGCACTCCACGAACCGTGCCGGGGTTGTACCAGTGTCCTTCAGGAACACGCGCGCAAAGTTACGCGGACTCATACCGGCCTTTGCGGCAAGCTTTTCTACCGGTAGGTCCTGGCGCAGATTGTCGTGGGTCCAAGAACGAATCTCTTCGATTTGTTTCCGGTCGGAGGCCTGCAGAGACAACGCAGTACTGAACTGCGATTGACCTCCAGCTCTGCGCAAGTACAACACCATCTCTCGTGCGACCTTCAAGGCCATCGGTGCCCCAAGGTCGTCTTCGACCAGAGCCAACGCGAGGTCCATGCCGGCTGTGATCCCTGCAGTGGTGTACGTGTTTCCATCGCGGATGTAGATGGGGCCAGGATCGACAGTTATGTTCTTAAATTTGTTTGCCAGCTCCGTCGCCCATTTCCAATGTGTCGCCGCACGTTTGCCGTCCAAAAGCCCGGCCGAAGCAAGTAGGAAGGCGCCAGTACAGATGGAGCCAATGCGGCGCACTCGCTGAGCGGCTTTTTGCAGCCAGAGAAGTAATTCCTCGTCATGGGCAGCCGTTTCCATGCCGCTTCCGCCAGCCACGAGCAGAGTATCGATTGGTCCGCGGAGAGTGCGGAAAGTCTTGGTTCCAGTTAAGACTAATCCGCAGTTTGTCGCTACAGATCTGCGGCGGGTGGTACTTGCCAGCAGCACGTTATAAGGTGCCTTCCGTCCCGGGCACTCTTGGACGAAGAGCTCCGCTGCACGGACAAAGATTTGAAATGGGCCGGCCACATCGAGGATCTGACTGCTTGGCGCCGCAAGAAAGACGATGGTTCTTGAACGATTCTTCGCCGGAAGCAGCTTTCTTGAGCTTCTCATGGCACGATGCTAATGCCTGAAGCCGATGGCAGCAATGACAAAAAGGTGTCATTTTCTGCCATTTGGAACGCAGTAGTGAACCGCTCCTCAGTCAGCTGCCGCGGTTCTGGACGAGTTGTCCGTCATCCGCCCACAATCTCGGCACCCCCAAAGTAGGTTTGAACTCCAACCCGCGGGCATCGTGACTCAGCTATGAGATTTCGTTCCATTTGATGTAAAGTCGCTTCCACTACCGGTATTTGTTTACCGCCTAATTGTGGGAGCCGGACAAGGATTTAACATGCGAGTCGCGGCACAGTTGCTGCCGCACTTCGCTGCATAAAGGATAGAGATAAATGTCTTTCGGAGCCAAGCCGTGAGCTCGGTGTTCGCTATCCATCCTTCCACGTCCTTGCGTTTGCCCGATGTGAATCCAGTTCGCCGCTCGATAGCAGGTGCCACGGAAGCGGCGCACGTCCACCAAAGTCTCTAGCAGAAGCGGCCGGTAGCCATAGCGGAGTTCCCAGTCACCGGGAAGTTGCCGGGCACACTGCCCCAGAATCTTGCTGGCTAGTCCGCGCACTCGCACCCAAGGCAGAATTAAAAAGCGGCTGTTCCCGAACGAATTCGGTATGTTAACGCGAATCTGTTTGGATATCTGCACGGAATGGGAAATGGCCAACGCTTTCCGGTCGGCGCTCTACGAAATCAATTCACCCAGGACCGAACTGCGTGAAAGAGAACGGCTCCAAGGAGAGCAGCACCGGGAATCGTCAGCACCCAAGCAAGTACGATACGGCGAGTCACTCCCCAGCGCACCGCAGTCAAGCGCCGCGAGGCGCCGACGCCGACGATGGCACCGGTGATTGTGTGCGTCGTGCTTGCAGGAATACCAAAATGCGCAGTCGCAACTAGCGTCAAGGCACCGGCTGTTTCCGCGGCGAATCCCCCAAAAGGTGTCAGCTTGGTGATGCGCTGTCCCATAGTCCTGATGATTCGCCAACCTCCCGCCATCGTACCGCCACCCATCGCCAAGTGGCAGCAAAGGATGACCCAATAGGGGACGTCGTACGTCTTCATCAAGCCACCCGCGAAAAGGGCCGTCGCGATAATGCCCATTCCTTTTTGCGCATCATTCGTCCCGTGACCGAGGCTATAAGCCGCGGCGGAAAGAAGTTGGAGCCGCCGAAACCATCGGTCCACCCGTAGCGGCCGTTGCTTGCGGACGATCCAACTCGTGGCCACGGTCACAATCATCCCGATCAACATCCCAATGATTGGCGATAGAAAGATGAACGCCACCGGCTTCGTCCAGCCGCCCGGAATTAACGCCACAAAACCGGCTTTCGCGACCGCCGCGCCGCCGTACCCGCCCATCAGCGCATGCGATGAACTCGTAGGAAGTCCCAGGGTCAGTGTGATCAGGTTCCAACCGATGGCTCCCAACAGTCCAGCCAGCAGAACCTTCTGGTCGACCATCTCGATGTGCACCATACCCTTGCCAATCGTCTTCGCCACCGCCGTGCCGAACACGAATGCCGCAATGAAGTTCCAAAACGCCGCCCACACAACCGCACGGAACGGCGTCAGCACTCGCGTAGACACCACTGTCGCGATGGAGTTCGCAGCGTCATGCCAGCCGTTCGAAAATTCGAACGCAAGGCTAAGTATGATTACAGCTATAAGCAGATCAAATGGATTCACGTGGTCAGGCGCTCTTCAGCACTACGCCTTCTACCACATTGGCGACATCTTCGCACTTATCGACGGCTGTCTCGATAACTTCAAAAATCTCTTTCCACTTGATGATCTGAACCGGATCGGTTTCTTCATCGAAGAGCTGAGCGATCAGTGTGCGGCAGAGACGATCACTTTCATTCTCAAGACGATTGATTTCAATAGAGTGTCTGAGAGCCTCATCCCGATTCTCGATTGCGTGTACCAATGCAGTCACTTCGGTACAAGCCTCCTGAAGAATCTTGGCGAGGTCGGCCGTCCCGTTTCGCACCGCGTCCACTCGGTAGAGAACGAAACGGCTCGCGGCTGCGTCAATTAAATCAATGACGTCGTCGAGGGTAGAGCACAGTTCGTGGATGTCCTCGCGATCGATGGGCGTGATAAAAGTCTGGTTGAGCTTCGTGATGATGGTGTGCGCGATCTCATCACCTGCGTGCTCGATGGCTTTAATGCTCTGTACCTGCTCGTTCACCGCAGTATAACGCGAAAGCATGTCGCAAAGCGCCCGAGCGCCCTTCTGAATATTCTCCGCTTGCCTCGCGAAGAGCTGGAAATAATCGTCGTCGCGCGGTAAAAAACGCTGCAGAAGTCCTGGCATCGTCTTTGATCCTAGGATGAAAAGGTCCAATCGTGTTGGTGCGATCACCATAGCAGAGACACGCAAGCTCAGGCAACAATGCCAGCTGCCACTGGATAAAGAACGAAGCCTTTGTCTCGATCTATATAGCTGATCTCTGCTCAAACCCAGTTCTTGCTGGCCAACAACCGCTGTCCAGTAGGCAGGTCCATCGATATCCCCGGTCGCGGCCTTAGCTTCCAGTAAAGTCCCGAGAATCGCTCATGGGGAATGCCGCAAACGAGCGCCATACCTTTCATATCCTCCAGCGTTTGCTCGAGGCAAAGAACGTTTCCGTAATCGAAGACGACTGCCCGAACCGAACGCTTTTGCAAAAGACCTTGTATGGCGCTACGTTTGGCAGTATCATGCATAAATCGGATAATACACGTATATACGTGCATATCCAAGTGTATTCGTGCAAAATGGACAGAATGAAACCAGAAGCGGAAGCAGGCCAAATCGCCCTAAAGGAAGAGCGCCACCAGTACATCCTGGAGCTGCTTGGCAGTGAGGGCCGAGTCCTCGCCGCGGACCTTAGCAGTCGATACAAGGTCTCTGAAGACACGATTCGTCGAGATCTGCGCGAATTGGCGAGTTCGGGAAAGATCCAGCGGGTACACGGCGGCGCCCTGCCTCGCCGTGCCGAGGCCGTTCCTTTCGTGTCTCGCCAACAAATCGACATGGAGAGCAAGATCGGAATTGCTCGAGCGGCGGCTGACATGATCCGCGACGGTCAGGTGGTGCTGATTGATGGAGGTACCACTAATCTAAGAATTGCTTCCTACCTTTCAAGAGAGCGTTCGGCGACGATTGTTACCAACAGCCCACCGCTTGCGCTGGCGTTGGCGGATCATCCGAAGTTGAGCGTGCTGATGCTCGGAGGAAATTTTCTTAAAGAGGCGCGGGTCACGACAGGCATCGAGACCATTCGTCGAGTCGAATCCATTCGCGCTGATCTATGTTTTCTCGGAATGTGCAGTTTGCACCCGGAGGTCGGAATAACCGTCGGCGACCGAGAAGAAGCTTACGTGAAGCAAGCGATGATAGGAGCTTCAACGGAAGTGGTTGGCCTGATTTCACTTGGGAAAATGGGGACATCTCTGCCTTACCTGGTCGGTCCTGCTTCCCGACTGACACGTTTGATCACCGATGCATCGGACGAAGATGTCCTGAATCCCTACCGCTCCCAAGGCATAGATGTCACAAGTACGTAAACCGAAGCGGTTGGCCGCTCGATCGTTCCGCTTGTTCCTGGCATCTTCGGACAATGCGCGCCCTAGCAGGAAGTCTTCTCTTTCGTTGAAGTCCTTCATGCGCTCGATTGCATTCCGTCTTCACTCGAGGAAATTCGTCATGTATGAATTCCGCTGCGCAAAGGAACACGCAATAGCTCGAACCTTTCATAAGGCCTTCCAACTGGTAGAGACGTGTTTGCTGCTGGGACTGATGGTCGCGGTCTCGCTTGAAGCACAACAGAGTTCTCCGTCTGCGCCAGCGTGGACCGGTGTCGTACGCACGGCTGCCGGTGAACCTGTGGCCGGAGCGAAGGTAACGGTATACACGGCGGCCGCTAAAGAGAAAATGACAGCAGTGACGGGAAGCGACGGAAGGTTCGCGATTGCGGACATTCGACCCGGGCCACATACCGTGAGCGTGCAACTGCCCGGGCGAGGTCCGACAGCGTCAACTGGAGTGGATATTACTGGCATAGCAGTTATGCTGACGGTATCCGATCAAAACGTGCTGTCGATTGGAGCCAACCCGCAAACTCCTGCAGCAGGAGTCTCGAATGGAAACCCGAGCACAACTTCGAACCCGGCTAGCGGAACAGGCGGGGAGAAAGTCTCGAGCCAAAAAGTAAATGAGTTGCCGTTGAATGGACGCGACTTCAGCGCGTTGTTGTTGTTAGCAGCGGGCACTATGACCGACGTGAACGGGCAGACGAATTTCACCCAGCAGTTTGCCATCAACGGACAGCGCGGCGTTGAGGCCGTGTTCGCGATGGACGGTGCGGATGTGAGCGATCCGGAGATGGGCGGGAGCACGTTCACGAATTTCGACGTGGACGCGATTCAGGAATTACAGTCAAGCTCGGGCTGGATGCCGGCGGACATCGGGCGCGGTGCGGCGGGCTTTACCAATATCGTGACACGATCCGGGAAAAACGGTTTTCACGGATCATTCTTCGAGTTCTTAAGGAACTCCGCTCTCGATGCGCGGAATTATTTCGATCACCCATCGATTGCGGAGCCGGGCAGAATTCCTCCATTCCGTAGAAATGAGTTCGGATTTACGAATGGCGGGCCGGTCGTGTTGCCGCATCGGTATGACGGCCGAGACCGCACGTTCTATTTTGTGCAGTATCAGGGATTCAGGCAGGTGCTGGGAACGACCCAGGTTTTGGCTGTACCAACCGCAGCCGAGCGAGCCGGTCAGGACATCGTGAAGTACCCGGACGGCAGCACGGACACGCTGCAGGTACCGGTGAATCCGGCAATTGCTGCGGTGCTGGCCCGCTATCCACTCCCCAACAACCCAACCGGCGCGTATGGTGCGCGAACCTATGCTGCGCCTTCAAACGTGAACACGGACACGGATCAGTTTTCTATCCGCATCGATCAGAAAGTTGGCGCAAAAGGACAATTGTTTGGTCGATTCAATTACGACAATCTGACGGGACCGACAACAAATCCGGATCAAACGCTGCTCGATCCGAGCTTTGGCGTGCAGTACGTGGATCGGCAGCGGAACGGGGTCATCACTTACACGCGCACCGCGTCACCGCGCTTTCTCTGGTCGACATCGTTGAGTCTTACACGGACGACGCCTTCGTTTGTGACCCCGAACCACACCGATCCGGCCCTCAAGTTCAACGATGGTCTGTATGAGGCGTACAACAGCGCGGCGGGCTCCGTGATATCAGCGTTCGGGAATTTGTTCCAGTTACAATTGAATTTTGCCTGGACGACAGCGCGGCACGCGGTGAAGTGGGGTACAGAAGCACGCCTCAATCGCGACACGACATACTTTGGCATCAGCCCGAACGGGGAATACGATTTTGGCGGCGGAACGGTTTATTCGCCCGTTTTCATCCCTTCTGCGAGTGGACGGCACGACGTTCAGCCTGGCCAGTCTCTGCCGGACACTTTGAGCAGTCTGTTGCTAGGTTTTCCGTACGCATACACGATCGCGGTGGCTCCGCCTTACGCATCGAATGGCGCGCACATTGGGCCCGCGGCGATCAACCGGAATGACGTGAACGCTTACATCGAGGACACGTGGAAAATCAATCCGGAATGGACGCTCGAATATGGGCTGCGATATGAGTTCTATACGCCGATTTCGGAGCGGGCGCACCGAACGTCGAGCTTTCTGAATTCGTTCCCACCTGCGGGCGTTGGGCAGGAATACTTGATCAATCCGCAGCCTACTTATCAAACCGATTGGAACGGTTGGGGGCCGCGTGTTCACGTGGACTGGAACGCGCCCCACGCGGTGCATGTGCACATGGGCGGGGCGATCACAGTGATTCCGCCTAATATCTGGCAGGACAATCTTCTGACAGGGTCAACGCCTTACGTTGTTTATCCGCGCGTCAATGCAGCGCAAAACGGGGAGATTTCCTACGGATTCCAAATCACACCGGACGAGTTGCCACAGGTCTACAACACAGCGGGTGTGAACGTGCTGGCCAGTGGCAATCCGAAAAACGTCCCGGCGAACACGGTGATGGACGTAAATCGATACCAGCAGGATTTGGCGGCGCTGGCGCCGAGTCATCAGCTCTCGCTACTGAGTCTGGCCGGGATCGACCGGCGCTTCGGCAATGGCTACTTGCAGACTTGGACATTGGGGCTGGAACGGGTTTTCGGCGGCCTCACGGCCGATGTCGCGTATGTTGGAACATCGGCATTTCGACTTCCGAGAATGTCATATCCAAACGCGTATCCCGGAGCGGGGTCGGAATTTGCGCGGTTTACAGACTTCGACGGTAGCGGCGTGGTGACAGGTGGTTTCGGATTCGAGTCTGTGATGACAGCGACATCGCACTCGTCGTACAACGCCTTGCAGACCTCATTGTCGGGAAATGTTGGGCACGGCGGACCGTCATTGCAAGCCGGCTACACCTGGGGCAAATCGCTGGATGATGTCAGCGGCATTATCGGAGGAACAGGATCCACCGGCGCCGTGACGTTGTTTAGTCCGCAAAACCCGTTCGATACACGAGCGGAAAGAGGGCCGTCAAGCTTTGACGTGACGCACGCCTTCACGTTGAGCGCGGCCCAGGATTTGCATTTTGAGCATTTGGGAATTCAGTCGGATCGAACCCACCTGTTGACGAAGGGCTGGGAATTGCTGAGCATCTCGTCGATCACGAGTGGTTCGCCGTTTACGGTTTATTCGGGTATCCAGCAGACGGGCGCGGGAACGATTGGCGCGGACCGGCCGGACCAGATTGGGTTACCGGACCTATCGAGCGCCGGCAGTTCAACCCGACCGCGCGACGATTATTTTGGGCGGGGCGCGAACAACGCAAGCTTCTTTGCCATTCCGATCGGGATCGCAGGTGGAACTGGACCAAACTCCGGGCGCTTTGGAACGCTCGGCCGTAATACCTTTCGCGGCCCGGCATATTACGATTTCGATTTTGCGCTCGTCAAGACGACTCCGATTGGCCACCGAGAAAGCGGTTTGGAGCGAGCGGATCTGCAATTCCGCGCAGAGTTATTTAATCTGTTTAACATCGTCAACATGGGACTACCTGCGAACATCATCGAGGGCACAGGGTTTGGCATGATCAGCAAGACCGCCGGAACTTCACGGCAAATTCAGTTTTCTTTAAAGCTCATCTATTGAGGCGCGTCCTGCAGCGACACAGGGTTGGGGGGGAGGACAGAAACATGCGTTTCAGGAAGATTCTGCGTTCGCCAACGTCGACGAATCACAGCTTGAACGCACGATCTCCTCTTGTAAACGACGAGCGCGGTTTTGCAGTCCGCGGCAGAAGCAGTGGGTCGTGTAACGTCGGAGTATGACGTTTGGCCGGAGAGGATTCAACAGCTAATCTCCACCTAGAGTTTCCGGTCACACAGTAACAATGAAGCACTCCTTTGACAGGGTTTCTTAACAGCCAGAGCCTGTATCTTCTGTGCATCTAGGTCATGGTAACCCGACCGTGAAAATTGCGGCGCGGACTTGACTTCGAAGCATCCGCTCGACAACTCCCAGATCACGGGCAACCGGGAAGTGATTGCGGGCCAGAAGCCGGCTTGTGGGAAGTTGCGAGGCAACAAATATTCCGCCACCGGTCGCAATCGGGATAGGGGGAACGGTCACCCGTCCTCCCCTCCCCCCCACCGTACATGCGGGTCCGCATACGGCGGTTCGGCGGGTTGAGCTAGATGTGAATAGCCGGGCTTTCGATACTGCGCGTCGCCAGAGAACGATTCGGTCCCTTCGTAGACGTCCCTTGGAGCTTCACTCCTGCTGACGTCCGGAAGGCCAACAAGGTTGGCTTTTCTGCCGCTGGTCGCTCCTGAGATCGCGCGACTTACTCGCCACTCCCTTCCGTTCGGGCCTTCCTCCGCTCTTCTGGAGTAATACGCCCTTTGCTGACTTCTGCGACATGATCAAGGTGAATCGCTTCACCCTCAGTCCATTCCTATCTTCGACGCCAAGACGATCCGGTCGCCCGCGAAGGCAATGGAGCGAGTCGCTAAGAAAATCGAACCAGTCTGGGAATCTACTCGCGGCCCCGAGAATGTCGCGCCTTTTGCGCCGAAAGCAATGCCCATAACTGGCTCGCCCTTCGCCAGAGGGCCTACCGACCACACAGGTGTTGGCGATGGCAATTTCTGAGCGAAACTGATGACGACTGATCCCAGCAGAAACACCGTTACGATCCCAAAATGTCTTGAAAACTGCGGGCGCGGTTTGACCATCATTTCTATACTCTACCGTACCGTTAGCTCGATTCGGCAATCAATGACCTTGGCCGAAGTGAGAGCGAGCTAACTTCTCGTTATTCTCGTATATCTAGGAGCTCGACGTGGCCTCCAGAGCCGACCAGCAGATACTTTCCATCGGCAGACAGAGCAGTCTGAGACTGCTGGTACGGTAGTGGGCCAGACTTCACAGCAAATGCGGCACCCTGCTTTTCGGTGTCGTAAATGACCAACCATTCGTCCGTCAAGGAAGGTGGGTCGCCCGGCCGATAAGAAGTGACTGAGATGATGAATTTGCTTCCATCGCTTGTCCTGCCTCCAAAGTGAAGCCCTTTAAGCCCTTCGTCTGCAAAGGAGTCCGAGAACAATATGTGACCGTCAGTACCGATGACCGACAAGACGTTGCAGCCAATCATTACAAAACGCTCTTTGGAAAGAAACGAAGTGTGCACGAGGCCACAATCGGTTTGCAGAGTGCTTTTTGAGCCGTCTTCGTGAGCAATTTCTATTGTTGTTGGCCGGTTGCTGCTCCCCAGAGTCACCTTGATTTGCTGCGTATTCGGGCCGACCGGGTTGGTTTTCTGTTTGCCTATGACTTCCCCATTCTTGATGAGGAGCCAGCCGTCGTCGTATGCATAAAACTCGTTATTCTTCGTGCAGCAAAATATGCCGGGACTGAGTCCGAGTGGGCCTTGCCGTGGCCATTGCGTATTCTTCAAAACGGCTCCATCTTTTATTGAGAGCGTGACCAGGTGAATATCTTGAACTAGCTGGTTGCCAGCATAACTGCTCTTTTGAAATGTCACTGCAGCGACGGAACCTGATATTGCGACAGTAGAAGGAGCAGTGTAGTCAAGATAGGGCGAGTCAAAATCTCCTTCTGAGAAACCGTAGGGATGCAAGTCGGCGTCCCAGACAATCTGCGGACTGCTGACCGCAACTGTAGCCAGCTTCTTAGAAATAGATTTGACACTGCCCTCGTATTGATAATCAGTGACTAGGGTCCCCACAATTACGCCTGCGGCGCATAGGGCGAGTAATACGCCTAAGCTGATCGCAACAAAACGAATGAAACGCCTCATTCTCGATTTCCTATGCTGACCGTTGCGAGTCCCATCATACCCTCGTGCCTTTGATTGGGCGACTGTGGCGAGCCAAAGTCCCGTCTCCGTTAGGGGCCGCAGTGAGCGACCTCATCGTACTGAGGCTGTAACGAAGGTTCCGCCCCAGCCCCAGAATGGATCGAGTACTCAGGAGCAAGGTTGACGCTACGACCGCTTGGAGAGGAGTGACGGTCGCGGCATCCCTGGTTGCTTCCCGTACCCTTTTAGGGTACGCTTGACCCCGGAATGGGTACAATCAGCATTCTATCCGAAACCCTCTTTGGGCGTACTCGAGGCGCGGTACTTTCCATTTTATATGGCCACGTGGGTAAAGGCTTCTATCTGCGGCAACTTGCCCGCCTTACCAATATTGCCCTCGGGCCGGTGCAGCGTGAGATACGGCAACTGGTCGAAGCTGGCCTTGTCAGTAAGAAAACCATTGGGACGCAGACTCTCTACAGCGCCAACCGAGAGAGCCCAGTCTTCCGGGAGATCAAGGGCCTGGTTACGAAGACAGTCGGCATGCACGATGTTCTAGCGGAGGCGCTCAGTTCGCTGCGAGACGAGATCAATCTCGCCTTTGTCTATGGCTCCGTAGCCCGTTCCCGAGAGCGCGAACACAGCGACGTGGACGTGATGGTTGTCGGCAACGTGGACTTCGACGCCATCGTAGAAAAACTCCGCGACGCGGAGAAAACCTTGAACCGGGAAATCAATCCAACCGTATACTCTATTCGGGAGTTCAGCAAGAAGTTGCGAGGGAATTTCCTCAAGACAGTTTTGGCGGAAAAGAAGCTCTTCATCATCGGGGATGAGGATGACCTTAGAGACCCGGGTCAAAAACACCTGGCTTGAAAAGCGCGGCTCGGATCGCGAGGAAATCGGCCGCCTGCTTGCACTCGCGGATGGGCGTCTTGAAGACTATCGCCGCGCCACTGCGGGGAAGCTCTCTGCAGATGTTCAGTTGGGTTTGGCTTACGACGTGATTCGAATCTCCGCTACGGCGGCCCTGCGCGCCGCGGGATACCGAGTGGTACGAGGCGGCGGCGAACATTACCGAACCATCGAGGCTCTCGAGTTTTCGATCGATCCGCAAAAAAAAAGACTCATTCCGACGCTCGATAAGCTGCGTAAAAAGCGGAACACCGGATCGTATGATGATTTCGGGTTAGTCTCGCAAGGCGAAGCCGACAGCTGCGGCAAGATGGCCGTCCGTGTTCGAAAAGAGGTCGAAGACTGGATTCGCAAGAACCATGCCGACAAAATCGGCTAGCTACAAAGCGTTGACCGCAGCTGCAATGGTTGGATTATTCGCGATAGCGATTGCCTTCACTTTGGCAATGTACTCTGCGGCGACGCCGTGTTCGCGAAGTCCGCGGACGATGTAGCCGACGTATTCGACGTTAGTTCGTAACCCCGCCCTCGGGTGGATCACACGATAGGTGGTGGCGGCAAGCAGCTCGCCGTTCGCGCACTTCACGGTAATCGGGTGGCGAGCATAGTTTGTGCCTTCACCTTCAATGGCATCGAGGGACTTTTTTTTGCGCTGTGCGGCGGTGTCCCTAGCCAGTAGAAAATCGGGCACGTCGTAGACCACACCCCAAACCTTGTTTCCAGGACTCGCTACGATGTCAGATGCGGCGCATCCACGTCCTGTACTCCACACATCGAAGGCGAGCTGGCAGTCGTCAACCGTTTCCGCGATGGTCACAAACTTCGCGTTACCACACAGGCGGTCCTGGCTATTGAACTGGCTTTCGGAACAATTGGAGCCGTACTGAAAGACCAAGGCCATTGAAGCATGCTCCCTTCTTTCAAATTAGACCTAACTCAGAATTTAGGTAAGCCACTGGTTCGACCAGTGAGACCAGAAAAGGTTTGACCGTTCCGTTTGGGCATAACATCCCCCGTGGCTTGGTGAGAGCCAGAAAAACTTACAGTCCCAACTGGAATGCGCTAAGAGGGACACCTGCTGCCGGACCATGTGCACATGTGCATCGCGATCCCTCCGAAGTATCCGGTGGCCTCCGTGATCGGATTTCTAAAAGGGAAGAGCGCCATAGCGATGGCCCGCTTGTGTGGCAAAGAGCGGAATTTCACGGGCGAGCACTTCTGGGCCCGTGGATACGCAGTGTCCACAGTGGGCTTGAGTTGGAGCAAGTCCGCAAATACATCCGCGAACAAGTTGCAGCGAAGCTAGTTGATGGTCCAGTGGGTGAAAGTCCCACCAGGGTAACTTGCCCAGTTGCCCCTGTAGTGATATCCGGCGGCGGAGCGGGTGACCAATCCGTTGGAAGCCCGGAAGTAAAAGTCCTCGTTGGCTGGGCCTAAGGGCCTGGTCAGCTCCGACAGGAGGGCAAGCAAGTCGGCAGGTCGTAACGATGGAGAACCGTAGTGAAGCCCCGAAATCGGATGTCCCCACATAGAATCGGAGCGTGGGATGTGGAAAGTGCCGAGCCTGTCTTGTTCAGGCGAAGGCCAGTGTCATCGGTGAAGGAACTGGGTGGATGCAACCGATGGACTTTCCGGGGTCTCAGAGGGCGACATGTCGGCAAGGGATAGTCAACGAAAGCTCGGGACGCACAGCGAGGGCACCTCGTATAAGCCGTGTCGGTGAAATCGGGGTGTGCTGGCGAGTGGGGCGCATGGGGCCGATTAAGTGACGATGGACCGGGACACTATAACCCGGACCGGAGCGAGGGCCCCTGGGGTAAAGCGGCTATGGCCGCTTGAACGGTGGTGCATCAGCGCACCGCGTCCCCCGACTTAGAACGGGGATACGACGGTACAGGCAGCGAGGTGCACGAAGGGCGGTTGCAAACCGTGCGACGCAAAGATCTTGCTGTCGTCGGGAAGGCACCGCCCGATATATCGGCCTTGAAACCGTACTGCGGGAAAACTCACCGTACGGTTGCAGCGATGCTAGTTGGTGTTCTAGCGGGTGAAAGTCCCGCCAGCGGAACTTGCCCAGTTACCGCTGTAGTCATATCTGGCGGCGGTGCGGGTGACCAATCCGTCGAAAGCCCGGAAGTAAAAGTCCTCGTCGGCTGGGGGAAACCCCGGTCAGCTCCGACAGGAGGGCAAGCAAATCGACAGGTTGTAGCGAACGCAAACCTTAGTTAAACCTCGAAAACCATCGCCCCACGAGAATCGGAGGGTGGGGAGTTTCGGAAGTGCCGAGATGTCCGACGTAG
>QHYH01000065.1 GCA_003223215.1 Acidobacteriota bacterium
ACAACATCGTCGCCGGCGAATTCGACTCCTCCTCCAACCACACCGACGGCAACGGCATCATCCTCGATCTCTCCAACGGCTCCTATAACGCCTCTACCGCCAATACCCCGCCCGTCCTCATCATCAACAACGTCGTCTACGGCAATGGCGGCCGCTGCATCCACGCCTACATCGTCACCAACTTCTGGATCGTCAACAACACCTGCTATAACAACAACCTTGACCCCACCCTCGGCACGGCCGGCTCCTTCTCCACCAGCGGCTCCCAAAACGGCTACTTCATCAACAACCTCTCCCTCGCCTGGAGCAGCGCTTACCCCACTTACATCCAGGAGGGCAGCAACTCCAACATTCAGTACTTCGCCGACATGTACTACGGCAGCTCTCCCAACTTCAGCTCCTCGCAACTCATTCAGGCCAATCCGCTGTTCGTCAGTGCGCCGTCCCTAACCCAGTATGGCTATTCCACCGCCCTGCCCCCCTTGCAGCTTGGCACGGATCTCACTCTGCAATCCGGCAGCCCGGCCTTCGGCAAGGGCATCGACCCCAGCACGCTATCCGGCCTGCCTTCCGCGATCGTCTCCGATCTGAAGAACTACATCTACGCCGACATCAACGGCAAACCGCGCCCCCAGGGCGGCGGCTCCGACCTCGGCGCCTATCAACACTAGGCACACTTTCCCGCGCCAATAAAACCCTTCTCGAGATTCGAAAGCCAGGCAGGCACGACCGGGAGGAGAAGCTCGAGCCTCGTGTTCAGCGAGCGCCGTGAGTTCGTTTGGAGCAGCGGCCGCTGCGCGGCGGTTATGTGACCCTGAAACTCGACTACAAATTGGCTCATTGATTCTAAAGGACTTAAAGTCGAGTTTCTGGCGAGATGGTTCTGATCAACTGCCGAAAAATAACGGGAATTTTGTCGAAGTCCGCCGACTTGTCCAGGAAATAGTTGGCACCGGCAGCCAGACATTCGTCGCGGTATTGCGGATAGGGGAAGTTCGTGCAGATCAGTACCTTAAGCCGAGGGTGGCCCTGCCGGATGGCTCGGAGTACATCGAGCCCCGAACCTCCGGGCATTTGCAAATCCAGGATAACCGCATCGGGATTGGTCTGCTGGATCGAGAGTATCGCCTCCAGTGCGTTGCCCGCTTGGCCGACAATCTCTACGCCGGCAACGTCTTTCAGGAGGTCCGCCAGCCTCTCAACGACGATCTTCGAGTCGTCAGTGATAAAGACCCTCATTTTCTTCCTTTTTCGCGAGGACCTTTCATGCATTCATTTATAGAGGATGACAAATCCACGGCGAGATACATCCGGTAGAACCAGTAATCTTATGTAGGACAATGCCACACAAGAATGAGCGCCAGTGTCCCACAACCCCAGCCACGGCGTCGGAGCACAACCCGTAAAGGCTTTCTCAATCCACCAGTTGGGACCGCAGGGCAAACCGGATCAGCTCCGCGGTGGTTTTCATTCCGGTTTTCTCCAAAATCCTTGAACGATACGTGCTCACGGTTTTGACGCTGAGCGAGAGTTCGTCGGCGATGTCCTTGACCGTCTTGCCGGAGCCAATCATCCGCAACACCTGAAATTCGCGGTCGGAGAGAAGCTCCTGGACCGGAGTGTCCGCTCCCCGCCTCAAATCGTAGGCCAGACGTTCCGCGAGCGTCACGCTCACGTAACGCCCTCCCGACAGCACGCGCCGGACCGCGGTCTTCAGCTCCTCGGGAACGCTGTCCTTGGTTAGATAGCCGGAAGCGCCCGCTTTGAGGGCGCGCCTGGCATACTGCTCCTCCGGATACATGCTCAGGAAAAGAACCGGCAGCTTTGGCCGGAGACGCTTCAGGTCACTCAGGATATCCAGCCCGCTTTTCCCAGGCATACTGATATCCAGAATCACGATTTCCCAATCGTGTTGGCGAACGCAGGCAAGCGCCTCGTCCGCCGTCTTGGCTTCGCCGAAGGTAACCTTGGGAAAGGCCTCTCCGATCGTTTCTTTAAGACCCCGGCGAAAAACTGCATGATCATCAGCAATCAACACTCTCATCACGAATCCTGTCGGGGCTCGGCCGGAGGTAGCACGGGAAATCGCAGCATCAACGTGGTGCCGGACCCTGGAATCCCTTCAATGCTGACCTCTCCATTGAGAAGATGTGCGCGTTCTTGCATGCCCACGAGGCCGAGGGATTTCCGCGCTTTGGCCTCCTGTGGGTCAAAACCCTTGCCGTTGTCGTGAACGGAGAAAATCAGTTCGTCTCCTTCCACTTCCAGACGCGCTTCCACGCTGGTAGCTTGCGCGTGGCGTGCAACGTTGGTCAAGGATTCCTGAAAGATGCGGAAAATAGTTATAGAGCGTTCGGAATCCAGATTCAACGGTTCCCGCGGCAACGCCACCCGGCAGTGAATCCCGGTGCGCCTCTCGAATTCCTGTCCCTGCCACTCGAGCGCGGCAGCAAGTCCCAGGTCATCCAGAGTTCTCGGCCTCAGATCGGAGGCGATTCTCCGCAGCGTCACGATCATGTCGTCGACCAAGCGCATGGACGACTCGATCTTTGCGCGCAGCTGCGCCTGCCGCCTGGTGATTTTGCGGCCAATCAGGGCAAGATCCATTTTGATGGCGGTGCAAGCTTGCCCGAGTTCATCATGGATTTCGCGTGCGATAGAGGCGCGTTCTTCTTCGCGTACCCTCTGAAGCCGAGCCGCGAGGGCGCGAAGCTGCTTAAGCGTCTCTTTGAATTGCTCCTCCGCGTGTTTGCGGTCCGCAATCTCAACCCGCAGCTCTTCGTTCACTCTGGTAAGGACTGCCGCCCGTTGTTCAACGCGCAGTTCCAGAAGTTCTTTCGCCCGCGTAAGAGCTTCTTCCCTTTCGCGCCGCTCGGTCATGTCCCGGGTGAGCTTGGCGAACCCGCGTAGGTTTCCCTCCGCGTCGCGCAGCGCCGTGAGGACAACGTTTGCCCAGAAACGGGCTCCGTCTTTGCGGACTCGCCATCCTTCGTCCACGCTTTGTCCCCGTCGAACCGCCTCCGCCATGCTACGTTGCGGCTTTCCGTTCAACACATCTTCCTTCGGATAAAACTCGGAAAAGTGTTGTCCAATGATTTCTTCCGCATGGTAGCCCATGAGGCGCCCTGCCCCCGCATTCCAGCTGACGACATTGCCCAATGGATCGAGTTGGAAGATGCCATATTCCTGGACGCCCTGGATCAGTAAACGAAGACGCTCTCCGCTCTCCCGCAACGCGCGTTCCGACCGCCGTTGGTCCGTGACATTCTCAAAGAGCACGCCAAGGAAATGGTGGGATAACGGAAATACCTGGACCGCATAAATGCCTTCGCGAATGCGTTCGTCCCCGTAAGCAATCTCGCCAAAATTTCTTGGCTCCTGGGCGCGGAGCGTGTCAAGACAAGAGGCAGGCAGCGGCGTTTTCAAAAGCTTGGGAAAGTCTGCCAGAGTTTTTCCTCGAAGAGCCTCGAGTGTTGTTCCGGTGAGGGATGCGGCTGCCGGATTCGCATCGATGATCTTAAAGGTCTTGGCATCCCGCGGATTTTCTAGGTGCAGGACGAGCAATCCCACGGGCATGCCCTTGAGGATCTCGGGATAGAGAGAGGCGACCACTTCTCCCGGTTTCTTGAGTGCTGTTTTTGCGGCATGGGCTCCCGACCCAGAACTTCGACGCGTAATCATAATGATTCTTGGGTACCGTCGCCTGCCCTCGCCCTCCGAAGCAACCGGGAAATCACCTGAAACAAGCTGCTCGAATCCCTCATTCTAAACGCGGGCCTTTCCCGTACTCGGCTGGGTCGGTCCCGCACCAAAGGGGACCGGAGCGACTGCAGTTTTGTAGGACACCGGGGGACATAGTCACATTAGAAGGTCTGACGCCTGAATCATTCCCCTGCCGACAGCCAAAAAAACGCCTCCGGCTATAAGCTCTCGCCGTAATTGGGACGTTGATAATAACATCACGGGCCAAACCCAGGCGCACCGCTCACCTCCAGCCAGGTCCTCCTAGCCCTCGCCGACTCCTTGCTCCCGTTCGATTCGCTTTAGATCGTTGACGCGTGGTCAAAGCAACCTCTCAAGTCCGCCAGAAGACACCTTGGAGGTGTTTGTTGAACGCTAAGAAATCTACTCTTGTATCTTGGGTGACGTTGATTCTCTTTTTGATTTCGATGGGAAGCAGCCGCGCACAGGCCGGCGCGCCGTCGGTCCGCATCAATGCGGGTGCGACCTCCTCTTTTACCGACTCCAACGGCAATACCTGGCTCCCCGACCAATACTTCACAGGCGGTGCGACCTCATGCGAATTCTAACTCGGTCTCCGGCACTTCCTATCCCCAGGTGTACGGAACCGAGCGTTACGGTTAACGCCCACGCCTCGTTTGGCTACTCGATCCCCCTCGCCGACGGCAACTACAACGTGACCCTCGATTTTGCCGAAACCTATGTCACCGCTGCCGGCCAGCGCATCTTCAGCGTCTCCATCAACGGGACACAGGTCCTTACGAATTTCGACATTTACGCTGCCGCCGGAGGCATGAACATCGCCGTCCAACGCACTTTCCCCGTCACCGTCACCAATGGAACCCTGAGCGTCAACTTCATTCCCGGTGCGGTCGAGAACCCAAAGATCAACGGAATGGAAGTGGTCGAAAGTTCGGGTTCTGGCTCTGGCGGCACTTCCGCGCTGCAGATTACGACGAGCCAGCTCCCGAGCGGGATCCTCTCCAAAAGTTACGGCGCCACTCTTTCTGCTTCTGGCGGCACGACTCCTTATGCTTGGTCTCTCGCCAGCGGCTCTCTGCCGGCGGGCCTTACGCTCAGCTCCGCGGGCACCATCTCCGGCACGCCGACTTCCGCAGGCTCTTTTCCCTTCACCGTCCAGGTCACAGACACCGCTTCCCATTCCGCCTCCGCCAATCTCTCCGTCAACGTGGGCAATCCCGTGGTTTCCGTGGCCATCGCTTCCCCGGCGAATA
>QHYH01000066.1 GCA_003223215.1 Acidobacteriota bacterium
CTCCGTAGGCATCCGGTTCCCAGAACCAGACCGCCCCAGTCGCCCCACTTTTGCCGCCGTAGACGCCAAAGCCGCTGGGGGACTTGCAATGCAGCGCCATAGAGTAATGGTCTCCTTCACCAAGCCACAGCGTATCTTTCATGACCGCCGCCCCACCCCGATGCTTCCCGGCCCCGCCGCTCTCAACCGTGTATTCCTTACGCAGGACCACACATGGGGCCTCTGCTTCGATGGCCTCGGTTGCCGGGTCAAGGTTGTTGGTCAGGTAATTGACCATATAACTATCGCCGTCGCCGTCTTTCGTAGCAGCCCACGGTCCATGTTCACCCCCGGTCTGTCCTATGGATGTCCAGGGGAAGCCGTTGAACACGCCATTCCCAGCATGTCCACTCAGGGAACAGTAATCGCCACCCACGGCGTCCGGGCCAAGAGCATCCTTGAGCGCCCCGAAAACGGCGAGCGCGAGTGCTGAGACGCTTTCATAGTAGAGAAAGATTGCTCCATCGGGCGGCATGGCGCTCACGAAGGTTCCTTCTGGAAGGACGATATCGACACTGCGAAACGTGCCTGATGTGAAAGGAGTTTTTGGATCGAGCAGGTATTTCAGAGCCACCCCAATCGCCATTTTGGTGTCTAACCATCCCGCGTTCACGCAGGTTCGCGCCTGCCGCGAGCTGCCGCTCAGGTCAGCTTCCAACCGATTGCCTCGCACAACAATCTTCACTTTGACCCGGTATTCTTCACTCTCATCGACGCCATCGCAGTCAATGCCATCCTCGCCCTCAAAATCCCCGTCAGGCAAGGTGGCAATCGCCTGGATCATCCGCTCGGCTGAAATGTCGCAGGCATAGCGTACTGCGCCCAGGTAGGCATCCACGCCATAGCGATCGATGGTTTCGACCAGTCGCCGCTCGCCAAAGCAGAGATTCTGGTAGATCGTCTTGATGTCCGGCAGCAACAATCCGCCGAAGCGAGCGTTGTCGAAGATCAGACTCCAGGTGGATGTGACGGGTTGATCGCGTTTATAGAGGAGAATCGGTCCCAGCACTAAACCGGTCTCGTACACATTGCGTTTTGTCGCGGTGAAGCCACCGGGAACGATGCCACCCATATCCAGCATATGAGCCTGAAGGTTGACGAACCCTACCAGTCGACCCTGGTAGAAAACTGGCCGCACAAAGCACACGTCATTGACGTGCGTCCCGATACGATACGGATCGTTACAAATGAGAACATCGCCCGGTTCCAGGTTGTCCGCTCCGTATTCCTCAACCATATTGCGCACCGCGTCGGTCATCGGGCCAAGGAAGAGTGCCAGGCTATCGCTAACGGCCGGCATGGGATAGTCGTATTCAGGCGGGCCGGAAATGGTGGATGCGAAATCGTACCAATCACGGAGGATGACGGAAAACGCCCTGGTCAACAGCCCACTCGACATCTGCTTCACGATGTAGCGAAATCGGTTGGCAAGCACCGTGGCTGTAAATGTATCACACTGGTAGCGCGCGCGGAACTCTTCATCGCTCAGGTCTTTTAGCAACAGCTCATCGCCGATTACTTGACTCATAGGTTGTGTCTCCTTTTTTACTATGCGGGGGAACTGAACAGCAGTCATTGTTGCCCGGTCGCAGTATTAGCGCTCAGGTTCAATCACGATCTCGCCCCATTCGCCGATGGTCGCGGTTTGACCGCGCACCATGTGCGTGGTGGAGAGTGGTTCACGAATAATGGCCGGCCCTCGAATCACATCGCCCCGCTGCAGCTTTTCTCGCTCGTATTCGGCGACCTCTGTTTCTCCATCTTCCAGGTAGTGCAGCGTGACGATCCGTTCAGGCTGCAAGGTGCGTGGCTGCCCTGCGGGCAGGTGTGGATAGCTGACTTTCCCGGTGGGGACGATGACCTCAACCCTGTACGTTACGCTTTGAACGGGAATCATTTCAAAGCGGTTGCCCGTGCGCTGCTCGTAGACATCATGAAAGTTTTTAATGAGCGTGCTGATGGTTTCCTCGGTGATCTCGCCCGGCGGTACCTCGATGAATGGCGTTTCCCAGGTTTGCCCATACAGGCGTCCATCGAACGTGCGCCTTATGACGACGTTCTGCTTATCAGACGAAACGTGCGAGAGCAGTTTTTCCTCCATCGTACGATAGATCTGGGAGATGGAATCGGCGACGCCTGGTACGAGCAGCATGTAGGCGCTGCGGTTGTCTGAATAGACCAGGTCTGAGCTGAGCAGGCCGAGAGCGGAGAAAAGGCCGGGATAAGGGGGAACAATCACGCGGCGGGCATTGACCATGCTGAGAACAGCCGGCAGCAAGAGGGGACCGGCAGCGCCATAGGCAATGAGGCTGTATTCTCGGGGATCAATGCCCTGCTTGATGGCGACATCGATCAACCCCTCGGCGATATTGTTGAGGCCGATCTTATAGGCATATGCGACGCGTTGCTCGAAGCTCAGGGGCGTGTCTAATCGCTCAAAAGCCGCGCGGGCCAGTTCGGGGTCGAGCCGCATACTGCCTGCCAGGAAGCGTTCGGGATCGAGAAGACCCATGAGAAGGCAGGTGTCGGTCAGGGTAGGAGCGGTGCCACCCTTGCCGTAGGACGCCGGGCCGGGAACGCCGCCCGCGCTTTCAGGTCCGACGCGCATCTCGCCAGATGGGTTGATCGAGATAATGCTACCGCCGCCTGCCCCGATGCTGTCTATTGCAATAGACAGCGCATTGACCAGCATGTCATGCTCCAGTTCAAACGTCGTGTTGACGTAAGGCTGGCCGTTGGTTACGACACTGATATCGCAAGATGTCCCGCCTATATCACAACACATCAGTTTATCATCACCGATGAGCTGGCCAAAGTGCGCGCTGGACACTGCTCCGGCTGCCGGGCCGGAAAAGACGATCCTGAATGGCTGCTCCATCGCCATATCCAGGGCAACCAGCTTCGCGGCGCAGTCGGCGAAGTTGATCTCGCCTTGAAAATTGGCAGCACGTAAGCCGGCGGCGAGATTCTCTGTATAGCGAGTAAAAATGAGTTTCATGAAAACATCGATCACGGTGGTTGAAGCGCGGGCGTATTCCTTTGCCAGGGGCGAAGTCTCCGAAGAGAGAGAGCAGGGGATGTCATCCCCCAGGACCTCTTTCACCAGTTCGCGCAGGCGCATTTCGTGCTGCGGATTGACATAAGCATTGAGGAGACAAATGGCGACGCCCTTTACCTCGCAATGCTTGAGAACCGCCAGTTGCTCCCGTGCTTGCTCTTCGTCTAGAGGCAGCAAAACCTGACCGTTCGACAATATGCGCTCATGGATGCCCCGGCGCAGGTAGCGAGGAACGAGCGGCCTGGCTGCATCGCCAAACGAGCGCCGCCAACTGGGATCGGTAAGGGCCTCTAGCGGTCGCCAGGTGCGAGCCATATCGAGCATGTCACGATGCCCAAGCGTAGTGAGGAAAGCAATCTTTGGCAGGCGTCGTGTGATAATGGCGTTTAACCCTGCGGTACTCGCGTGGTTAAAAATGGTCGCGCCCGCCACGCCAACAGCAGCGGCTCCCGCGATCACAGATTCTTCTGTGTTGAGAGGATTCGTTGGAACTTTCGTCACCTTAATGGAGTGATTTTCAATGGCCACTACGTCGGTAAATGTGCCACCAACGTCAACTGCGAGCATAACACAATACTCCTCATGGCAATACTAGCTGCGATCAACTACGATGCAGGGGATAAAGGGTTGCGAAGCTAAAGAAGGTCAGTGAGAAGCGCTATGGAGCCGAGTCTCGACCAGCGCTCTCGCTGGACCGAGAACAGGCAATTCTGGCATTTGGTGATCATCCACCACCCGCCTTCGCTGAGCACCGGGTAGCGTTTCAGGTTTTGGCTGCCGCAGGAGGGACACACACCCTGCACATCTTCTTTAGTAACGAAGAGCCGGGGTTGGTTTGACCGGGGATACGTACTCATAGCACACCTCTGTTATGGTTGTTGTGAAACAACATTTCTTGTATTGAACGGTAGTTACAAAACAATACTCTAAAGAGCGAATGGCCTTCTGCCCACCGATGGACGGGAACCATCCCAGCCGCTTGGCGTTGGTGGGCGACTTTGCACATCCATTGCTCACCTCACTCTCTTTCCTCTCCAAGAGTATAGAAGGATCTCCTGGAAAAATCAGTCGCCATCAGATGGCA
>QHYH01000067.1 GCA_003223215.1 Acidobacteriota bacterium
TGCTTGGCGTCCAGGAGTTCGAGGAGATATCCTAGGCGCTGAGCCCATGGTAAGGGAGCGGTTTTCGCGGCGACGGCCAGGCGCTTCGGGTCGATCTTTTCGGCGAGCTCCGCAAGAATCGTCGCTACCTGGTCGAATCCCCCAGCATGATGTGGGTACCCAACGAGATCCACCGCGGTTGCCTCGACGGTCGAAACCGAGATGGTCCCGCGCGGTGTATTGAAGCTCTGCATGGGAACGGCTCGCATCTTCTTCCGCGCGATGAACGAGACCCGGACGGACCCGCACTCGATGGGCCGCTGGTTCTTCTCGACCATCACCTGAAATTCCTGGGGCCGGTGGTGAGCCGAGCCGTGGTACTGGGCGGCAGTCAAGAGTCCCGCGTAGTATCTGGTTTTTCTCCACTCCATGAGAGCGGGAAGGAATTGATCCGCTGGAAGGCTTCCAAGCCGTTTGTATTCCGGCGGCACGATGATGTAGAACCCGCGTGCAGGACTGGCCACCAAGCCGCGTTTCGCCAAACGATACAGGGACAATTTCGCGGCATCCGCTGACACACCCAGCGCTTTGCGCATCTCGTCGGCTGCGAAGTGGTAGCGGCCGTTGGCCGCCAAATCGCTTATGTAGTCGCGGGCTTTCAACACTGTTCTCCGGTTCTACTCACATAACGTATCACTTTGCGATACGTTATGATAGTGTTGTCGGCTAACTGGATCCCCGCCTTCTAGAGTGGAAGCATTACCGCTCTAACGGTCGGGTTCCCACTTCCCACCAGTGGTGATCAAACTACCAGATGAATGAAGATGAGGGGTGTGCGCCTACGGCGCAGATGCTGATATGTTTATATTTTCCGGCGAGCCTTCAAAAAAATACAGATTCAGATGATCGCTGAGACGAATCATTTTCTCCTTCTTTAGTCACCGTTTGCTGGCATTTTGCCGCCATTCACCACCATTAGTATTACGTTCTTATGACAGCGCGTACCGTTACTCGCTCTCGTCGATCTTCTACGGTGACGGCCGCTCGAACTCTGATCTGCGCCTGTGGTTCGCAAAATGAAATCGCAGTTGAGGTTTAGGAGCTTATGAATCAGCAACTTCCTCAAGATTCTCATTCACTGATAGGGGCCTACGAGGACAAAGCCCAGACTGAGTTTTTTTGACTGGGACAACAGGAAGGCCCGCAAGGGAATGGCAGAGCAGTGGCAGAGCAGCACTCGGACAGTAACTCTCGGCAGGATCGGGAGTAGAATCGGCTTGCCATGGCTGCTGAAGTGGAGCTCGACGTGATCATTGAAGCGCTCGAAATGGCCGACGATTCGATATCGTCCTATCTGGACGTAGAAACAGGCGAAGTGCACTCGATCACGGAAGAGGAATTCGACCTTGCGGAGGATCCGCAGACAGCCATCGAGGATTTGCCAAACTGGCAACGTGAGGCGGTTACGCTCGCGCGGAGTATCCAGAAACAGGACGGCAAGCGATATATGGCTCTACCTGAGAAGTTCGATGTCCACGAGTGGGCCATGATGGATCGCTTCTCCATGACACTGAGAGACGCGCAGATGCGGAATGATTTCCATGGCGGAATTCGCGGTGCGGGCGCCTTCCGCCTATTCAAACACCTACTCACCGAATACGACTTGTGGGACGCTTGGAATCGGTTCAAGCAAGTCGAACTTCGGCAGATGGCCATCGAATGGTGTAAAGAGAACGGCATTACCTACCGTCAGGCTTAACTGAGATGGAAGAGTAGCCATACACGTCGGGTGAGACCTACCCGAATCTGGTCCTGGCCCGTGAAGGGCACTTGTACGAGTACGCCACATATCGGCACCCAAATTGAAATTGTTGACGTGGCGATGAGTGGTCGGGTAACCTTCGGCCGATTTTCGACAGAGAGGTTTCTATGGTGAAGGTGAGTGTGTTCTATCCAAACCGACCGGGCAGCCACTTTGACATGTCCTACTACTGCTCAAAGCATATTCCCATGGTTCAGCGACTTCTTGGCTCAACTCTTAAGAGTGTCGCTGTTGAAGAAGGAATTGCTGGGGCCATTCCGGGCTCTCCGCCGACGTATCTCGCCTTGGGTCATCTTTACTTCGAGTCCGTCGACGCATTTGTTCACGCGTGGGGGCCGCAGGCGCAAGAAATTGTCAGCGACGTCCCTAACTACACCAATTGCGAGCCAATCATCCAAATCAGCACGGTAAAAATCTAACAAGGCACTACTAGCTAGGAGCGACTTTTACCGGTAACCGGGCAGTATGAGTCTCCGATTTGGCGCCAACCGCCTTGTGCGGATCGATCCTATCAAGACCGGGTCCCAGCCTTATCTACAGTTTTGCATGATTCTCTGATAATCTACGAGACGCCTCGACAAGGATGGCTTGCGGAAGGTTTCCGTTTCACATCAAATGCTTCACGGATTTTCGTGTTCAGATCGCTCTTTGTCCTCTATCTGCTTTTTGTTTGTGGCCTTATGAGGACATCTCTGGCTCTTGCGATTGCCTCTATTTCTTCTGGGTTTGCGAAGCGAGTGTTGTATCCACTGAAAGCACCCGCCGCATTAGGAACGATGTGGCGAACGCAGCGGTCCGGCACGGCGGGGAGAACGAATCGAGGATTCTTGGCACAGTGTCCACCGAATCCGCAAGTGTATCCGTCGCATAAAACGACTCGTCTCTCCCGGAGGAGTTGTGTTCTTCCACAGCCAGCACAGGCGACTGCGATTAGTGGTTCACCCTTTTTGTTTTTGCTCACGGTCGAGATCCTGATCTGTGATTCGTCGCACGAGTTCAGCAACAGAAATACCCCTTTTCCTTCGCAATCTTTTCCAACGCCGTTTTTTGGTTTCGAAGGATAGATGTTCGTTCGTATCCTCTTTTGCATAACCTACACTTTTGCCCGAAATTGCTGCACTATCTTTGACTGTTTAAGGCCCGCTTATCCCGCCCTCAGTGGTCGTGAGTTAGATCCGCGACGAATCGCTCCAAATCAATCGCTTCCACCCCGCTGGCGATGGCCGCGGTGGCCGGGGCCGAGTGGGACTTTCGGTGCACAATAATCAGGCGCTTCGAGCGTTTCCCCAACGCCCGGCGTAAAGAGAGAAGCGGAGCGGCCATAGCGGACCGGACGGTTTTCCCAGCCTTACATTCTATGAGCCATAGCCCAGCATTCGGTCTCGGTATGAGAAAATCTACCTCTAAGCCCTGTTGGTCGCGAAAGTAGTAGAGCTCTTTCCTCGCTCCCTGGTTCGCCTGACTCTTGAGTATTTCCGCCGCGACAAAGCCTTCAAACAGTTGCCCCCAAAAAGGTGAACGTCGAAGCTCTTGCTCCGACGTTATTCCCAAAAGGTAGCAGGCAAGGCCAGAGTCACCCCAAAAGACCTTCGGCGACTTTATGAGCCGTTTCCCGAGATTCTCGAAATATGGGGGAACAATTATGACCTGGCCGGTCATCTCGAGAATATGTAGCCACTCACTGATAGTCGGGACGGAAACTCCGAGGGGGGCGGCAAGATCTGTCTTGTTGAGAATTTGGCCGTGCCGACTGGCTAGTAGCGCCAGAAACCGACGAAACGTCACCAGGTCACGTATGTTCGTAATTGCTCGGACGTCGCGCTCCAAGTAAGTTTGGAGATAAGAAGCGAACCACAGTGCTCGGGACTTCGGACGTGCCAATACTTCTGGAAAGCCGCCGTGAAGCACATTCACCTTCGGAGTTTCCGCAACACTGAAAGGAAGAAGCTGCAGGATGGCGGCCCGGCCGGCCATCGATTCGGTGATGCCCTGCATCAGCGGGGCTTCCTGCGATCCAGTGAATAGCCACTGCCCCATCCGGCGGGGCACCGCGTCGACGAGCGTACGCACATAACTGAGAAGCTCGGGAGCATTTTGAATTTCGTCGAATACGACAGGAGGACGCAGCTCTTCGAGGAATGTACGCGGATCACTGCGAATCCTTCCCTGAATGTCAGGATCTTCAAGGAGCACGTATTGGGCCTTAGGGAACAATTGGCGGAGGAGGGTCGTCTTTCCGGCGCGGCGTGGTCCTGTTACGACCAACGCCGGGAAATGCCGAGCTGCTTGTCGGACCACATTGCCCAAATTTCGAGGTATATACCGCATATGAGCATTTTAAGATATAACTTTAGAATACTCAATACGCATGCTTTTGTTTTTGCCTCGAGGCTTTGTAATGGGCTGGGGTAGTAGGTTGTGGACCGATGACGGCAAGCCGGAAGTAATTCAGTTACTTCCGTATCGCCCGTCACACGGGAGGAATTGGCCCTAGGCAATGGCGTTCGACGAGTCCTCTGTCTGAGAGTTCATCGCGATGATAATGTTAATGCAGCCCACGCCGGGCATTCCACAAAGAGAACCTAGCAGCTATGGCAGCATATCGACAAACTCTCCGGAACGGCGGGAAGCAACGCACGCCACTGGTCATGATCAGTTTTTTGTTGTTGCTGCTGATGATGAATGTCTGCGCAGTCGCTCAAGAGCTACCGAAGGTTGCCGTGCTTTCCACAGGGGGCACGATTGCCAGCAAGCAAGACCCAGTCAAAGGAGGCTATGTGCCCGCCCTTTCGGGCGAAGAGCTCGTCGCGGCCGTACCAGCGATCAAGAAGATCGCGCAGATTCAGGCCGAGCAGATTTCCAATATTCCAAGCCCAGATATGACGCCAGAGATTTGGCTGCGCCTAGCAGGAAGGGTGAATGAGCTGCTCGCAAAACCTGAGATCGTTGGAATCGTCGTCACGCACGGTACGGATACCTAACCTATGCACGAAATTCGGGCTTTTGTGAGGCCGTCTGCTGAATTCTGGTCCTCATCTTTTCTGCTTCTTTGTGCCCTGACTGCCCGCTGAGTTTCT
>QHYH01000114.1 GCA_003223215.1 Acidobacteriota bacterium
GTCCGTGGTTTGATGCGACGGTTGCATCGACGCAATCACCTTGAGTTCCTTGAAGCGCTGGAAGTCCGTCGGGGCGACCACTTGGGCGTGCTCGATGCGGTCGCGGCGGTCGCGCGGGCCGTTGGCCTTGAGAATCGCTTCGAAAACGTCGAGAGCAATGCGATTGGCGCGATCACCTATGGCATGAAAGTTCAGTTGGAAACCTGCTTTGTCGCGCTCAATGGCCATGGCGCGCAATTTTTCTGGATCGTAGGTGAAAATGCCCGTCGTCGAGGGATCGTCGCTATAGGGCTCGAGCATTGCGGCGGTGCGGGAGCCGAGAGCGCCATCGGTGACGGCTTTGAGCGCGCCGGTCTTGAGCCAAGGGTCCGTAGTACCGCCTTGCGCGCGCCTGTCTTGCAAATCGTTCAGTGAAGCATTGAACGGCAACCATTCGGTGATACGGGCAGTAAGTTTGCCCTCTTCTTTCAATTGCTGATACACCTGAAAATCTTCCCAAGCAGAATTGTCCTGCGCCGAGGTGACGCCGTTGCGTGCAACATTCGCGAGCACGATTTCAATTCCGCGGCGGCGCTCTTCCACGGAAGGGTCAGGTATTCGCACTCTGACCAGAATCATCGCGGCCGATTCTTTCAGCATACCCGTAGGTTCCCCGAGACCATCGTGCTCGATCTCGCCACCTGACGGATTCGGAGTGGACTTGTCGATTTCCGCCTTCTTCAGCGCCAGCGAATTGGCCACCGCCACGTGGCCGGAGATGTGCGTGAGGATGACGGGGTTATTCGGCGCGACGGCATCGAGCTCCTGGCGATTCGGGAACCTCTTGTCCGGCCAAAGCGTGTGATCCCATCCACTGCCGGTGATCCATTCTCCTTCTTTGTGATGCGCAACCGCTTCGGCCAAGCGCTTCTGCATTTCCTGTACGGAAGTGACGCCCCGCAATTCAACTGCCAGCGCGTCGGCCCCGGCGCTGCCCAAGTGCACGTGCGCGTCGTTAAAGCCGGGCATGACAAAGAGACCGTTGAGGCGAACGGTTTCTGCGCCCTCCTGGCTTCCGCCGCAGTCAAGCAGTACATGATCTAACTTTCCAATGCAGGTGATCTGCCCATCCTCGACAGCCATGGCTTCGGCCCACGGGTTCGCTGGATCGTTCGTGTAAATCCGGCCGTGAGTGTAGAAGACGGTGTGCTTTGGCTTCTCCTGCGCCGCTAAATGCGGGCACAACGGCAGAACGCACAAAGTCGCTGCCAAAGCAAAACCATCACAAGCGAACCCGAGACGCGTCGCGCCCGCATTCATCGAGATTTCGCCTCTTCGAGCCCGGCGATTCCAAGAACGGTCAGCAACGCGCGTTTCAAGCCCGCCTCCCGGCCAGCCGCGTCGTACCACTCCTGCAGGGAATGCGCTCCGCCGCCCGTTCCGCCCGCGCCAATAGAGATGGCATCGATTCCCAGGGAAAGCGGGATATTCGCGTCTGTAGAGGACCGTTCCGTTCGGGACTGGTTGCCGATGAATTCATCTGCCGTGCGCAAGGCCGCCAGCAGCGGTGAATCGGGCGAAAGCTCGCCGCCTGGCCTGCTTCCAAGCAACTCCACTTTCCATTCGAGAGCCCCTTTGGAGCGGTCGCGCGGCGGCTCCATTTCGTCGCGCACGCCTGCGGCGATGGAATCGCGAAGCGCGGCTTCGAGCCGGCGCAATTCCTCCTCGTTTTCCGAACGAATGTCCACTTTGATTTTAGCCTCGTAAGGCACGGAATTGACCGACGTTCCGCCTTCGATCTGGCCAAGGTTGAAGGTGGTGCGTGGGTTGGCCGGTACTTTTGTGTTGATAAAGCGCATCGAGCCGCGAATCAAAGCGTTGATGGGATTGGGCATGCCGAAGTCCGACCAGCTATGCCCGCCGGGGCCGGTGATCATAGCTTCCAGGCGCCGGGAGGCCAGCGCCTTGGTCGTGACGTGATCCGTGCCGGAGCCGTCGAGCACGACCACCGCTTTCAATTTTTTCCCGTACGTCTCGACCAACTCGCGCATTCCGCGCAGATTCCCTTCCCCCTCTTCTCCCACGTTTCCCACAAGCAAAAGGGTGCGCTCGGGTTTGATGTGAGCAAATTCGAGCGCTCGCGCAATGGCGACAAGTGCCGCAATGCCGGAGCCATTATCGGAAATGCCCGGCGCCGTCATGCGGTTGCCGTTGCGATGGACTTTCACGTCCGTGCCAGCAGGGAAAACCGTATCAAGATGTGCGGAAAGCATCACAATTTCATTTTCGGTTGCACCGCGCAACTCCCCAATGACGTTGCCGATCTTATCGACGCGCGCTGGGAGGCCGCTTTCCGAGAGCAATTCGCTCACGGCACTGGCGCGCGCTTCTTCCTGAAAGGGCGGCGCGGGAATCTCCGTTAACCTCGCTTGCGCATCGTTGATCCAGGAAAGATTGCGATCAAACCATTCGAGGGCGGCGCGCACCTGCACGCTTTCGGCGAGCCGGGGACCCGCGGCCAGACGACGCGCATGGGACGGAGCGGCGGAGCGAACCGGCATAAATAGAAGAATAGCGCAAACGAAGGCACGTTTCATCGTCGGCCCGACTATCTTGTCTCGCCCGTATTGTCTCAACGGGATGCCGGCTCCGTGCAAAGTGCTTGGATCTCGGCATCGGTAAGTACGCGTGCGGATTGCTTGGCAGCCTCGAGGATCCGGCTGACGAGAGTGTCATCGGCGGGAATCTGGTGGCGCGCGAGCCAATAAAGAACGTTGGATTTGCCGCTCATGGGGCCGATTTCAATCACCTGCTCCATGCCGAACAGGTGGGCGGGCACGCCGCTGTAAACCGCGTCGGCCAGGCGATGATCGTGTTTCTGAATCGCTTTGATGATTGCAGCCGCATGCACCCCGGTTGCGGTGCGAAACGCGTCGTGGCCAATCACGGGGTAGTTGGGAGGAATGGAAGTCTTCGTGGCACGGGCAACTTTCTCGCAGTAATACCTGAGGTTGGAAAGGTCGCGGTCAATCAGGCCCGCGAGCCGCAGATTCACGAGCATGAGTTCCATGGGCGTGTTGCCGACACGCTCGCCGAGCGCATTGGCGGCGGCGTGGACCTGATGCGCGCCTGCGGCAACCGCGGCAAAGGAATTGGCGATGGCCAAGCCACGATCGTTGTGACCATGCCAATCGACGCGAATTTTTTCGCCCGAAGGCTTCACGACTTCCTCGACGACGAATTTGACCAGGTTGAAAGCGCCCGTTGGCGTCGCGTGGCCCACGGTGTCGCACAGAACAACGGCTCGGGCGCCGTTACCAATCGCCGTGGAATATAAGCGCTTCACTGTTTCCGGATCCGTCCGCACGGTATCTTCGGTCACGTACATAGACGGCAGGCCATGTTCGACCGCGAACTTCACCGCCTTTTCGGTGGTGCGCTGGAGATGGTCGACGGTCCAGTCTTCGACCAAACGCCGGATGGGGCTCGAACCAAGGAACGTGGCGGCTTCGATCGCGATTCCTGCGCGCTCGGAAATCTCCACGATGGGACGAATGTCGTTTTCGTGCGTTCGCGCGGCGCAGTTCGGCTTGATCTTCATTCGGTTGGCGGCAATTTCACGCGCCAAAGCTTCGGTATGTGCCGCCGCGCGCGGCCCGGCGCCCGGGAGGCCGATATTGACGGCATCGATGCCGAGCGACTCCATTAGGTGCAGGATTTCCAGTTTGTCTTCAATGCTGGGATCGAAAACGGAAGGATTCTGCAACCCATCGCGAAGCGTTTCGTCATCCAGGAGCACCGGTGTGCCCGCAGGAATCTCGGGCGGGGTGGCCGTATTCCAGTCGTAGATCCATTCGTTTTGCAGCATACGTCTTTGACTGCTCCCGGACGCCACTAGTTTCGCAACGTGTAGCTTTGTGGCTGCTGCGCGGGATCAGGGCGATACAGCGTCTTGCAAAACTCGCACCGATAGATCTCCGCGTTCGGCCCGATATGCTCGGCCACCTCTTTGGGGTAGTCGTACCAGCGCTTCAAATGACCGGCACAGAGTTTGCCCTTGTCATCTTTCTCGTCGCAAGCACGCTGCTTGGGCTTGCGGGTTTTGATTTTGGGGGTGGCTGCCGATTCTTCTGCCATGAAGCCCTTTCTACCAACCGTGGTCACGGAAAAAAGTTTTCAGCCCGGCGCGAACATTGCTGAGCTTTGCGCTGATGCCGCCGGAGAACTCGAACCGCAGGAAGGCGTCCGCCGCCTGCTCCAGCTCCCTGCCATAACGATACCACCACGGCTTTTCCTTCCGCGGCAGGCGGTCGACATCGATGTATTTCGTTTGCGCCATTTCCAGAATTCCCGCGCGGCCGTGCGTGCGGCCCCAGCCGCTCGCGCCACTTCCGCCATGAGGAGCCTCGGCAATCGCAAAGCAGCTGATGGCGTCATTGACCATGACTGCGCCTGCACGAATTCGCTCGGCGATCGATTGTCCTTTCTTCGCATCTTTCGTCCACACACTGGCAGCCAGGGCAAATGGCGAATCGTTGGCGTGACGGATGGCTTCCTCGGCACCCTTCACGGTTTGCATGGCCAGAATAGGTCCAAACGTCTCTTCCTGAAATAGATTCATGCTGGAATCAACGTCCGTAACCACGGTAGGCTCGAAGAAGTTCGGCCCGAGATCGGGACGCGGATTGCCGCCGCATAAAACTCGCGCGCCCCGCGCCACCGCGTCTTCGATTACATCGCTCATTCGTCGCACGTGTTGCGGCCGGATCAAAGGTCCAACATCGGTCGCGGGATCGCTGCCCGGGCCGAGGTGCAGCTTCTTCGTTTTCTGAACACAGAGCTCTGCAAATCTTTGCGAGACCGCTTCCTCGACGAACAGCCGCTCGACCGACAGGCAAGCCTGCCCGCAATTCGTGTAACTGCCCCAAACGGCGGCGCTCGATGCCGTTTCGAGGTCTGCATCGGCAAGAACAATCATGGCGTCCTTGCCACCCAGTTCGAGGACCGTCGGTATGAGTTTCTTTGCACAAGCTTCTGCAACCTGCCGCCCGGTCCCGACGCTTCCGGTGAAAAGAACTTTATCGGGGCCCGACTCGACGAGCGCCTGCCCCACTTCTCCTCCACCCTGAACCACGGCGACGAGGTCTTGCGGGAAGCCGGCGCTGCGAAAAAGCCTTTCGATCAGCTCTCCGCATCGCGGCGTAAAGTCACTCGGCTTCGAGACGACCGCGTTCCCGGCTGCGACGGCAGGAATAATCTGGCTCATCGGAATCGCTAGCGGATAGTTCCACGAGGAAATAATGCCGATCACGCCGAGCGGTTCATACACCAGATGCCCGGACTTGGCCTTTGCGGCACTGCTGTGATGCGGTACGCGTTCCCGGCGAAGCGCCGCGGGCGCTTTCTTGGACCAATACTCTGCCGAATCGAGCGCGACAAAGATATCCGCGAAGACGGCTTCCACACGCGGCTTTCCCGATTCGCCGACAACGGCGTCCGCCAGTTCGTTGCGGGAAGCCATCAAGCATTCGCGAAGCTTCCTTAAACGCCGGCAGCGTTCGCGCACGGGAACTTTCGCCCATTCCTTTTGTGCCGCTCGCGCAAGCACGACCGTCCGCCCAACCATCTCCGGCGGAGTCCTTCCAATATGTGCCAGGACTTTCCCCGTGGCGGGGTCGATCGAGGGCAGCATTTCGATAGGGATGGCCGTGGCAGCCATAATCGGGATTCTAACCGATTTTCTGCTTCGGCGAGAGCAAACCGCACCGTGAAGACCGTGAACCGCAAACCAGGGCGATTCACACGGCGATTGGCAAGGCATCACGAAGAATCTTCTAAGGGTCTCCGATGCGCCAGGCCTCTTCGTGCTGCACCTCGACCATCACCAACCCCTGCGACGGAACGGTGGGGCCGGCCTTCGCGCGGTCCTTGATTTCGTAGAGACGGTCAATGTCTTCGGGTTTGAGCCTTCCTCGCCCCACCTCCAGCAGCGTGCCCACCATTTTCCGCACCATGTAACGAAGAAAGGATCGGCCGCTCACCGTGAAGACGAGCTCTTCTCCGTCCGCCGAGCGTGCGAGTTCCGCGGCATAAATTTCGCGTTCGGTGGAACGCTCGCGATCCCCGTCCTCCGAATCTGCCGAAGCGGCAAACGCAGTGAAGTCATGCGTTCCGATAAAACGAGCCGCTGCGTCACGCATGGCATCTTCATCGAGCGGAAACGGATAGTGCAAGACGTAGCGCCAGAGCGATGGCGGCACGACTTTTCCTCGATACAAGCGATAGCGGTAGGTTTTGCGTCGCGCCGACCAGCGCGCATGAAAGTCCGGCCCGACCTCTTCCGCCGCCACAATGCGAATCGTCGGGGGCAGCAGCGCGTTTAGCGCGCGCTGGAATTCCTCGGCCGACAGCGCCGATTGAGTTTTGAAGCTGGCTACCTGGCCGAGCGCATGTACGCCTGCGTCCGTTCGTCCCGCGCCGTGCAGAAAAACTCTTTCTTGCGTCACACGCTCGAGCACATTGACGATTTCCCCTTGAACGGTCGGCTTGTTCGACTGCATCTGCCAGCCGTGGAAATCCGTGCCCTCGTAGGCAATGGTGAGCTTGAAATGACGCATCAGGGCGAGAGAAGGTTAGATCCGGCTAAAGCGCCGTGCGCGCAAAGCGGCTGCCCGGCTTCAGGGCAACGCTGCCCTGTCGGCAGAGCGGACAATCTTCCGGCTCATGGTGGGTGAGGGGCATTTGCAGCAGCGACTGCGCTTCGACGTCGAAGTCGATCGCTCCGCCGCTGCGGTCGATCAGCGCCCCGGCGCCCATCACGCGCCCGCCGGCCTCTTCCACAACGTGAATGGCTTCCATAGTCGAGCCGCCGGTGGTCCACACGTCTTCTATCACCAGGACGTGCTGGTTCGGTCGGACCTCAAACCCGCGGCGCAGCGTCATCATCCCGCTGGCGTCTCGTTCTACAAACAGGGCCGGCACTCCTGCGCCCATCTCGGTCTTTGGGTCAGGCAATGCTCGCGCCACTTCCTGCCCGATGATGAGGCCCCCGATGGCCGGCGAGACCACCGCGTCCACGCGAACATCCGAAAACAGCTCCGCCAGGGCTTGCCCGAGCTTTTCCGCAAACCGCGGGTATTGCAGCACGAGCGCGCATTGCACATAGGTTCCACTGTGCCGTCCGCTAGACAGTTCGAAATGCCCGTGGCGGATGGCGCCGGCGGTCTCGAACATCTTCAGGATTTCTTCGCGCTTGAGCATGGCCTCAGCTAATCGTCAGCGACTCCTAAACGTCGAACTGTCAGCAGCCTAGCGGTCGTGCCTTTTATTGTCAAGAATTGTCAAGAATAGACGGCCCTGTTAGACTCGGTCTGCCCGGTCCATGCGTGTCTTTGTTTGTGGTGGCTTTCCCGTCCGAATCGGGGGCAGGCGCGGGCCAGTTCGATCTTGCTAACCCCAAAAAACGGTTCACTTGTTTCCAAGAGTGAAACAAATAAAAGCAAAGCTCGCGAAACAAATTCCATTGTGTGAACGTTTTACAGATTGAGCCCTTTAAGTTCAAATTCAAATCCCTTGGGGGAATCACGAGGGTAAGGAGCGCTATGACTTCGCTACGCAGGACCCTGGCTGCATCTGGAGCAACGCTGTTGGCCCGACCGCTGATGGCGCTAATTCTCGCGGCGACGCTTGTGGGGGGACCTGCCTCCCCGGCGTATGCGCAAGCCGCACCGCAAAATCCGCCGCCTGCGCCTGCTCCGCAAGCCGCGCCAAGTGCTGTGAACACTCCCATTTCGCTCGGTACCGCCAAATACCATTTCTCGCGCGCGCCGCGGCCTTTTCCCAATCTGTTTGCGCCCTACCGCGCGATTAAGGTCCCGCCAAGCTCCGTCGTCAACTCGCCGCGCATCGAGCAGTTCATCCACGACAACAAGCTCGAAATCTCTCTTCAGGACGCAGTGGAACTCGCTTTAGAAAACAGCGTGGATATTGCGGTGCGGCGCTACTATCCATGGATCGCAGACGTAGGCATTCTCAAAGCGTCCTCTGGACCTAATTCTTCGGGTTATGGGATACCCGGCGCTGCCATCCCTGGTTCTTCCGCGAGCCTCAATCCTTTCGCGTTTATCATCAACTCGTACGACCCTCTGTTGACCTCAACGGTTTCGCTCGACGATCGCACGCAACCCATCAACAACCCCTTCACCTCGGGATCGGGAGTCGTCGGCGCACTTCGGGCCTCCCCCCTCTTCATTCACAGCGACACGTACAATACGCAGTATTCCCAGTATTTCCCAACCGGAACGAGCATGACCGTTACCTATGACAACACGCGATCATCCAGCGATCCCACGGCCAACTTTTTTAATCCCTTCGTGCAGTCGTCCATCTTCGTTAGCTTCAGCCAGAATTTGCTGAGCGGTTTTGGCCTGACCGTGAACCGTCGCAATATCATCATCGCGAACAACAACCGCAAAATCGCCGACCTTGATTTCGCGCAGCAGGCTATCACTAGCGTCACGAATACCATCAACGCCTATTGGGAACTCGCCTACGCCCACGAGAATGTTAAAGTCCAGCAGCAAGCCGTTGCTGTTTCCGAAAAGCTGTATAGCGACAACAAAAAGCAGCTCGAGATCGGCACGATGGCTCCGCTGGATGTCACGCGCGCGGAGTCCGAACTCGCCACCAACCAACAGAACCTCATCGTCGCACAGACTGTCCAGTTGACAGATGAACAGACCTTGAAAAATGCGATTACCCGGAATCCGCTTGATCCCAAAGTCGTCAACGTCGAAATTATTCCCACTGATAAGCCAGCGGCCCCGGCACAAACCGAAGCCCCAAGCTTCGAGGAGGCGTTGAAGGAAGCTTACGCGAAGCGGCCGGATCTCCTCGAACAGGTGTACAACCTGAAGAACGCTGCCCTCGACGTGAAAGCTACGCACAACGCGCTGCTCCCGACCGCGACGCTCAGTGCCCAATACGGAACCGTGGGACTCGCGGGAAACTCCAAACCTCTGCCCACAATACCCGTTGCAGGAGCTCCAGTGGTCGACGCCAACGGTAATCCCGTCCCGGGTCTGTTCCTCCCGAGTCTCGCTCGTGCCTCAAACGTAACCAACTTCGCTGGCTTCAGCGATGCCATGAAGATGGTGCTTCACAACGACTTTCCGGACTATGCTGCGCAAGTCAGCATCACCATTCCGATTCGCAACCGCTCGTTGCAGGCCGACAATCAGCGCTCGCAGCTCGTCCAGCGCCAGATCGAGATGGAAGTGCAACAATTGAAGAACGCCGCCTTGCTGGACGTGCGCAACACCTACATCGCCTTGGAACAGGATCGCGCGCGTGTGGCTGCCGCCTCCAAGGCGAGTGAATTGCAACGCCAGACTTTTGAGGCCGAGCAGAAGAGGTACCAACTGGGTGCATCGACCGTTTACCAAGTGATCTTGACCCAGCGCGACTATATCACCGCCCAGGGCACGGAGCTCCGCGCGCTTGCTGATCTGCTTGAAGCCAGGGCCAACTACGAGCGCGCCGTTGGCAAGACCTTGGAAGTCAATCACGTCACCGTTGCCGACGCCGAAGGCGGCGCAATCGACCGCGAAACGCTCATCCCAGGAACATTGCACGGCCAGGTCGTTGGTGTGGACAAACTCTTCTCCGGCACCAATGCCGGCCAGAAATAACTCGCAGCAAGCTGCGGGGATAAACTTTGCGTCCCGGGGCGGGCCGATCTAGACACGATGACCTTCTGCCCTCTCCACTACGTGGCGGCACTTCGTCGCCGGCAGCCCTAGCGTTGCCGCTCGCCAGCGGGTTCTGCCACAATTCGATATCCCCATACGCGAGAGAACCCGCAAGGCTAGCGCCCCACGTTACAATCCCCGTGCATGCCATGTCAGGCTTGTGTGCCGATTCTCGCCGGTGCCGCAGGTGTTTGCAGGTGTTGTCGAAGCTTGCCCGTCCTCTACCTTTCGCATAGCATTGGTGGTGTAGACGTCCTACGCATTGGCTCGCGCACTTGAGGAGAAGCTCCGGAATGAGCGATAAGCCAAAAGCATCGACAGAGACCTTAACGCCCGCCGAAACTTCCGCCCCGCACCGCCAGCCCTCGGGCAAAGAACTCGACTGGGAGAGGAACATTCTTCAGCCGACTTTGGCAAAGAGCCCCGAAAGAACTCACCATTTCACAACCACCTCCGGTCATCCGACTCGCCGCCTTTACACGCAAGCCGATTTGCCGAACTGGGATCCCGACCGCGATTTAGGCATGCCTGGTGTTCCCCCCTATACTCGCGGAATCCATCCCACGATGTACCGCACGCGCCTCTGGACGATGCGCCAGTTTGCGGGCTTTGGCACCGCGGAAGACACCAACGCTCGTTTCCGCTACCTCCTTTCGCAAGGCCAAACCGGCCTCTCCACAGCCTTCGACCTACCGACTCTGATGGGTTATGACTCTGACCATCCGCTCTCGGAAGGAGAAGTCGGGAAATGCGGCGTGGCCATCAGCTCCCTCGCCGACATGGAAGTGCTTTTTGACAAAATCCCGCTGGCGAGCGTAACCACCTCCATGACCATCAATTCGCCGGCGGCGGTCATCTGGGCGATGTACCTGGCGGTGGCGGAGAAGCAGGGTGCGGATTGGAGGAAAATCTCTGGCACACTGCAGAACGACATCCTCAAAGAGTACATCGCGCAAAAGGAATACATCTACCCGCCCGAGCCTTCCATGCGGTTGGTCATCGACACCTTTGAATTCGGCGTCAAAAACACTCCCAAGTTCAACACCATTTCGATCAGCGGCTACCACATCCGCGAGGCAGGCTCCACGGCGATTCAAGAATTGGCTTTTACCCTGCGCGACGGACTCGAGTATGTCGAATGGGGAATGCGTCGCGGCCTTGAGGTGGACCAATTTGTACCCCAGCTTTCCTTTTTCTTCAACGCGCACAATGATTTCTTCGAGGAGATTGCTAAGTATCGTGCCGCGCGGCGCATCTGGCATAAGGCCATGGTCGAGCGCTTCCAATCGAGCAATCCGCGCTCCTGGGGGCTGCGCTTCCACACCCAGACAGCGGGCTGTTCGCTCACGGCCCAGCAGCCGTACAACAACGTCGTTCGGACGGCCATTCAAGCGCTTGCTGCGGTGATGGGCGGCACGCAATCCTTGCACACCAACTCTCTTGATGAAGCTTGGGCTTTGCCGACAGAGTTTGCCGCCACGATTGCCCTGCGCACCCAGCAAATCATCGCGCACGAAACCGGCGTAACCAATACGGTCGACCCGCTCGGCGGGTCTTACTTCGTGGAAACGCTCACGAACGAGGTCGAGCGCGGCGCTTGGGACCACATCGAACGAATTGACGCCATGGGGGGTATGGTTGCGGCCATCGAGCGCGGTTACCCACAGCGCGAGATCGCGGAAGCCTCTTACCGGTACCAAATGGCGGTGGAAAAAAAAGAAAAAATCATCGTGGGCGTGAACGATTTTATTTCGGAAGAGAAGCCGCTCGAGATCCTGCAAATTGACGAGACGGTCGCGCGGCGCCAGGCCGAGCGCCTCCGTAAACTCCGCGCCGAGCGTTCGCAAGCGGAGGTGGAGCGCCGACTTGGCGCGCTGCGCAACGCCGCCAAGGGCAACGAAAATCTCATGCCGTTCATTTTCGATGCCGTGAAGGCCTACGCAACGTTGGGAGAAATTTGCGACGCCATGCGCGACGTGTTCGGCACCTACGAAGAAGTCGCCATCACCTAGCCCATGCCGGAAAAGAAGATAAGGGTTCTGATTGCTAAGCCCGGGTTGGACGGCCACGACCGCGGCGCCAAGGTGATTGCGCGGGCGCTACGCGATGCCGGCATGGAAGTCATCTACACGGGCCTGCGCCAGACTCCAGAGATGATTGCTTCTGCTGCGCTTCAGGAAGACGTCGACGTCATCGGCCTCTCCATTCTCTCGGGCGCGCATAACACGATTTGCCCGCAGCTTATGAATCTTCTGCGAGAAAAAGGCATGAGTGATGTCACGGTCCTGGTCGGCGGCATCATTCCTGAAGCCGACATCTCCGGCTTAAAGAAATCGGGCATCGCCGAGATTTTCCTCCCCGGCACTTCCACGCAAGAGATCGTAGACTTTATCCACAAGCGCGTTCCGCAGGGCTGAGCGCCGAAATGAATCCACGGCGGACCTCCAACCGATGCGACTTCGTGACGAGGTGGCGCAGCAGGCGCTAAATTGCCGTTTACGAAGGCCTTTATGACCATTCTCGGCACAATTTCTGGCCTTCTTTGGATCACGTCTGCTCCCCTGGCCGGCCGCAAGTGTGTCGCGCTTAGCGCTTTTCCCTATCACGATACATTTGCCGTACGCCGCGCATGAGCCGTTTGATTCGCTGCCTTTCGTTTTGTCTTGCTTCTGGGTCGATCTTGCGCTCGAGAAATTCCAGTTCGCGTTGAACTTTCCGCCAGTTTTCGAGCCGCCCCAGATCGAGCGCACCTGTTTGGATGGCCGCTTGCACCGCGCACCCCGGCTCTCTTCCGTGGGTGCAATTGGTGAACCGGCAGCACGCCGCAAACGCTTCGATTTCCGCAAAAGTTTGGGAGATTCCTTCGTTTGCGTCCCAGAGCTGCAATTCGCGCAGCCCCGGCGTGTCCATGAGCAGCGCGCCGCCTGGTAAGGCAAACAGTTGCCTCGCGGTCGTGGTGTGCCGTCCCCGGCTGTCGGATTCGCGCACCTGCTCGACTTCCTGGAGGTCACGCCCCAGCAAACGGTTGACGATCGTGGACTTTCCCACTCCCGAGGAACCCAACAGGACCAGCGTTTGCCCTCGGCCCAAATATCTCACCAATTCTTCGAACCCTTGTGCGGTCTTTGCGCTGACTGCGCATACCGGGACGCCCCTGCCAACTTTCTCGATTTCGTCTACTTTTTCTTCAAGACACTCGCAGGCATCCGCCTTGTTCAAGATGATCACGGGCTTCGCGCCGGACTCCCAGCATTGCGCCAGATACCTCTCGACGCGCCTGGGGTTGAAATCACCGTCGAGTGCGGAAACGAGCAGGGCCGTATCCACATTCGCGGCGATCACTTGTTCGGCAGGCTTCTTCCCCGCCATCTTCCGCACAAACTGGCTGCGGCGAGGCAGCACTTCGCGAATCATCGCAGCACCGCCCTGGTCCTGAAGCTCGGCGGCGACCCAGTCGCCCACAGCAGGCCAATCCGCCCCTTCTTCCGCTGCCAAGCGCAGCTTGCCTGTTGCTTCTGCCGCCGACTCGCCAAAGTTACCGGCAACACGCCAAACTCCTCGACTCTGCGCGACGACTCGTGCCGGGACTGCCTTCTCGCGATCCATAGCGCGCCAGATTGCTTCGAAGTAGCTATTCCATCCCCAATGAAAAATCGACACGGCAGTATCCTCCCGCGGCAATGACACGACACACGGCCGCAGCTAGTGCCCAAGCAAAGCAGCCCTTATTGGAGTGAGTAAGAGATGCGGGGAAGGTGTGATTCCGTCAGTTAGTTCAGTGGAGCCGCGGAGGCACACCCACCCGCCGGAACTTCGGTGAGCGTTCGCACAGGCGCCTCCTTGACGGAATTGAGCAAGCCAGCAATGAAAGCTTGCTCCGATTCACATCCTAACGGGAGAACTGGGTCCCGTCAATTCTTTTGCTTTTTCGTCTTTTTCGTCTTGTATTTCTCAGTTACTGTACCAGCCTGCCTTCGGCATCCCGGATTTCCATCTTGCCAAGATTCAGCTTCTTCATTTCGTCTTCGATCTTGGCCTTGTCTCCCACCGCCAGGACCACGATCTTATCCGGGTGAATGTATTTCTGCGCCATCGCTTGCGCTTGCACGGGGCTCACGGCATCGACCTCTTCCGGCAATTTCGAGAAATAGTCCAGCGGCAAATCGTAGATGAAGAGTTCGGCAAACGTCCCGGCAGCTTCGGTGCCTCGTTCAAACCGCCCGGGCATGGACCGCGTGATGGAATCTTTCGAGAGCTTCATCTCGTCCGCGTTCATCTGCGTGTCACGCATGCGACGCAGTTCGTTGAATATCTCCGACGTCGCCGGCGCCGTCACATCTGTCCGCACTGCCGAATACGCGAGAAACGGACCCGGCTGCCGGTGATAAGCGAAGGTTGAACCCGCTCCGTATGTGTAGCCATGGGCCTCACGCAGATTCATGTTGATGCGGCTCGAGAACAATCCGCCCAGTTCGGTATTCATCACTTCGAGCGGCACATAGTCCGGAGTCGAGCGTGCTGCTCCAAGCTCATAGCACTCCAGGGCGGTTTGGGGAGCACCCGGCCGGTCGACGAGAATCAGGCGCGCATCGCTGGTCTCGAGCGTTCCGAACGCCGCGCCCGCGGGCTTTCCCTCCTTCCACCCACCGAACTCCTTCTCGAGCAGGGGTTTCAGTGTCTCGAACTTGATGTTTCCGGCAATGACGAGCGCCGCGTCATTCGGGAAATAATGGTCCTGCCAGAACTTCAGCAAGTCGTCCCGCGAAATCGTTTTGAGTGATTCCGCCGTCCCAATGTCCGGGTATCCGTAAGGGTGATGGGGCCCATACAGCGCCGTCCTCATCACGCGGGTCGCCACGGTGAAAGGATCATCCTTTTCCTGCACCAGCGCGGCTTCTCGCTCTCTTCGGACGCGCTCGATTTCGGCATTGGGAAAAGTCGGGTGCAGTGCAATGTCGGCCAGTAATTCGAAGGCATCGGGAAAGCTCCGTGTGAGGGCCAGGGTGCCAACGATGGAACTGTCCATTGAAGATCTAGACCAAAGCGCGGCTCCCAGGTCTGCGGCGCGATCGGCAATCTGCAAAGCACTGCGCGTGGTCGTTCCCTGCTGCAGCATGCGCGACGTGAAGCTTGCGAGGCCCGGTTTGCCCGCAGGGTTCGCGCCGCTTCCCGAACGCAACACCAGAGCCGCTGCCACCAACGGCAGCCCCGGGCGCTCGTTGTAGAGGACGCTCAAACCATTGGAAAGCTTGAGTTCCTGCGGGACCGGCAAATGCAGCGGGCTCGCGGGGCCAGGTTTTGGCGTTTCCTTCCGCCACTCCGCATCCGGATTCACAGGCTCGCCGCCCACCTTTGCGGTGTCCTTGGCTTCCGCTTTCGGCGTCGGCACTTCCGACCCAAGGTCCGGTTTGCCGGGCACGCCGTATACCACCACACGCTGGTTGCTGCTGAGCTGCGTCTGGGCAAAAGCCTTCAGTGATTCCACGGACGCGTTTTCATAGCGCGCAATGTCTGCGGCAAGAAAATCAGGCGTTCCAAGGTAATGGTTGTAGCTGTTCAAGCGATCCGCAACGCCGCCAGATCCTCCCAGTGTTTCGAGCCCTTCGATAACGCGCGACTCGAGTACGTTTCGCGCGCGCTGCAACTCTTCTTCCGTCGGGCCATTGGTGCGGAATGCCTCGAGTTCCGTGTTGACGGCTTTTTCGAGGTCTTCCGGCTTCACTCCCGGGCGCGCGGTCGCCTGCACCTGAAACTCCGAACCCAGCATCAGCGATTGCTGGTTGGCCGCTACATCCAGCGCGATCTGCTTTTCGTAGACGAGCTTCTTGTAAAGCCGGCTGGACTTCCCGCCTCCCAACACCGTGGCGGCAAGGTCCGCCTCCGCATCACCCGGCTTGAAAATGGGCGAGGTGAGCCACGCCTCGTACACCCGCGGGAGTTGCACGTTGTCTTGAATGACGGCGCGGCGCTCGGAAGTGATCGGCGGGGTTTTGGCGGTGATCCTCGGCACATTGTCGCCGCGCTTGAGTGGGCCAAAATACTTTTCCACGAGTTCTCTGGCACGCTCCGGCTGAAAGTCACCCACAATAGCAAGGCTGGCATTGTTGGGGGCGTAGTACAGCCTGAAGAAATTCCTCACATCTTCCAGCTTTGCGGATTGGATGTCCTCATGCGAACCCATGACGTCGCCGTAATACGGGTGGCCCTTGGGATAGAGCAAATGGAACATTCCCTCTTCCACGATTCCATAAGGCGCGTTTTCCATGCTTTGGCGACGCTCGTTGCGCACAACGTCCTGTTGGTTGGAAAGGTTGGCCTGATCCAGCTTGTCGGGCAGATACCCCATGCGGTCCGATTCCAACCAGAGCGCCAACGCCAACTGGTTCGATGGAAGAGTTTCGTAGTAGTTGGTGCGGTCGAAATCGGTGGTGCCATTGATATCGCTCGCTCCCGCAGCTTCCAGAAAATGGAAGTGCGCATTTCCCGGGACGTGACGCGAACCTTCGAACATCATGTGCTCGAAAAGATGCGCGAAGCCTGTGCGGCCGGGCAATTCGTTCGCAGGCCCTACGTGGTACCACAGATTGACCGCCACCAGCGGCAGCCGGTGGTCTTCGGAAAGGATGACGTCCAGGCCGTTCTCGAGCTTGTATTTTTCGAACTTCAGCTGCGGGGTTTCAAGCGGCGCGGGCTTGGCGGCAGGTTTCTTTGTCTGCGTCGGGGCCGGAGCCTTTTTTGCGCCCGACGCCGTGGATTGCGCCGGGGCCGCCTGCTGCGCGGCGGACGGGATCGCGAAAATCCAAAACGCCGCGGCTCCGAGCGACAAGACACTCTTCGAATAGGCTTTCATCAAAGTTCCTTTCGACTGGACACAGATTGAGCTTAACCGCTGGACCACGCTCGCAGGTTGCTTGAGGAACCCATCCCTAGCTTACCATTATAAGGCCCCTCTTTCTTTTCCTTCCGAGTGCAGTGCAGTGCAGTAGTGTGCAGTGCAAGGTCGTTTTGCCCGACGCGCTACAACTTAATTTCGCTGATTTGGATGACGGGCTGGATGTTCGTGTAATTGGGAACATCGCTCATGATTTCCTGCGAGTGCGGCCCAAAAGCGGATTGAAACGCTTCCACAGAATCGAATTGCAGCTGTCCGATCGCCAGATAGGGAGCGGGAGAGCCGGGCGTCGCGCCGGCGATTCCATGCTCTACGGCGACGCCCTCGAGCGCTGGTCCCAGCAGCCTGCGTACCAAAGGGATATGTGTGTCGCAGTAGTAGCGGATGTCAAAATAGCCGCCAGAGGTGTTCGGATACACGACGGTGACTTTGATCATGGTCTCCCTCGGTCGTTTTTCCCGTAAGGCCTCGAATTAGACTGCTCTGAGAGGTCCGCGTCAAGCTTAACCACGCTTTGCTACCGCCCCGGCATGGGTTCCGGTTCGCGCGACGCGCGCAAACCACGTATACTGTGAGCCAAGGCTAAGTAGCATCTATCTTATGAGTATCCAACGCCCGACATGGCGTGAGGCTATAGCGTGGCCGGTTCCGTCCTGAAAACTGCCGCAAATCGCAAATCTCCCGACTTCGAAAAGAACACCCGCCGCATCGTCGATCTCCTCACGGAAATTAAGAATGAGGAAGAACAGATTCGCCAGGGCGGCGGCCCCAAGGCAATCGAGGCCCAGCACAAAAAAGGCCGCCTGACGGCGCGTGAGCGCATCTCGAAGCTGATCGATCCCAACTCGCCATTCTTCGAGCTCGGCATTTATGCGGCGTTTGAAATGTACGAAGAGTGGGGCGGCGCGCCTTGTGCCGGCACGATCACCGGGCTCGCCAAAGTTTGCGGTCGCACTTTCATGATCATCGCCAACGACGCCACCGTGAAAGCCGGCGCGTTTTTTCCCATGACCGCGAAAAAAGTGATTCGCGCTCAGAATATCTCGATCGACAATCACATTCCGACAATTTATCTGGTCGATTCCGCGGGCGTGTTTCTTCCGTTGCAGGAAGATGTTTTTCCTGATACCGACGACTTTGGCCGCGTCTTTCGCAACAATGCGATCATGAGCGCTATGGGCATTCCGCAGATTACCGCCATCATGGGCATGTGCGTGGCGGGAGGCGCATATCTTCCGGTGATGTGCGATCACATCCTCATGACCGAAGGGTCGGGACTGTTTCTCGCCGGTCCCGCGCTGGTGCAGGCCGCCATCGGGCAAAAGTCGTCCGCCGAAGATCTGGGCGGCGCGAAAATGCATTCGCAAATCAGCGGGACCGTGGATTTTCGTGAGCCGGATGACCAGGCGTGTCTTGATCGCATTCGCGCGCTCGCGGATAAGCTGGGAGCGCCGAATCCCTCGCCATTCAGCCATGTGCGGCCGCGCGACCCGCTTTATTCCGCCGAGGAAATCTACGGCATTTTTTCCAGCGATCCGGCGAAACAGTATGATACGCACGAAATCATCGGGCGCATCGTGGACGCCGGTGAATTCGACGAGTATCGAGCCGAATACGGCGAAACGCTGCTCTGCGGCTATGCGCGAGTTGGCGGGTGGGCAGTTGGTCTTGTCGCCAACCAAAAGAAGCACGTGCAAACGCAGGCGCGCGGATCGGACCAAAAACGCATGGAATTTGGCGGAGTAATTTATACCGAATCGGCCGAGAAAGCCGCTCGCTTCATTATGGACTGTAACCAGAACCGTATCCCACTTGTGTTTTTGCACGATGTGAACGGCTTTATGGTCGGCAAGGACGCCGAGTGGAGCGGCATCATCCGCGCGGGCGCGAAAATGGTCAATGCCGTGGCCAACAGCGTGGTCCCCAAGATTGCCGTGATTTGCGGTGGCAGCTTCGGCGCCGGACATTACGCGATGTGCGGGAAAGCGTATGATCCCCGGTTCATTTTTGCCTGGCCCACGGCGCGCTACGCGGTGATGAGCGGCGATTCCGCGGCCGGCACACTCGTGGAAATCAAGCTCAAACAACTCGAGCGCGAAGGCAAGAAAGTCGACGAAAAGCAAAAGAAAGAACTGTACGAATCCGTCCGCGCAACCTATGAACACCAAAGCGATCCTCGCTACGCGGCAGCACGGCTGTGGGTAGATGCCATTATCGATCCTGCCCATACGCGCGAAGCATTGATCTGGGCGCTCGAAGCGGCGTCACTCAATCCCTATATCCCGGAATTCAAAACAGGGGTGCTTCAGACATGATCCACACAACGTTTGATCTAGGCCACCGGCCTTTCTTGGGCGTGGCTCATTTACCTTTACCCTGTCCCGCGCCTCTGTGTTCCGGGACGGTCAACACAACAGATGTCTTTCATCGTCACACAAAACATGGCTGAATCTATAAAACTGGTCGAATGCCCCCGGGATGCATGGCAGGGACTGCAAGAATTCATTGCCACGGAGTACAAAGCCGAGTATTTGAAGGAGCTCGTGGTCGCCGGCTTCCGCCACATTGACGCGGTCAGCTTTGTTTCACCCAAGCATGTCAAGCAAATGGCGGACAGCGAAGAGGTAATGGCTAAACTCAACTCCGCCCTTTCCGCAGATACCGTGCCGCCGGAAATCATCGGAATCGTCGTCAATGAAAAAGGATTCGAACGTGCCTTGGCCACGCCGGGCGTGACCACCATCGGCTATCCGTATTCCATCTCCGCGTATTTCCGTCGCGCCAACGCTAACATGACGCGGGCGGAATCTCGCGCGCTGGTCGAAAAACTGAAAAAGGAAACTGCGGCGGCTAATCGCGGCTTGGTCGTTTATATTTCGATGGCCTTTGGCAACCCTTATGACGAGCCCTGGGGGCCGGAGATCGTTGCCGATACCTTGGAGTGGCTCAAGGACATCCGCGTTCGCACGGTTTCTCTGGCCGACACGGTTGGCACGGCCACGCCGCAACTGGTCGGCGACCTCTTCCGTCAGGTGAAAGATCATGTTGCGGGAATCGAACTCGGAGTTCACTTGCACAGCCGGCCGGAAAATGCGGAAGAAAAAGTCCTGGCGGCTTACGAAGCCGGATGCCGCCGCTTTGACAGTGCCCTTACCGGCCTCGGCGGCTGTCCGTTCGCCGGCGACAAGCTGGTGGGCAACATCCCGACCGAGAATGTGCTCGAGGCGCTACGCAAGACGGGCGCCGATCCCGGCATCGAGGCCGGGCGGCTCTCCAAAGCCCTCGCCATGACCAGTGAAATTCGCGCAAAATACGCCCATGCTCCACTCGTGAACTGAGAGGAGATTTGACTCATGTATTCCACGCTTCTTCTTGATATCTCCGGCGCTGTCGCCACCATTACCCTGAATCGTCCCGACAAGCGCAACGCCATCTCCGCGACGATGATGGCCGAGTTGCAAACCGCGCTCGATGACATAGAAAAAAGTCATGCGCGCGTAGCCATTCTCACCGGAGCAGGCACGGCGTTTTGTTCCGGCATGGACCTGGAAATGCTTGCCGCGATTGCGGGTCAGTCGCCTGCGGAAAATCAGGAGGATTCCCGGCGCATGGCGAAAATGTTCCGCCGCATCTGGAGCTTTCCGCGGCCGACGATCGCCGCGGTCAATGGCGCCGCTCTCGCAGGCGGCTGCGGAATTGCCACGTTGTGCGATTTCACGCTGGCGGTTCCCGAGGCGAGGTTTGGCTATACGGAAGTCAAAATCGGATTTTTGCCGGCCCTAGTCTCCGTTTTTCTGATTCGTCAAATCGGAGAGAAGCGCACCCGGGACCTGCTGCTCACCGGGCGGATCATGGAAGCGGAGGATGCCAGGGCCATCGGCCTGGTCAATGAAATCGTTGCGGCGGAAAAGCTTCTTACGCGATCGAGGGAGCTTGCCGACCTTTTGATTGCCGCGAGCCCCGCAAGCCTCTCGCGCGCGAAACGTTTGATGACCTCCGCGGCGGCGCCCGCCGTCGACCACGACCTCGAGCGCGCGATCCTCGAAAATGCGCGCATTCGCTGCACCCCCGATTTCAAAGAAGGCCTCGCTTCTTTCCTGGAAAAACGCAAACCGGTCTGGCAAGGCAAGCCGGAATAGGCAGAGAGAATCGCATGCTCGAATATCACGATGCGAAGGTGCGTGTTCGCTATGCGGAGACCGACCAGATGGGCGTGGTCTATCACGCGAATTTTCTGGTGTGGTTCGAGGTGGGCCGCGTGGAATTGATGCGCGCGCTGGGCGTGGAATACAAAAAGATGGAAAAGGAAGACGACTGCCACATCGTGGTGGCCGACGTGCACTGCCGCTATCATCACTCCGCGCGCTACGACGAAGTCTTGCGCATTCGCACGCGCATCGCGGAGTCGAAGAACCGCGTGGTGGTGTTTTCCTACGAAGTGATCCGCGATGCGGACGGTCAAGTGCTGGCCAACGGCGAAACCACACATGTGATTTGCGGAAGCAACGGACGTCCAAAACTTATGCCGGAAAAATATAGAAAGATCATGGTTGCGGCAGGCGTGCCTGAACCGCATCGGAGCCGCCCATGAGCGTTTTGTTGACGGGCAACGATCTGACCTTTGCGCAACTCTATGCCGTGGCCCTCGGAGGCGAAGACACGGGACTGGCGCCCGCGTCTTTCGAAAAGATGAATGCCTCCCGCGCGGCGGTGGAACGCCTTCTGGCTTCCGGCGCAACTGCATATGGGATAAATACCGGCTTTGGGAAGCTCGCGTCCGTGCGCATTTCTCCCGACGAGGTGCGCCAACTGCAAGTGAATCTCGTGCGCTCACACGCGAGCGGCGTCGGCCCATCGCTCGGCGAAGCCGAAACCCGGGCGATGATGCTGTTGCGGGCCAACGCCTTGGCGAAAGGACTGAGCGGCGTGCGGCCGCGTGTCGTGGAAACGCTGTGCCAGATGTTGAACGGGAAAGTGCACCCTGTCATTCCGTCGCAAGGCTCGGTCGGCGCCTCCGGGGACCTCGCCCCTCTGGCGCATCTGGCGCATGTGATGATTGGCGAGGGGCAGGCGAGGTTTCGCAACGAAACTTTGCCGGGCGGCGAAGCCATGAAGCGCGCCGGCATCGCTCCGATCGAGTTGCAGGCGAAAGAAGGACTTTCGCTGCTGAACGGCACGCAGGGAATGCTGGCGCTTCTGAGCCTCGCGTTGCAGCAAGCCGACATTCTCGTGGACACTGCCGATGTGGCCGCGGCACTGTCGCTCGATGCCCTGCGCGGCAGCCCCGGCGCCTTCGACAGAAGAATCATGCACGCGCGTGCCTATCCCGGGGCTGCCACGACGGCCCGCAACCTTGCGCGTCTGAACGAAGGGAGCCAGATTCGCGAATCGCACCGGGCGGCGGAGACAGATCCGCGCGTGCAGGATGCCTACAGCGTGCGCTGCACGCCGCAAGTGCACGGCGCGGTGCGCGACGCGCTCGGGCAAGCGCGAGAAATTGCCGCGGTGGAGCTGAACAGCGCGACGGACAACCCATTGGTGTTCGTGGGCGATGGCGCGGCGGGCGACATCATCAGTGGCGGCAACTTTCATGGTCAGCCACTGGCGATGGCAGCCGACCAAGTGGCAATTGCAATCGCCACCCTGGGCGGCATTGTCGAGAGGCGGGTCGAGCAAATGACTAATCCTTTAACCAGCATGTTGCCCGCATTCCTCGCGCCGGAGCCAGGACTGAATTCCGGGTTTATGATTGCGCAGGTGACCGCCGCGGCGCTGACCAGCGAGAACAAAGCGCTGGCGACACCGCACTCGGTCGATTCGATTTCTACTTCCGGGAACCAAGAAGATTACGTCTCCATGGGAATGAGCGGGGCGCGGCGGCTCGAGGGGATGCTCAAAAACCTGCGAAATACGATTGCGATTGAGCTGTTGTGCGCCTGCCAGGGGGTGGACCTGCTCGCGCCGCTGAAAACCGGAAACCTGGCCATGAAGGCCTATGAAGCGGTGCGCTCGAAATCGCGCATGCTGTCCGTGGATCGGCCCCTCGCGGCGGATATCGAAGCCGTGTCCGCCTTGATTGCCGAGGGAGCCATTGCTCGAGCCCTCGACTGACCCGGCCGGCCGAGCCTTCGAGTCCTCTCCAATGCCAAAAAGCTACTTGGGTTTCGTCGTGAGGAGTTCGAGCTCGTCGAGCGTGCGCGGCCAATCTTCACCGAGAAGGCGAGAGAGAGCACGGTCGGCGAGGAGTTTTCCGCCGGTCTGGCACGCGGGGCAGTAATTGGTTTCATTGGAGGCGTAACGGATGCGCTGGACCTTCGTTCCGCAACGCGGGCACGGCTGTTTGTAGCGACCGTGAACGGCCATGCCTTCGCGAAAGGCGGTGACGTTTTCGGGGAATCTTCCTCCTGCTTCCCGGCGGAGGCGCTCGGTCCAACGCGCAAGGGTTGTGCGCGCAGCCTCAAAAAGGCGATCTATTTCCGGGGCTGCGAGTTTCCGGGTAAACGCAAGAGGCGAAAGTTTTGCCTCGAACAGGATTTCGTCGGAGTAGGCGTTGCCGATGCCGCTGAAAAGACGCGGGTCGGTGAGGGCGCGCTTCAGCGTGTGATTTGCCGAGAGTAGAACGGCAGCGAATTGCTCCGAGTCGGAGACGAGAACCTCAATGCCACCGGGGTCCAACTCGCGAAGTCCAGCCTTGCCCGAAACAACATGGAGCGAGGCGCGTTTTTGGGAGCCAGCCTCGGTCCAGAGAAGCGATCCCACGGGAAAGTCAAACGCCGCGAGGCCCCGGGGCGGGGAGCCCTTCACGCCGCGGGCCCGCCAGTGAAGTCTGCCCGCAATCATCAAATGCAAAACGAGCCAGAGGTCGCCTTCGAGGCCAATGCAAATCCGTTTCCCGACGCGGCGTAAACGCAGGACTTTTTTGCCGGTGGCGCCGCCGAGCGGGGGCGTCGCTGTACGCAACAGAAACGGGCTAACGACGCGCACGCGTTCCAGCGTTTGACCGAGAATGCGCTTCTCGAGCGCTTCGATGTAAATGGTGATGTCCGGCAACTCCGGCATGGGATCCTTCGAGCATCCTCAGGATAACGCTGCAGCAACTACGGATGGTGGAAATGAGGGAGGACTTTTTCGCCGAACAGACGAGCCTGCTCGAGGCGGTCGTCGCCCCAGAGTTCCAGCATCATCTGGGTGCAGCCCGCGGCGCGATATTCCTCGAGTTTTTCGATGCACTGTTTTGGCGAACCCGCGATGGGACAAACCTTCTCGAGCGTCGAATCGGAGAGGGCGCGCGCAGCGGCTTTGCGGCCGCCTTTTTCCATAGCGTCGGCGATGGGCTCGATTTCTTCGCGCGTTAGCCCGGCGCACTCCAGTAGTGTGTCCGCCGAGCCCTTGATGTTTTGCACTTTGTTGGCGAGGTACATGGCGGCCATTTCGCGGGCTCCTTCACGAGCGGTTCTTGGATCTTCGCCGACGCTGCCAATCACCACACAACCAAGATCGAGCTGAGAGGCGTCGCGGCCGGCCTTCTTCGCGCCATCCTCCATGACTTTGCGCGAATACCTGGCAAATTTCGGCGTGGTGATGCTTGCGGTGAGCAAGCCCTGCGTCATGGCGCCAGCGAGCCGCTGCAGGACCGGGCCGGTGGCGCCAACGTAAATCGGCGGCAGCCAGCGCGGCGCGCGCGCGTCGGATTTCAGGGCCGGTGCAAAGGCCTGAAACGCTTTGCCTTGATACTTCACCTCGTTGCCGGAGAGCATGCCCTTGATAATCTCGATGCTTTCGCGCATCACGGTGGCCGGTCCGACGTCCCTGCCCTTCTCGCCTTCGCCAATTTCCTTCATAAAGATCTTCGATGCGCCGAGACCGAGAAGAAAGCGTCCCTCACCGGCAGCTTCCTGGAGGATGCGCGCCTCCATGGCAATCTGCACCGGATGACGGGTGTAGGGCGAAATGATGCCCCAGGCGATGACGATTCTTTTTGTTTCGCGCGCAATGATGGCCGTCGCGGCGGTGGAGGAACGCGCCTCCATCGAGTGCTTGCGCCACCAGGGGTAAGCCTCTGCCAGCCAGAAGACGTCGAAGCCGGCAGCGTCACACGCCTGCGCCATATGCACGGTCTCGTCGAGCGGCTCCATACTCAATTGCAGAACGCCAATTTTGAACGGAAGACTCATCGCTCCTTTTTAGGCTCGCTCAGGAGCCATCATCACGCACTGTTCCTCCTTGCCAGGTGGGCCGTAAAGCCTCTTCGTGGTCCTCCGCTGAAGTAGGGCGGCTGTGGGAGGAACCCACCGAAGCCATCTCGGGAAAACAAACCGAGAGGCCGTAGGAATCCTCGCCGCTTGCGGCGGGGAGGATGTCAACAAATCATTTCCCTATAGCAGTCGTTGGAGCAAAAGCCTTCCCGATCGTACAAGCTTATGGCGCCAGGCTCGGAATGAAGCCACACTCTCCCCACGCGTCGAGCCTTGGCAAAGGCCAGGATCTTTCTGAGCATGCGACGGCCGAGTCCCTTGCGCCGCCAATCGACCGCCGTGTACATGCCCATCAAGTACGCCTCCTTTCCTGAGAGATTGCCCCGGTAGGGAGGACGCGCGTAAAAGGCGAGGCCTCCGCACGCTACCGCTTGACCTCGAATCTTGCCGATGAATCCCACATATCGTCCGGCCTTCAATTCCCTGTGAAAGTACCGCCGGATCGCGCCCATCAGCTCTTTCCCCTCGGTTTTACTGTGCACGTTGCCGACTTCTTTCAGTAGCGCCATTCTCATCTCGACCAATGTGGCGATGTCTTGGCGCTCCGCCCTGCGAACCAGCATCTTTGGCTCGTACTTTTTTGGCATCGGAGCCCTCTCTCTCGCAATAGGCATCGGCAACCCTGAAAGAAGTATTCAAGGGTCGGTCCAGGAATGTTCGAGCCCTTTGATCAATTGCCACATGGCCCGATTCAGGGGAGTCGGCACTCCGGTCTTCTTTCCCCATTCCACAATCGCGCCGTTCATGAAGTCGACCTCGGTTTGCCGTTTGGCCAGCACGTCCTGCAGCATGCTGGCGTGGTGCTTGCCCGGAGCGCTTGCCCCCCTTTCCACCAGCTCGCGCGGGTCGCCGTGAAGTTCGATTCCCAGAGCCCTGGCCACAGCTTCCCCTTCCGCGATGAGGTCGTTGAAAAGCGCTCCGGTCGAAGGGAGGCGAGTGGCGGCGCGATGGTGGAGGAGCGTAAGGGCGCCCACGGGATTTGTCGAGGCGTTGAAGATCAGCTTCGTCCATTGCGCGCCCCGTGCGTCTTCGAGCGGGATAACCTGCATGCCGCCGCGATTGAGCAGGCCCGCAAGGCGCTCGACAAACTCATAGGGCGTGTTCGTGGGCTCGAAGGGCCCGATCCAGGTGTCGCCGTTGATGTCAAAGCCGACGTGTCCCGGTCCGATAAGATGGCCTGCCGGAAACGTCGTTCCGCGAATCACGTATCGGACATGCTCGGCAAGAATCTCTTCGTTGCCAACGCCGTTCTGCACCGAGCACACCGCGCTGGCTAGACCGAAGATGTGTTTCGTTTGCTCGATCGCACGGCGCGTGTGCGTGCTTTTCGTGGCAACAATGCCAAGATCGCAAGCCGGAATCTGTGAGACGTCCGAGGTCGCCTCGAGGTGCACCGTAAAATCCGCCGCGCCGCTGATGCGCAGGCCGCGCTCATGAATGGCGCGAACGTGCTCTTTGTTCACGTCGTAAGCGTAGACTTCGACTTCTTCCAGTCGTGCAAGATGCGCCCCGAAGATGCTGCCAATCGCGCCGCAGCCGACGATGCAGACCTTCACGCTCATGCGGCCTCCGATGCCGCAAGTCCTGCGAGCTCAGCCGCAAGCAAATCTGGCCGAGAAAGGAAGGGACAGTGCCCACCGGGAATCTCGATCGGTTCGACGCCGAGCAACCTCCGGCTGGCTCCCCGCGACCATCGAGGGTTGAAGGTCCGGTCTTCGGCACAAACGATGGATTGGCTGGGCACGGCGGGCCATTTCTCAAGCGGTGGTGCTTCCGTAGCCACGCGGCTAGAGGCTTGCGGGCGCAGGTGCCTGATGGCCTCTTCGGCGAGCGTCCGATCGCAATCGTGGAAGAGGTAGTCGAGTGCATCCTGGCGATTCCGAGACGGATCTTTCCCGGGCCAGTCCGGCTGGAACATGTCGCGTTCTTCCCCGCGGAAACGGTCGAACAAGCTCCTCCCGAGCTTGGGGATGGCCGCCGCAAGAAACACCAGCAGCTCGACAGGGCGGCGAGAAGCCACGACCGGGATCACCATTCCCGCCATCGAGTGACCAACCAAAATGGGCGGCTCATCGAGATTCGCGAGTGCGCTCACAACCGCATCGGCATATTCGTTCGCACCGGCGGCCGCATCGCTCAATGGCAAATCCATGGCGACGACACGGTGGCCACCCGCGCGCAACAAAGGGATCACCTTGTGCCAAACCCAGGCATCCTGGCAAGAACCATGGACCAACGCGAAAACGCTCATGCTCTGCTCGAAACCTCCGCCCCGGAGTAGAACTTCCACGGCACGCTCGCGAGGCATTCGCCCTCTTTCTTGCCAATGCGGTAGGTGTCTTGCGTATAGAGACACACCTGGCCGTTTTGATCCACAACCTGCGGATGGAAACTACAAACCATGTTTTCCCGGAGCGCGATCCGCGTATTCGCCCCGATCGCGGGATGTTCGATCATGGTCAAGCCGATGGAATGGCCGGTGAGATGGCCGAGCGCGAAGCCCGCGCGCTCGAACACATCGGCGGCGGCTTTGTGAACATCGCAGGCCAGAACACCGTCGTGCATCTTTAGTCGGGCTGCTTCCATCGCTTCCGGATAAACGTCGCTCATGGCGCGCGTGCGTGTGCTGGGCTGACCTTCGATGAGCGCCCGAGAAAATTCCACCCAGTAGCCGGCCTCACCGGTAACTTCGAGGGAGTACAGCAGCAAATCATCGGCGGCCACCTTGCGAAGCGAAGGAACCTTAAAGTGCGCTTCCGCTTCTCCGCCCGTACCGCTCAAGACGATGTTCATCATTCGCGGCCCGGCGCCGCGCGCAAAGAAACGCCCGACCGCCGGGGCCATGATTTCCGCCTCGGTCTTGCCGGGCCGATAGGATTTCAAGAGCGCAGCGAACCCGTCGAGGATGATATCCATTGCATCGCGCACGCCTGCCAGCTCTTCCTCGCTTTTCACGGCGCGTGCCATATCGAATTGAAAATCAAAGGGAACAAGCTCGAGCGATCCTTGCTGAAGTTCGCGATAATCCCGCACGGCCATGATGAAGTCCAGTCCGTAAACGCCGACGCGCTTCCACCTCTTTTCTTCGATTTTTTCGCGCAGCCATTTGCCAGGAATCTCCGCCCAGACCTGGTCGCGAACCCAAGGAGCCTTTTTGTCGCCGATCCAACGGGCCTCCCGAGGAAAGACGAGCGTGGGCTCACCGGATAGCGGCAGCAGAACGTACACATAGCGGTGCACGATTTCAAAACCGGACACGTAGCGGACGGCGCCCTCAAAACCCGTGTACTGGTTTCCGCAAATAATAAGAGCAGCAAGGTGGTCGGCTGCCATGGCCGCGCGGATATTCGCGTAGCGGCGGTCGATCTCCTTTTGCGTGGGCCTCAGCGGCTTCGTCTGACCCTCCCTATCCATGCGCACCGCAAATCTCCGCGGCCGCCAGGGCATAAATTTTTGCGGTGTTGACGAGCGTCTCGACGGCTACTTTTTCTCCTTCCGCGTCGCGCGGCCCGCTCGACGGCCCATAGTTCAACGTTTCGATGGCAAAGCGCGTCATCACCGAGGCATCGGAATCCCACAAGACCGTATTGTGCTTGGCAGGCGTGCCCAGAACGCGCTCGTGGCAGGCTTCCACGGTTTTGACCAGCAGGTGATCTTTGGAGATCTCCGCCCCGGGAACGGAAACAAACGTTTCGTACTCCACCTCGTAGTCCGGGTGTCTCTTGCGAAGCTCGAGAACCAGTTGCTTGATCGCGATGCGCACCTCTTTGAGTGGCATCGTGGGAGGCACGCGCACATCGAGAAAGACGTCGGTGCGTTCCGGAGTGCGACTGACGCGCCAGGGAAAGCCGCCGCGGATGCAGCCAACGTTGACGACGCCAGGCTGACCATGGTACGCCGCTTTGTTTTCCCAAGCGGCAATCCAATCGTAAATGGCTGGCAAGATTTCCTTCATGCGAAACACCGAGTTCAAATCTTGCTTGCCGCGTGTGAAGCCCGTATGCACGTAGTGGCCATGTACCGAGAGGCGCACCCACACCGTCCCGTAATGACCCAGGACCAGCTGCAGATCAGTAGGTTCGCCGAGGAGGCACATGTCGGGCAGCACCCCGTGGCTCACGAGATGATGCGTCCCCACGCCGTAGCCGCGAAATTCCTTGCCGACGAATTCGTCGCTCCACTGCGTCTTCTCGATTTCGCCAACCACGGCAGCGACAAGCAGGTCGCCTTCGAGCTTCATGCCTGCGCGCTTCAGCGCCTTTATGGCTTGCGTATAGCAAACCAGCGCGCCCTTCATGTTGTAGATGCCGAGTCCGTAGATGAACCCGTTCTTGATGATGGCTTTTGGTTTGTAACCGATCCCCGTTAAAAACTCTTCGCGCCCGGTGTTCGAAGTATCCATGTGGCCGTTGAACATCAGGCTCTTGCCGTTGCCCGTGCCTTCCCAGAGCCCCAGCACATTCGCGCGTCCCGGTTCGACCTCTTGCCAGGTAACTGTCAGTCCCGCCGCCTCAAGCGCAGCGCGGATGTAGCGCCCCATTTCCAGCTCTTCGCCCGTGGGACTCGGAATGTTGACGACGTCCGAGCACATGGCAACGAGTTCGTCTTCGCGAATCTGCCCGAGGATCGCCTTGGTCAAATCCTCATTCACCCTGTCGGTTTTCCCTCGCACGGATGATGTCGCCATCCTGGCCTCACAAACGAAAATCGTCGGGGTACGAGCAAAGCTTCTCGCAGCCGCTCTCGGTCACAAGAAAATTGTCTTCCAGGCGCAAGCCGCCACCGCCTTCCCAGTACACACCGGGCTCGATGGCCAACACCATACCGGAACGCATGGTACCAGGAGCTGCCTGATGGGAATACGGCGGCTCGTGCGCCCGAGCGCCCACGCCGTGAGCAACGGGATGCGATGGCTGGCCCGGATAACCCGCAGCCGCAATCCCTTTCCGCAGGATGCGATCAATGTCCCCGAGCGGCGCGCCTTCTCGAACACACGCGATTCCATCGGAGAAAATCTTCAGGAGTTGGTCGAGCAAACGGTTGTATTTCCCGGTAAGCCGCCCTGGACAAATATTTTTCGTGAGATCGGTCCAATAGCCGTCGGCGCAGACCCAGATCTCCACCAGCGTCGGCTCATTCTCGACCACCGGACGATGGCTGGTTGCCGTGAAGGTCGCGATGCCCTTCCCAGACCAGACCAGCGTGAACGCCCGCGCCATCGCGACTTTTCCGTTGTAGCCGACCCCCACCGTGTGGATGTGGCCCTCGATCATGGCCGCCACTTCGCTTTCTTTCATTCCTGGCCTGATGTTCCTGCGCGCGTATTCCATGCCGATCGAGGCCAATTCATTGGCAAAACGCATGCGCTCGATTTCTTGCGCGGTTTTGATCATGCGCACTTCGGCAAGCAGCGGTGCAGCGTCGATGACTTCGCGGCAACGCGAACGAAACGCATCGTAATAACCCTGCCAGTAAACCGTCGGCTCCCCCACCATGCGATCGCAAATCTGTGAAAACTGCGAAAGCTCGATCCCCACGCGGGCATCGAGCTTCCGTTCCCGCAGAACATCGACCGCCATTTCGACGGCGCGCACCATGGGCGGGCGCGGGTCTTTCGCGTCGTAGAAATGGAAGAAGCGAACGTCTTTGTTCCACGCCGTGCGCTGCGCTTCGCGGAATTGTGGCTCGATGACCAGAAGCGTTGGATCGCCGTCGCGCGGAAAAATAACCAGGTCATATCCCTTCATGGTCCAGTAGTTCGTCAGGTAAAGAATGTTGTCAGGCGCGCGGACCACCAGCGCATCGAGATGGTGCTGCTCCAGCATCTCCCGCACGCGCTGCCACTTCTTTTCGTCGACGGGATAGCTCACTTGGCAACCGCCTTTTCGTTGCCTTGGTAGGTCCAGGAAACCTCCTTGGCCTTGATCAGCCGATAAAGGGCGGTATGCAGCGGCGCGGGGATCCCTGCCCGTTGCGCCTCACGGGCAATGGCCCCGCCAAGAAAATCGACTTCCGTTTCAAGCTTGTGACGGATGTCATAGAGCATCGAGGGCGGATGATCCGTCCGGGCGCCGACCTTGTTCATCTCCCAGGGGTCTTCGTAGAGCTTCACACCCAGGCCTTCAGCAACTCGTTTGCCTTCTTCGATCAAAGCATGCAGCAGATGTCCGAGATCGCTGAATTGTCCTTCTTCGGCAAAGTGGAAACTGTGTGGAAGCTCGGCAAGCGCCGCGACCGCATTCACTGAGGAATTGAAGATGAGTTTCGACCATTGTGCGGGACGGGCATCCTCTAAAGCCACCGCTTTCAATCCTGACGAATTAATCAGGGCCGCGGCTTCCTCGACCAAGGAGAATGGCGTTTTTGTCGGTTCAAATGGCCCCATCCATGTGGCGGTATCCAGCTCATAGCGCACATGCGTATCGCTTACGCGCGTCCCGCTCATGAACGTCGTCCCGCGCATAACGCAGGTTTGCGCCATTTCGGCGACGACTTCTTCGCTGCCCAGGCCGTTTTGTGAAGAAAGGATAGCCCCCGTCTTGAAAAGATGAGCGACGGGAGCAACTGCGTTTCGCGTTTGCGTCGCCTTCGAGGCAACGATTCCGAAATCAAACTGTGGCAATAAGGAGGGATCATTCGTCGCCCGGAGACGCGCGTGCAATTCATGGGTGCCGGACACGCGCAACCCATCCTGGTTGAGTGCCCTGGCATGCTCCGCGCGCCGCACAAAGGCCCACACTTCCGTCACACCCGCCAGATGCGCGGCATACAGGCTACCAATGGATCCGCAGCCAATGATGCACACGCGCTTCATCTAAGTTTTTCCTGACATCGCGGGAGAATATCAAAAATGACTCGCTACCGTGAGGCGGTGCGATGCTCGACACGAACCATCGCCGCGTAGCCGCCGCTTTCCGCCTTTCGCAGCGCGTGAAAGAGCGAATCCCCGGTGTTGTGCGAATCGTCGATGATCACGCCGCTCGGATAAAGTGCGTCCTGAAGCGCCGCGCAAATCGTGTGCACCGGAGCCGCGCCGCCTTCGCCCATGCCTTTCGCCCCGTTCAGCGTGAAGGGCGAGGGCGATTCCATGTGAGCGTAGAGGAGCTCCGGCATGTTCATCGCTGTGATAGGCGTGTAATCGCTGAACGTCGCGGTCAGCAGGTTGCCGTCGGAATCGTAGGCGCAATTTTCGAGCAGCGCTGCGCCGATGCCGTGCGCCGACGCTCCGTGCACCTGCCCTTCGACAATCCGCGGATTTACCGCTTTGCCGCAATCGTCCACGCAGGCATAAGCCAGGATCTTTGGTTGGAAGGTCTCCCGGTCCACTTCGACGACCGCCGCATGGATTTGCGCCGCATAAGTCAGCGTGAGATTGCCGTACTTGCGCTGGACGTCGGGGATTTCGAAATTCGCATGAAAAACGTGGCGGCAGTTGAGTGTAATGTCCCAAAGTGATTTCGGCATCCCGGCATTGTTCACGTTGACCAGGTTCGCCAGCGCCCAGTAATTGATGGCTTTTTGCGTTCCTTTGGCACGAACTTCAGGTCCTTGGGCGCCGATGCCGAACTCCAAGTCTTTTTCCTTGGCTTCGAGTTTCCACGCCGCAAGCCTGCTCAATTCCTTGCGCAGCTTCATCGCAGCGCCGTGAATCGCGGTGAGCCCCGTTACGGCAAACTGGCTCGCGTACGTCCCCGTGTGACCGGTATACGCGTTGTGTGCGGTATCAAAGCCCGGCCGCACGTTCACAAGATCGGGTGTGATGCCGAGCGCGTCCGCGACTACCTGTGCCGCCGCTGTCTCGTGTCCTTGCCCCTGCGGCACCGAACCCATGCTGACGACCACTTCTCCGTAGATATCCAGCTTGACGATGCCGACTTTGGACTGCCCCGAGAACGGTGCGTCGGGATTGATGATGCGCGCTTGTCCGAAATTATTAGTGCCCGAATCAAGCGTCGAGCCAATCCCGAGGCCAACCCAGCGCCTTTCGCTCCGCGCCGCAGCCTGTTTCTTCTTCCACCCGTCCCAACCGATTAGTCTCTTCGCCGCCTCGAGCATGCTCGCGTAATCGCCCGAGTCATACACGCACCCGTTCGGCGTCTTGTATGGCATTTCGTTTTTGCGAATGTAATTGCGCACTCGCATCGCATCGGCCGGTATTCCCAGCGCCTGTCCGCAAATATCAATCACGCGCTCCATAAACCACAGGTGCTGCATCCGCGAGTAACCGCGATTCGGCCCGACAGGACACTTGTTTGTAACCACCTGATGCATATCGATGCGGATGTTTTTCAGCCGGTACGTGGCAGGAAGCACTTGTGCCCAAATCACGCAGCCGAGCGGCTCATACCGCGGAAACCCGCCGCAATCGTCAACGTGTTTCGAATCGATTGCCAAAATAACGCCGTTCTGGTCCAGCGCCACGCGCGTGTCGAGAAACACACGTTCGTTGCCGTGCGCGCTCGCTTGCATGTGCTCGATGCGCGTCTCGACCCACTTCACCCCACGCCCGCCCGCTTTGCGCGAAGCCAGAGCACAAACCGCCATGTACGGATAGCTTGTAATCTTGATCCCGAAGCCGCCGCCAATGTCGAAACTCTTCATGTGAATCTGGTCGATGCGCACGCCGAGCGCCGGTGCCAGAAACTGCGACGCAAAGGACGGAAACGTGTTGTTGCAGTGATACTCGATGTCGCCGGAGCGCGGGTCCCAGTTCGCCATGATGACGTTGCACTCGAGCGGCGTGCTCGAAAAACGATGAAAGTGCAATCGGCCGATGTGCACGACGTGGGCGGCCTGCTTGAAGGCTTTTTCGACGTCGCCGTATTCAAAAACGCCGTGCCAGTTGCGGTTCGTGCCCATGGCAGGGTGCAGGAGACTCTCGTCCTTCAGCGCGTCTTCTGCGCTAACAACAGCCGGCAATGGCTCGTAATCAACTTCAACCAGTTCCCCGGCGTCCTCCGCGGCAAGCCTGGTCTCCGCAACCACGGCAGCCACCGGTTCACCCTGAAACACAACTTTGTCCACCGCCATTGGATAATCGGCAATTTTCTGCGCGCCGCCGGGTCCAATCTCGATGAACGGCTGGACTTGCTTCTTGATTTCCGCGCCGGTCAACGTGCAAACAACTCCGGGGAACTTCTCGGCCTTCGAGACATCAACCCGCGAGATTTGGGCATGCGCGTAAGACGACCGGATAAACCGGATATGCAGCATCCCGGGCATTTTTTCATCGTCAACGAAAATGCCCCTCCCGCGCACAAGGCGGCTCTCTTCCTTGCGCCGAATCGGCTGGCCCACCCACTTCGCGGCCGCGGTTTTCGTGCCATTTGTGGAAGAGCTATGCGCCGCGGCGCGCGCCGGCTTCTTTTTACTCATCCTATTTGATTTGCGGGCCATCAAAGGTCTCGTCTCTCGTGCTTAGATTAGGCAAGCGCCTGCTGAAGCCCATCAATCAGTTTCTGCACGTTTTTCTTCCCCAGCGGCTCGAGCAAACCTCCGGCCAGCGAAATCACCCGACCCAGCACGCTCGATTGCCCCGACCATTTCACTTTCGTCTGCCCGCCCGGCAACTCTTCGAGTTGAAACCGCGCGCGAATCGTCGCCGAGCCTCCCGGCACCTCGCCTTTCCCTTCGTACGCCGCTTGCCGCGGCTTCTCCTCGTCGACCAAGGTCATCTTTACCGCGGCCGTCCCGCGAATATGCGAAATGCCCACGCTCAGTTTCACCAGAAAATTCTTTGGATCCACAACCTCCATGCTTTCAAAATCCGGAAGCAGCGGACAAAAGCGCTTGGGGTCCACCAGGAACCCGTAGACTTCTTCCGGCGTTTTCTGCACCGTGAACTCGCCGGCGAGCTTGATCTCCATCGCCTACCGTTTCTCCATTTCCGCGGCGGCCATGCGAATGGACTTGAAAATGTTCTGATAACCGGTGCAGCGGCAGGTATTGCCGGCGATGCCCTTCCGGATTTGCTCGTCGGTCGGCTTGGGGTGTTTCTCGAGAAGCTGCACCGTGGAAAGGAGGATCCCCGGCGTGCAGTAGCCGCACTGCAACCCGTGGCATTCCGCAAAGGCTTCCTGGACCGCATCGAGCTTGCCGTCAATCCCGAGCCCTTCGACCGTCGTAATTTCGCCGCCATCCGCCATCGGCGCGAACAGCGTGCACGATTTCACGGTGCGCCCGTTCAGAATCACCGTGCAAGCGCCGCAGTAGGACGTGTCGCATCCAACATGCGTGCCCGTCAGATTCAGATGCTCGCGCAAAAATTCCACCAGCAGCGTTCGCGGCTCGACCTCCGCTTCGCGCGCTTTTCCGTTCACGCGAACGCGTACAAGAATTTTCTTAGCGTCCGGCATATTCATGCCCCGCTGGGACGGATTCCCCTCGCGCGCGCCGTGCCGCTATGCCGATGGCGCGCTTGACCAGCGTTCCCACTAACACCCGCTTGTAATCTGCCGAGCCGCGCATGTCGCTCTGTGGATCTGCAGCCGCTCGCGCGGCGTCCACGGCCGTCCGAATGCTCTTCTCATCGAGCGTCTTCCCGCGCAACGCCACCTCCGCTTCTTTCGCGCGAATCGCCGTAAGCCCCACGCAGCCCAAAACAATGCGTGCGTCTCTGCACAAGTGGTGGTCTTCGAGAGTAAGCTCGACCGAAGCACTCGCGGTGGGGTATACCGGCGCCGTGCGCTTGAACGCCAGGTGTGCGCCGCCGCTGCCCTTAGGCGGAAGCTTCACATGGACTCCGCTGATCAGTTCATCGTGGGCCAGCACCGTCGTGTACGCATCCTTGATGAAGGCTTCGAGCGGCACGGTGCGCTCGCCCCCCGGGCCAAAGCAAATGACGGAGGTCTCGAGCGCCATGAGCGCTGTTCCCCAATCGCCGCTCGGGTCGGCTTCCGCCAACGAGCCGCCGATCGTTCCCTGGTTGCGGACCTGTATGTCTGCGATCCCCGCCGCGCAATCGTGAAGGATGGGAATTGTGGAAGCGACTCGAGAGTCTTCGATTTCAGCATGGCGTGCGAGCGCGCCGAAACGCAGCTCCCCGTTGGACCTCTCGATGCCGTTCAGCCCGGAAATGAGATGGATATCGACGAGCGCGCCCGGTCGCGCCATGCGCATTTTCATCAGCGGAATCAAGCTCTGGCCCCCGGCAATGACACGTGCTTCCTCGCCAAGCTCCCGCAACAGCGTCACGGCTTCTTCTAGCGAAGCGGCGCGATGATACGAAAATGGGGCGGCGTACACGTTAGATTCCGCTCTTCCTTTGGCGCAAAGGCAAACGCAGCAGTTCGCTGCGAGTGTGGGTGCTCCACTCCAGCGCCGTCATTCTAGTTCGCTCGAAACCGCGTAGCAAGGCGGCCCGGGCAAAAAAGCGAACACAAGCTCAGTTGCTGTTTTGCGCCCGCAGAAATCCCAGCGTCATTCCCGCCAGTGACACAATCACCAGCGCCGATCCCGCAACCGCCAGCGCACGGGGCTCAGACCCGTGGTTCAGCGTCTCGAGAAGCACTCCCAGCGGAAAAAGAAACGAACCCAGCACCAGCGCCGTCGCCAAAAGCATTTTCACCTGCTCGCTGAAGCTCACGCGGTCAAGCCCAATTCCCAAAACAATCAAAAGCATCGCGAGTCCAATCCAATGTCCATGAACATCGACGTGTCGGTCGTAGTCGTACTTCCGTTTCCGATACTGCTCGAGGGCGCTTTGCGCAGCTCGAGCATTGCGTTCCGCCGCGGCGCTAAAGCTTGCCGTCAACGATCTGCCGATGCCGTCGAGTTCTTGATGCTCCGCAAAAACCGCATACCACCCTCCGTAAATCATCCCGAGCAGCGCCAGGGCCATTCCTCCGACGATCAGCAAACGCCGCCCCGCGCTCATCCTCTTGCTCCCATCGAAACAGATCCGGCATCCATCTCCCCGGTGTATCGCACGATTCCGATCCACATCGCCAGCAGCGCCAAAATCACCAGTAGTCCGCCCGCATCGGCAATCCCGCCGGCGAGAAGCCCGAGCCGCAACTCCAGCAAAACGAACACCGGCAGCACCAGCGAACCGAGCAGCAACAGCCAGGCCCAATTTCGTTTCCACGATTCACACAGGCGCACATAACCTTGAAAAAAACCGAGCAGCATCGCCAGCAACCCGAACTCGATGGCGTGCGCATGCGCCGCGATATTCACGGCTTTTTCACCCGCCAATTCTCCATACTCCCCCACAGCCGTGTCCACGGCAGTCCCATTCCTTGCGGCTGCCGTACTGGTCATCTCCGAGAGCAGCGAGTAATCCAGAGCCTCGTGCCGATAGAGATCAACTCCCGCGTAGTAGGCCCCATGAAGAAAGCCCAATAGCACGAGCCCGAGCCCGCCAGCGAAGAGAACGCGTCCAGCCATGCTGCGATCCGCGAGCAGGCCGTCTTCTTTTGCTGCCCACTCTGGCCGGCGGAAGCGTCGGGCAACTCCAAATAGATAAGCAAGGGTGGCGAGAATGACGAGTGCGCCGCCGAAGTCCGCGAAAATACTGGCCCAGCCGATGGCTTCGAGCGGGCTGTAAGCGAGGCCAACGTAGTGGATCAGGAAGACGCCGACGGGCAGCAGCCACGCGCCAAAAAGGAACGTCCATGCAAGGTTCTTTCTTGTGCTTTCCCGAAGCGCCACCCACGGCTCGAAGAGCGCCAGCATCAGCGCCAAATACCCGAACGCAATCATGTGGACGTGGGTGTCCACTTTCGTTCCGCGGTTTTCAAGGAAACTCCCAACCGCTTGAAAACTCAAGGCGACCGCCCGCGCATCCCCCGCCACCGCCGCGTGTGCCGCCGACGATAAACTCTCTCCCACCTTCGCGGCATTCTGGTGCAAAACAAAAACCGCGAAAATGTCGCCGAAGAGCATCCCCACGAGAATGAGCCCGATGCCGCCAAGCACCAGCAGCCGCCGTGCGCTCATTGGCCGAAACGCACTCTCGGCGTCTATCCCTACAACCGTTCCAAGACGCCCAGAATCCACCATCAAGGCCATCCCCAGCTGTCGCGCACTTTTCGATGAACAGCGGCCCGGCTAGCGATTTCTCCGCAGCCGGACCATGGAACGAAGATGATAAGACACTTCTAAAAATTGAACTTCAACGCCAATTGAATCTGGCGTGGGTTGAAGACGGCCCGGGGCGTGCCATAAAGCGGATTTGGCGAGCCCTCGCGGAAGCCGGAAGGCGTTGCCGGGCAGCCAAATGCCGCAGGATTGAACGGGCAAAAATCAGAGGCGCCGTAAACCGTATTAAAGAAGCGTACGTTCAGAGTATTCCCGAGGTTAAACGCTTCGGCGATGAACTCGAGGCTGCGCTTTTCCTCGAAAGTGAACTTGCGTGCAAGGCGCACGTCAACCGAGCGGAAATTATCGCCGACAAAGGTATTCCGCGGCTCGATGCCCGCGCGGTCGTTGTTGCCGAAGATGTCGCCATTCGCGTCAAACCCGGCAAACTTCGAAAAACGCTGCGGCGACTGAACGGTCACGATCAGCCCCACCAGGAAATCCCGCGCGAAGATGTTCCAGGTGTTTGGCGTCGTCACGGTTCCATTCAGCACCAGACGGTTGCGAACGTCATCCGAAGAAAGGGCCCGTTCTTCGCGGAAATTCAGGCTATCTTGCGGGATAAGCACAAAACTCGGGTTCGGCCCGTCATCAATCGTCTTCGACCACGTATAGCTGAGACCATAAGAAAAGTTGCGCGTAAGCCGCCTGTTGACGTTGATGAGCAATCCGTCGTATTGCGAATCCCAACGGGACGTCGCCTCAAAGTACACGGCGATCGGGAATGTGCGCACGCCGGGATTGAACGCGCAGGGTGGCTGCTGGCTACCCGCCGGCGGAATCAGCGGGCAGTACTCGTCCTTCGATCCGCTACGACCCTGCGAGTCATGCAATGTGGCAACCTGTTGCACGTCCGGCTGATTTACATTGTAGAAGCTGCCGAGATGCACCCCGCGGACATGCAGTCCGCTGATGCTCACGGTCGTGTCTGGCAGCGGCTCGAATTCGAGCGCCAGGCTGGCCTGAATGCCGTAGGGGTTTTGATGATTTTGCACGAACCGCACAATCACCGAAGGTCCGAAAAACGCGCACGTCGAAACAGGGATGCACGGCCCGGTGGTCGTCCCGGTAAATGGGGAAATCGTCGTCGCGTCAGGGTAAGTACCGCTGTCGAGCAGCTGGCCCATCGCAAAATTCGTAAGCATCGGCGAACTGGCAAACGCGAACAGCTCGGTCTTGGCGTTCAGACTATCTTCAAACGGGCGTCCGGGGTACTTACCATTGTCGAGTTGCGCGACATTGGGAGTGCCGCCGCATGAAGGAATCTGACAAGCCAGCAAGGGGGCAGGAATAATCCCGTGGAAGAGTCCAAATCCGCCACGCAACACCACATTTTTCCTTGTCCCTACTTTGTAGGCTGCGCCAAGACGCGGGTCGAAGTTTTTCCACTGCGTCGACAGTGCGTTCGAAGGCCAAGTCTCCCACTCCCAGCGAATTCCGCCGTTGAGCGTGAGATTGCCCGTGGCTCGCCATTGATCCTCGATGTAGAGCCCGTTGTAAGTATGATTCATCGATCCTTCCGCCGCATTGCGAATCGCCGAACTGATGCGTCCTCCCGCGTAAACGGAAGCAAAATTAGGTAACGCCGGTTCGTTGTAATTTGGCGCTTGGAACCGCTCGAAGAAGACGACGTTAGGATGCTGGCACCCCGCCGGCCCTGGACCACCGGGGTCGTTTGCTGGAGAAGCGCATACGAGACCTGTCGAAGAATTATCATTCGCGTGGTCATTACCGAGGTAAGCGCCGAGGCTCGGAAAATCCGCTTCGAAGGGATAGAACAGCGGAAACGACTCCGTCGTCTTTACGAAGTTGTAGTTTCCTCCGAAGCTGACGGTGTGCTTGTCGAAGTTGCGCGTCACGTTGTCGACCAACTCAAACCGCGACTCCCGGTAAAAATCAGGATTTCCCCGATTCACGCCGAGCGTGAAGGTGTTCGAAAGCTCCAGGTGCGGCTGCGTGGTCACGGTGGGGAAATCAAAAGACCGCCGGGCAAACTGCACGCGCAATTCGTTCACCAGCTTTGGATGAATCACCGAAGTCAGCGTGCCCGCAATCGACTGATCGCGGTAAAAGTTGTTCTTAAAAGCCGAAGGCAGGTCAAATCCATCGTTCAAGGGGGACTGATTCAACAAACGCCCGTCGTTCACGAAATAACGCACGAACAACTGCTCGTTGGGGTTAAAGCCGTGGTCGATGCGCACGAAGCCGTTGTCCGTATCATTGCTGCGGAGAACGCCGCCTAGACGCGGCTCTGCCGGCAGACCGTACACTTGGGTCTTCAATTCGTCGATGAACTTGATGTTCGCGAGAACTGCGGAGTTGTAAAACGGCGATTCCCCGCGACGCTGCAGTTCATAATTGGTGTAAAGAAAAGTCTTGTCTTTCTGGATCGGCCCGCCAATCGCACCGCCGAACTGGTTCTGTCGCAACGTGTGCGCGCCGGTAGCTTGCAGCAAATTGACGGCATCCATCTTGTCGTTGCGGAAATATTCGTACAGCGTGCCGTGCCATTCGTTGGTGCCGCTGCGCGTGATGATATTCACGATGCCGCCGACCGCGCGCCCAAATTCAGTGGAATAATCCGTGTTAATTACGCGGAACTCTTGCACCGATTCTTGCGGCGGCGTGCCGCGCTGGATGCCCGAAGCCGTGGACACGTCATCAGCCCCGTCCACGGCGATAAAGTTGTAGTGAATGTTCTGCCCAGCAAACGAAAGTTTCGTCACTGGCTCGACGATCACGTCCGTGCTTCCCGACGTTGTGTCCCCGATTTGCACCGCCGGAGAAAGCAGCGCGAAATTAATGAATTCGCGCCCGTTTACCGGCAGGTTCACAATCTGGTTCTGCGTGACGACCGTACTGACCTGCGTTCGCGTCGGTTCTTGAAGCTCCGAGGTCGCCTCCACTTCTACTTTTTCGGCAACGCCTCCCGGCGTCAGCGTAAAGTCCAATTCCGCCGCTTGCCCAACTTGCAGGGTAATCGTCTTTGCTTGTTTGCCAAAGCCGACGAACACCGCAGAAACAGCGTATTCACCCGCAGGAAGCGCAGGGATCGTATACTCGCCGGCATCCGATGCTTCGACCGAACGGGAGAATCCTGTAGCCGTGTTTGTGGCCGTCACGCTGGCCTTGCCTACAGATCCCCCCGAGGAATCGACGACCTTTCCAGAGAGAGTCGCATTTACCGCTTGCCCGTACGCGGTTGAACCCTGGCAGCACGCGAGGCCCACAATCACCAGGACAGCAAAAACCTGCAAGCACACAAGGTTCTTTCGGCTCACTCCACACCCCCTGCGGAAGGAAAGACTCCGTCGAGCCTATTCCCGCCGTTGTTGGCCTGTCAAGATACCGGCATATTCGAAAAACTCAGCTTCAAAAATTTGCCCCTTGCCGCTAGATTGAGACCAGCTGCTTTGCGGAAGGCCTTTGACAGAGGGTGGATAGCGCCGTCGTCGGAGCGCGTTGTCGCGCGTTGCCAATCCGCTGACCGCCGCTAGCGCGGCCATGAGCAAAAACAGGTGATCGAATGACCAGAAAAATAGGCATTCTTGGTGGGACCGGGCCGGAAGGCTCAGGGCTGGCCGCCCGCTGGGCCGCTGCCGGTGAACACGTCGTAGTTGGTTCGCGCGACGCGAATCGCGCGGCGGAAACTGCAAAGCTGCTTCGTGCGCGCCTCGGGTCGAACACAAAGATGGAAAGCGCAGACAACCCTGCCGTTGTCGGACAGTGCGAAGTCGTTGTGCTTACCGTTCCCTTCACGGGCCAGGCTGCCCTCTTGAAACAACTCAAGCCTTACTGGAGGCCTGGCCAAATTCTGATTGACACGACGGTTCCGCTTGCCGCAGCGGTCGGCGGCGCACCATCCCGAATGCTCGGCGTATGGCAAGGCTCGGCCGCTCAGCTGGCCCGTGAACTTGTCCCCGAGTCGGTGGCCGTCGCAGCCGCGTTTCACAACGTGAGCGCGGAATTGCTCGCGCAAACTGGCTCGATCGATTGCGACATCCTCGTCTGCAGCGACGACGACCTGGCAAAGCGAGTGGCAACCGAACTGGCAGAGAAACTTCCAGGTGCCCGCGCTGTAAACGGCGGCAAACTCGAAAACGCCCGCATCGTCGAATCCATAACGGCCTTGCTGATTGGTTTGAACATCCGCTACAAAGCGCATTCTGTCGGCATTCGCTTCACCGGCTTGCCCCTGTAGCTCGCGACGGAGTTTCCTCCACTGTAGGTCATGTGGGGTGCGCCAGCCCCGCTGCCCCGCTGCCGCTTTTGCTTGACTGCCTCACGCTTCGGGGACGACCCAGTTTTTCTGCATAGTCCCGATCATCGACGTTCAAGCAATGCCTGGCCATTCCGAGCGTGGCGAGCCGTCTGCATTCTCCGTCCTTACTGCGCTGCGAATCCGTCCGCCGCAGCTAGCGCGTTCATTTTTTGCCGCACTCGCGCCGAGACAAAATGTTCCCGTGCGACGAATTCCGGATACAGCGCCAGCCTCTCGCGCAGCACGAACCCTCTGGCCTCGGTTTCTTCTTGCAACTTCGAAATCTGCGGCCACGCCGCCTCCGGATTGATGAAGTCTTTGGTCACAGGCGAAATCCCGCCCCAATCGTTGATCCCCGCGTCGAGCAATCGCGGAAAGTCCTCGTAGCTTAAATTCGGCGGCGCTTGCAGATTCATCTCCGCACCAAGAATCAACCGGGCAACCGCAAGCGTTCTTAACATTTCCTCGAGTGAAGGCTCAACGTGATGGGCCATCGGAATCTGCGGCTTTGCGCGAAAGTTCTGCACGATCACTTCCTGAATGTGACCGTACTTTTCATGCATCTTGCGGATCGCCAGCAGCGAGTCGATCCGTTCCTCCATCGTTTCGCCGATCCCGATCAGAATGCCGGTCGTGAACGCGATCGAGCGCTTCCCGGCTTCTTCGATCGTGCGCAGTCGCAGCGAAGGAACTTTGTCCGGCGCATTCGCATGCGGTAGGCCGTCGCGCATCAGCCTCACACTGACGTTTTCCAGCATCAGGCCCACACTGGCGTTCGATTCCTTGAGTTTGTCAAGCGCCGCGCCGTCCATCACGCCGGGATTCGCATGCGGCAAGAGCCCGGTGCGCTCGAGCACCAGCTCGCACATGGCCGCCAAATAATCCAGCGTACGTCGATAGCCTTGGCCCCGCAGAAATTCCCGCGCTTCTCGGAAAATCCGCTCCGGTTGATCTCCCAGGCTGAACAGTGCCTCCTTGCAACCGGCGCGCCGCCCTTCTTCGGCCATCGCCAGCACTTCGTCCGGCGTCATAAAGTGCGCGCCCGGCTGCCCAGGATCCTTCCGAAACGTGCAGTAGGAACAGTAGTCGCGACAGAGTGTCGTCAGCGGAATAAATACTTTCTTCGAGTAGCTGACGGCCCTGCCTTTCCCCTTTTCGCGCAAGTCGCCGGCCGTAGCTAGCAGTTCGTCGAGCGAAGTTGTTTCGGCTAGCCCCAGCGCCTCTTCGCCGCTCACACCTTGCCCCCGCCGCGCCCTTTCGAGCGCCGCCTCCGCCTTTCGCCTTGCTGTCCCTTGCGTCACCTAAACCCGCATGCGCCCTTCAGCCCTCATCCAGCCCGCCTTTGCAGAGGGCAGAATCTATCGTGCTCCTACCCTTTGAAAATCGCCACTGGCCAGCCTCGTCGCGGAAACACGCCTGCCCTGCTATTTCTCTTGATACTGTATCAACCTGGACCGAAGAAGCTGCCACCACAACCCAAACAACGTTTTTGCCCGGGTTGTCAGGATCCCTTGAATTCCTTTCCGGCCGGTGGGCCGATCGCTCACAGCCGAAGAGCTATGGATTTGCAAAAAAGCCGGCGCTGTTCCCGGCATCTTCCCTAAAACACTGGTCCCGACCGGAATGGTTCTCCCAACGGAGTTCTGGGATAAGGCGGGTTATTGCCTTATCTTTGGCCTACTGGCCAGCGGCGGTTCCGGCTTCTCCGAACAGCGCGCTCGATGCGCTCCGCAACGTCAAGACAAATGGGCAGCTGAAGCTCCGTAGATTACCCGAAGACGCGGGAGAGCAACTCGCTGCGCTTGGCTCCGCTCGGTGGGGCAGCAATGGTTGAGCGAGGGGGGGCAGTTATGAGGCCAATTCCGGGAGGAATTTGAGTGGTACCAGCGCGGTCTTGCCGTAATGTTCGCCTTCGAGGATGCGGACAAGGCAACGGGACGCCGTTTCCTGGACTTCTAGAATCCTTACGGATGTCCCTTTGGGGACCAAAAACACCTTTTGAGCGGCAATTAGGAGTGACAATCCAACATCGTCGTTTGCGGCATCGAGTTTTTCTCGTTCGGCGGCGGACTCCTCGTTCGAAGAGACCAAAACGAAAGTTGGTTTACCTTCGGTAGAGACCCGGGCTACGCGCCCGACCGAGATTGAAGCAGCCGCAGACTTTGTATTTGACGGAGAGAGGGGTGGGGTTGCTTGCGGAGCGGATGATGGCTGCTTGGCTGGCTGCTTAACGGTACCAATAAACCGGTAACCGCGCTTGGGGAGAGTTTCGATGAATCGCGGATTCTCCTTGTCATCACACAGCGCCAGGCGCAGCTTCTTGATAGCGGTGTTGAGGCTGTGGTCAAAGTCCACAAAGGTGTCCGCCGGCCAAAGCCGTTTCTGAAGCTCTTCGCGGGCGACGACTTCTCCCGGATGTTCCAAGAGCATGGCGAGAACCCGAAACGGCTGGTCTTGCAGCCTGATTTTGTGCCCCGCCCTATACAGCTCGCCAGCGCGAAGATGCACTTCGTAGGTGTTAAAGCGCACTACATCCGTTGATTGGCTGCCTCGCGTCACTCAAACCCCTCTGTGTGGGACGAATATAGCACCACGGCACCAAGCCGCGGCACAAGGAGTTCCTCCCGTCCGCCACCCATCATGATTTGTTAGTGCTCCTGGCCGTTCGTTCGCTTCAAAAGACACGTAGCTTCGGGCGCGCTGCGTCCTGGGCTGAAGAGTTCGCGTGAGACTCACGACTTTAGGGGCCTCCTGGGGTTTTCGCGAAAAGCAGATCCCTCGCTTCGCCCAGAATGACACCTAGCGCAAAGCCGCCAAGTCCCGTTTGGTTTGCGACTTACCGTCGCCTTTCAGGCGACGGAGTGATCACGAAAATGGCCCTTTTCAGGATCAAATCAGAATCACCATGACAGGGATGTTGGCGCTGGCCCTTATGGCAGCGACCGAAACGGCGTGAGCGCAGGAGCCCTTGCTCGTGAATATTCCCTTCGCATCCGCGGCACGGAGGATGGCGCTTCCGGCAGGCGAGTACCGGGTTCAGAAAGTGGCGTATGACTCTTCGGTTTTGTTGATTCAACGTACGGACCACGCTGCCGCGACGGTTGTGACGTCGTTCGCGGCGCAGGCCAACGCGAAGCAAGCTCAGTCAAAATTGCTTTTCCATCGCTATCGCAACCGCTACTTCCTTTCCCAGATCTGGATAGCAGGCTCCGCGCGAGGCAGCGAGCAACGAGATGCCGGAACAGGTCACGATTGTTGCCCGCCTCATCGTACCCAAGCCTAGTTCCCTTCCAGAACGAGGGCGGCAACCCCACGGGAATCCGGAGAAGCCCCTTCCGGATTCCCGTTTGTTTCTTCATCTGTATGCTTCCACCAAATCGGCAGTCATTGACAAGTCCAGAGAGAACATCATTTTTCTGCGCGGGCCAAGTACAAACAACCGAGGAGCGCAAAGACAAGCGCTCCAACGCCCATGAACAGCGCACTTTGACTTAACGCACCCGCCGGCCAAATCTCATGCTCTGAGAGAGCAGCCATAGCCGATTCAATGTGGCCTGGCGCGAATACTATCCAGAGTCCTGCCGCAGCCACGCTCCAGTAACTGACCTTCCTGACTAGCGAAATCGACCGGGTCGCTCGTTCCACGGCCATTTGCTTGCTCGCAAGTTGTGCCTTCCACCAGAGAAAGTCGGGGTCAGGCAGCACAGCGGCAGCTCGCTGGTCTGTCAGCAAGAATTGCGATACCGCCACCGTGTCTGCGCAAATCGCGCAAGTGGCCACATGCTTCGCAAGGTCAGCATCCCAAGCGCCGCGACGCAAGGACTCGATGATTTCCGTTTGCTTTTCGCAAGAAAATCGGTTCATGGCTACGCTTTGCCTCCCATTCGCGAACGCTCCCCCAGCATGCTCGCCAATTCGCGGCGCGCGCGAAATAGCAACACGCGAATACTCGCTACCTTTAGTCCCGTCAGGCGAGCAATCTCTCTGTGGTCGAAGCCTTCCACATGGGCGAGCCAGAGCAGCTGACGATCACGGGGTTTTAAGTGCTCAAAAGCCTGGCGGACATCCGTGCGCGTTTCAGCATCACGTGCACAGGGTTGAGCGGCGGCGCTCACGGTGTCGGGAACTTCTCTCGTGCGCCATCGATCACGCAACAGATTCGTGGCAATCTTGAAGAGATAACTCCTGCTTTCTGCCGCATTCATTTCCGGCAACTTGGCCGCCAGAAAACGGCAGTAACTCTCCTGCAGCAAATCATCCGCAACGTCTCGGCGTCGCGATACCCGCAGAAGATAGGCCCACAGCGAACGGTTGGTCCGGCCGTAGAAAACGCGGAAGGCCTCCCGGTTCAGGGTCGGCTGGGCGGCCGGGCACCCAAGCGAGTCGGCCGCGGGCTCCGCAAGCTCGATGCTAGCCGAGCGAACTTGTGGCCAAATACGCATGCATCACGGACGGTGCTCGGTGCTCTCGGTCAGCAACCCGAACGACTTCGACAGGTAGTAGGACAAGGCCGCCGACAGTCCGAAACCGACGCCCAGGCTGAGAAGGATGGTGCCGAATACGAGGAAGCCTTCTTCGGCGCCGTATATTCTGCCGCGCAGAAACAAGAGCGCGAAGGCAAGCAAGATAAGAACCACGCTGGCCTGTGCCGCACCCAGAATCCGTCGATAGGGCGTCCTTTGTTCCATGGTCAGGGATTCCAAGAAGCGTTTCCCCGCGTCGCTCTGGACATAGGCCAGCAATTCCTGGCCGGAGCCAAACTTTTCGAGTAGCTTGGTTTGCAGCCCTGCTTGCAACTGCGTGGTTTTGTAACGGCGGATCGTCGAGAATATGGTCCAAATCACAAATCCTATCAAGCTGAAGAGAATCGGAAAGAGGATAACTTCCTCGGACATGGTTAGCTCCTTGTTTAGTGCCAGGTTGCACGTGAACCTCGGTTGCTCGTCCACCCCTTATAACGCCTGAAGGGGAAAATGGTTAACAGAACCGGGGCTCAAGCCGGGTGTGGCCGCACGAGAAGAGCTATCACCACGTATGTCCCCGGGACGGCGATGGCAAAGCTTGAGGGGAAAGGGGTTGCGGGAGGAGCAAGGGCATCGTCGAAATGATTCCCGGTTTCATGTGTCTGCAATTCCGACGCGCCAAAATCCACATTCACCTTCATTCACCTTACTCCGCCTTCCCAGGGAATCTCCTTAGGCGTAAGCTGTCGCGAGGTTTCGGAGAAACATCCCAGTCGGGAGGCAGTTATGAAAGCAAGCTGGCGAGAGATTATGTGGACTTACGGCCAATTGGCGGTGGCCCTGGCGGCGGGGGCCGTGGTGCTGGGCGCGGCGATCGTGTCACCGCGCACGGCGGCGGGAAACAAAGAGAGCACGATAGATCGTGCCCTTACAACAGATGGAAAAACCGCCGGCACACACGCCGGCGCTACCAAAGAAACCGGGAGCGGTGTTGGCGAGCTGAAGGTCAGCATCAAGGAGTGGGATGTGCCAACCAGAGGAGCGCATCCCCACGATCCCGCCGTCGGCATGGACGGTGCGCTGTGGTTCACCGAACAGATGCAAAACAAAATCGGACGGCTCGATCCGGGAAGTGGCGCGTTCAAGGAATTTCCCTTGAAGGTGGACAACTCTGGTCCGCACGGCCTGGTTGCCGATTCTGCGGGCAATATCTGGTTTACAGGAAACTTTGCTCATTACATCGGTAAGCTCGACCCGCAAACTGGCGAAGTCAAGGACTACAAAATGCCCGACAAGAAGGCCGAAGATCCGCACTCGTTGGTTTTTGACTCCGACGGCATCCTTTGGTTCACCGTGCAAGTCGGTAATTTTGTCGGGCGGCTGGATCCCGGAAGCGGAAAGGTCGAGTTACAAACGGTTCCGACGGGCAACGCTCACCCCTACGGAATTCAGGTCAACAGCCAAGGCGTGCCATTCTTCTGTGAATTCTTTACCAACAAGCTCGCCAGCATCGATCCCAAGACGATGGCCATCCGGGAGTATCCCCTGCCGGAAGGAGTGCGCCCCCGAAGAATGGCCATCGACGCGGAAGACCGCGTCTACTTCACGGATTTCGAGCGCGGGCATCTGGGCCGCCTGGACCCCAAGACCGGCGACGTAAAAATGTGGAATTCACCCGGCGGTCCGACATCGAATCCGTACGGCATCGCCATCACGCCTGACGGGATGGTTTGGTACAGCGAATCCGGGGTGAAACCGAACACGATGATCCGCTTCGATCCCAAGGCAGAAACCATGGCCCGCACCGAAATTCCCTCCGGCGGCGGAACGGTACGCAATATGGCTGCAACGGCAGACGGACGGGTGTATATTGCTTGCAGCGGAGTGAACAAAGTGGGTGTGGTCGTACCTGCCCGCTAACCGCCCTTCCAAGGCAGCACCTCATTTGCCGAGGAGGAACCGATGTCCGGACCAGCCGTTAAGCCGCAGGAACAAACCTGTCAGGGCATTTCGCGCGTAGACGAACCCTGCGACAAAGTCGCTCAGCAATATTGCGAGCGCTGCAGCCAGTGGTTCTGCCGCACGCATTTCCCCGACCCCGAGTGGCATCCCTGCGCACCCGAGCAGGGCCACGTCTGAAAATTCCTTCAGGGCCCGCCGAACCTCATCTATGCATCGGCCTGCCAAGCCCGCGCGAACGTAGGCAAATTGAACAAGCACAGAACGTCTCGATTCTTGACGCAAACGAAGACATTCGTTAGCGTCAAGAATGCGGAGCGCGTTACTGCGCGCGGGTGAACCGCGCGACGCGAGGAACGCGTCTTCGCAAGCGCGAATCGCGCAACTTCGCTGACGAGAGAGCTCCTTGGCCAACGCGATCATCACTCTGACGACGGACTACGGTACGAGCGACCATCTGGCCGGCACGCTGAAGGGCGTCATTCTCAAGATCAATCCCGACGCGACCATCGTGGACGTCACTCACAACGTCACGCCGTTTGACCTGCTCGACGGCGCGCTGGCGATTGGCTCGGCATATTCCTATTTTCCGCCGAAGACCGTTCACGTCGTCGTCGTCGATCCCGGCGTCGGTACCGAGCGACGGCCGCTGCTGGTCAGCGCGGGCAATCAATACTTCGTCGCGCCGGACAATGGCGTTCTCTCCGTGGTCTATGAACGCGAAGCGGAGGGCCTGGTGGTGCGCCACGCCAACGCCGAACACTATTACTTGCAGCCGGTCAGCAAGACGTTTCATGGCCGCGACATTTTCGCGCCCGTGGCGGCGTGGCTCACGAAAAACTGGCAGAGCTCGAGCATGGGCGAGCAAATTGAGGATTACAAGCGCTTCGCCCTTCCCCGTCCCAAACCAGCCGATGGCGCTCTCAAGGGTGTCATCCTGCGCGCCGATACGTTTGGCAACTTGATCACCAATTTCCGCCAGGAGGATTTGCCGGAGAGCGCCCTGAGCGGCGGCGCCATCCAGTTGCAAGCCGGAACCCAGGCGGTTACTCGCTTCGTCGAAACGTTTGCGCAGGGCAACGGCGCTGAGCCGTTTGCGTATCTCGGCTCCGGCGGCTTCATCGAAATTGGCCTCAACAGAGGCAATGCCGCCCGTACTCTGGGCCTAAACCGCGGCACCCCCGTCATCCTCACCAAATAGATCCCCGGCAGCCCTAGCGCCGCCCTCAGCCGCCGCTTCGCGCCTCGTTGGGGAGTCTCTCAAGCTGACGGGTGTTTGAGAATCTCAGCTAGCTCATGCAGCCGAGTCGAATCCGCCGGGCTTTTCGCCGTGGCCGCGTCTTTTTCCAACGATGGCGCCATGCCCTTTAACTTCGCCACTTTGCTTCGGCTCAGGTGCGAACTCTCTGCGCTTTGCATGGCCTGCCGTAGCGCGGCGATTTGTTGTGCGGGCAAAGCCGCGGACCGTTCCAATTGATCGACATAGGCCTTCGCCACGACCAGTTTTGCGGGCCACGCGATCTTTTGCTGATTCTGCACATTCAACTCCGCCACGCGAACCGTCTTGGCCGCATCGATCTCGTTCTGCGTCAGGAACTTGCTCGGCGACAATTCAAACACGTCCAGGCCGCGCGCAATCTCCGAACCGTAGATGTAGCCGTTGTACCAATAGGCCGACCACTCGCCGCCGAGCACCAGCATCTTCGATTCAACCGGCCCACGGTCGAAGTAGGCAATCTCGAAAGGGTTCTCCGGATCGGTGAAGTCCATCACCGACACGCCGCCCTGATACCACCCCTGCACCTCAATATCGCGGCCGGGAATCGGAACGAGCGAGCCATTGTGCGCAACGCAATTCTCGGTGTCGCCCTGGGCGGCGGGCATCTTGTAGTAGTTCGCGAAACTCAGCTTGTCGTCCTTCAGATGAAAGATGGCATCGGCGCCCCACTTGTTCGGATCGTTTGGCCGGCAGCGCGCGCCCAGTCCCCCGCCCCACTCGTCGGTAAACACGACTTTGTCCCCATTGTTCGAGAACGAAGCCGAGTGCCAATAGGAATAGTTCGGGTCGTTCACCGCATCGACGCGCTTTGGATGCACCGGGTCCTTGATGTCCAGCACAATTCCGTTTCCGGAGCACGCGCCCGCTGCCAACCCAATTGCCGAGTACACGGTGATGTCGTGGCACTGGTCTGTGTCCTTCGGTTTCTCTGCGCCTTTCCTGCCGTGAGTGCCCCCGTTATTCAGGCCGTTCATCGCACCGGTTCGCGGATCGATGAACAAGCGCGGGCTGGACACGACCTTTGCCTCTTGCGGCGCAGCCAGCGGAACCTTAATCACTTCAATGCGAAACAGCGCCGTATTCGGGTCCTTGTCCGGCGCTTCGCCAGAACAGCCCGGCAGTTCTTCCGGCTGACGCACAAACGAGGTGCCCGAGACGTAGATATAAGCGTTGTCTTTGTCGTTTGGATCCAGCACCAGAGTGTGCGTGTGCGATCCGCGGCATGTCTGCACTGCCGCCACCTGTTTCGGGTTGCGGATGTCGGAAATGTCGAAGATTCTCACGCCGCGGAAACGCTCCTTTTGCGCTGCCGGAATGCGAGGTTTCCTTTCTTTGTCCTTGTCTTCGCCTGCCGGCGGCGGAGGCTCCGGCGGAAATCCTTGGACGCCGCAATCCAGCCGTCCATTCGGCATCTCGACCGACATGAACAGCAGGTTCTTGTACACCGACACGTCGCCCTGCCCGCCAGGACACACCATGGAAGTCACCAACCTCGCGCTCGAAGGATCAGAAATGTCAAAGATGTTCACGCCATAAAAGTTTCCCAGAAACAGGTGGTTGCCCTGGAACGCGATGTCCGAGTTCCCGAAAGCCAGCTGTGCGATCGCCAGATGCATTTCCTTCGGAATCTTTGCTGTCATGTTGCCGATGCCCATTTGGCCGATCACCTTCTGGACTTTCGGATCATCGGGATCACTGGCGCCCAGTTGAAATGCGTCGGGCTTCCTGACCAGCGCCAGGTGCTTCATGCCCATCGTGGCTTCGCCGGCGTCATACAACCCCGGCGCCAGCTTGGCGCGCGGATCGTTCACATCGGAGCCAGTCATCCCCGGCGGGAGCGCCGGTGCGGGTTCGGGAGCAAAGGGATTCGCGTTCTCGTCGTCCCCGTTCTGCTTTTCCTGATCTTTATCTTTGTCCTTGTCCGCGGATTGCTGTGAGGTCGCGTGAGCCGGCGGAGGGGTTCGAGGCGTTTGGCCTTGCGCCTGTGCCTCGACTCGGCTCACACAGAAACAGAAAAAGAGTGCCGCCACCACCATACGAAAAGAACCTTCGGCCAATCGGTTCATCGTCTCTCCTCCGATGCTTTTTTCTCCAGCAGTCCCTGCATGATCCGGATCTCGGCCCTTTGCCCCGTGTCCACATCGGTCGCGAAGTTGAATAGCTCGGCATCCTGACCGGCGCCCGCGGTGTCGAACAAATCCTTCACCATGATCAGCGCGCCGTTGTGGTGTTGAATCATCCCGGTTAGAAACAAGTGGTCGAACTCCCCGCCCTTCGCTTTCCGCAGCGCTTCCATCTGCTCCGGCGAAAGCATACCGGGCATAAGCCCCATCGCCCCGTGCGACATATTCGACATATCCATTCCTGGCGTGGCCCCAACACCTTGAGAAGGGCCTGCGCCCGAAGAAGTCGTCCCCGAGGAGGCTGCCGCAGACGAGCTAGCCATGGTGACTGCCTCCCCCCGCGCCGCGAGCCAACGCTTCATAAATTTGATCTCATCCGACTGCGAGCGGCTGATGCGCGCCCCGAGCAACCGCAATTCCTGATTGTCGGTGTGCGACACGATCAGCGCGGTCATCTCGATGGCCTGGGCATGATGCATGATCATGCCGTGCATAAACTCCGCGTCCGCTTGCGAGAAGGGCGGCAGCATGCCCGCCGTGGCAGGCGGCAGCGTCTTGCTCGGCTTGCCCGGCGCACCCGGCTGCACAACGACCGGCTTGGCCGGTTCTGTCTGCTGTGCCCATGCAACAGGCCCCAAAAGCATGGTCGAGCACAAAAGGCCCCAGGCGCACCAGTAGAAAGCTGTCGAGGAGAGGCCCAGAGGATGGAGAGATGCATGCCTTGCCTTCACGATTGCCACGCAGCATAGACCAGGAGCACGCGCTATGGCAACGCTATAAGGTAATAAGGGTAGCCCCCGGCGTATGCCGGGAACAGGCACCGCGATCATGACAGCGAGCGCGGGATAGACGACCATGTGCGGAGCGTCGAAGAGGTGGCCGCGGGCGTCGTTAAGCATGGCGTCCCAACTGGGACGGGCGCGAGGACGCCGAGGAAGCTCAGCGTGCCTCGCGCGTCAACCGGGCAGTGGCTTTGCGTTACGAAGACTTTCCTAGGCAGCGGCTGGCGCCGGTTGTTTCCGCCTGTGCCAGTAACCCAATGCCGCGAACAGAAGGACCGCAGGCACGCCGGTCAATCCGCAAGCGATAAAGAAAATGCCGTAGGCGTGAATGAGGCCGTGCCTGGTGCTCAGGCTTTCGACCGCAGCACCGGAAAATCCCTTCAAGATCTTTCCCAGCCAGGCGTAGGTTGAACTCAAGAGCGCATACTGCGTGGCGGTGTATCCCAGATTGGTGAGACTCGACATGTACGCGACAAGCGCAACGCCTGCAAAGCTGATGCCGAAGTTGTCACCCACCATGACGAGCGCGAAGAGAGGAATGCTCGTGCCCGCGAACGCGAGAGTCGCATACGCGGCAATCGCGGCTGCCTGCACAATGCCCCCGATGACGAGCGCGCGCATGAAGCCAAGCTTCAGCGAGCAGAATCCGCCCGCGGCGATGCCTGCAAACGTAGCGATGAGTCCGATTGAGCCGCGCACCGCTCCGACCGTTTCCTTCGAAAGACCGATGTCATGGTAGTAGGGATTCGACATCGGACCCATGATGAAGTCCGGCAACCGGTAGAGGCTGATTGCCGCTAACATCACAAGCGCGAGCCAGCCATGTGCACGGAAGAAAGCGATGAACGGTCCCACAACAGCGTCGAAGAAACCGCGCGGCGTCCAAAGCGGCGCTTCGCGCTCTTTTTCATCCAGCACCGCATCCGCGCGCTCCGGTTCCTTCGCAAACCAGGTCGTGATCATTCCAACGGCCATACATGCGCCGTAGATACCGTAGGACATGCGCCAGCCCACGGTCGCTGCCACGATGAGGATAACGGAATCCGTAGCCAGGAGCGCCATGCGGTAGCTGAACTGATAGGCAGACGCGAGGAGGCCTTGTTCTTCTCCGTCGTCTGCCGATTCAATTCGCCAGGCATCGACCACAATGTCCTGTGTCGATGAGGCAAACGCGACGACGAGGGCAAAAGCGCCAAGCCGGCCGAGCCCAGCTTTCGTGCCAGTTCCGCCCATAGCGCACAGCGCCAGCCCGACGACGATCTGCGAGAACATCATCCATCCGCGCCGATGTCCAAGCCGTTTAAACAACGGCAAGTCGACGCGATCCATCAAGGGCGCCCACAGAAACTTCAGCGAATATGCAATGCCCACCCAGGAAAGAAACCCGATCGCCGTCAGGGAGGTGTGTTCATCGCGCAGCCAGTAGCCGAACGTATTGCCGACCAAAAAAAAGGGAAGGCCTGAAGAAAACCCGAGCAACAACATCGCAAGCGTTTTGGGCCGCAGGTAATCGGCGATCCGGTGCTTGTGCGGACTCACGCCTTCATTGTCTACCGGAGCCTACCCTAAGGGTCAAGGCTTTCGGATGTGCCTGTTTCGAGATACGAAAGTTTGGTCAGTGGGGTAGCTGAAATCTGCCTCGATTCCTCGGCCGCAAAATAGGCGGCCTCGGAATGATAAATCTTTCCTTTGGCTCGAGCTTGCTGGAAAGAAAAGCGGCGGCCCTTCGACTCCGCTCAGGACAAGCAAGCCGCCGCACTCCAAATGGGTTTTCGCCCACGGCTAGGAATCTCCGGCGGAGGATTTTTGGCTTTTGGCCATTTGGAGCATAACATCGGCGGTGTTTGCAGGCGCGCTTTCCGTTTCTGGCGGGCGGACGCGCTGGATCTTTACGCGGGCGACACGCTTGCCATCCATTTCGACGACGGCAAACCGGTAATTGCCAAAATCAAAACTCTCGCCGCCCTTAGGAATGAAGCCAAGTTGATCGAGAACGAAACCGCCGACGGTGGCGTAAGCAGGATCCTCGGGCAGCGTGATGTTGTATTGCGCGTCGAGGTCGCGCACGTTGAGGGCGGCGTCAAAAATCATCGCCCCGTCCGCAAGCGGGAACGGCTTTTCCACCACGTCAAACTCGTCGTGAATTTCGCCAACCATCTGTTCGATGATATCTTCGATGGTCACCAGGCCGAGAATGCTGCCGAATTCGTCGACGACCATGGCCAAACCGACGCGGCGCGTGCGCAATTCGAGAAGCAATTCGCTGGCAGGCTTGGTTTCGGGGACAATCAGGACTTCGCGCAGAACGCGCCGCAAATCAAAAGAAGGCGCGGGAAGGTTTTCTTCGAGGCGTCGCTCGCGGTCAAGAAGCACCCACATCATGTCCTTGATGTGCACGAACCCGAGAATGTGGTCGGGAGAGTCGCGGTAAACGGGAATACGCGAGCGCTGCGTGGTGGCAAACGCACGCATCACGTCATCAAGACTGGATTCGATGGGCAAAGTATGCATGTCCGGACGAGGCACCATGATTTCGCGGACCTGGATTTGCGACAGTTCGATGGCGCTGAGAATGAATTTTTCCTCGCCGGCGGCGAGCAGCCCACGCTCGCGCGCCTGCTGGATCTGGATTTGCAACTCCTCGGTCGAGTGCGCGACGCCGTGCGCTGGAGGAACGGAGACCCCCAAAGCTTTCACGATGGCGCCGGAGACGCCGTCGAGCAGACTGATAAGCCAGCGAAAGGTGTTGAGAAACCAGCGAAACGGCACAGCCACGAGCAAGGCCACGCGTTCGGCGCGTGCCAGGCTCACGGTCTTCGGGACGAGCTCCCCCATGACCACGTGAAGGCCACTGAGAAGCGCGAAGGCACAGGCCAAGGCGATGCCGTGGGCCAGCAGAACCGAGTGTGCGCCGGGTTTACCAGGCCACAGGACCTGGAGCTCCTTCGCAAGTGTGACTTCGCCAAGCGCGCCGATGGCCAGGCTGGTCAGAGTGATGCCGAGTTGAACGCCGGAAACCACCCGGTGCAGATCGCCCAGTAAACTTTCGACGACACGGGCGCGCAAGCTGCCTTTGACCACGAGCTGGCGGATGCGCGACAAGCGCACCGCGACGAGGGAAAACTCGGTCGCGGCGAAGAAACCGTTGAGCGCCACCAATGCCAACACGCCGATTAAGCGCACGACGAACATGGCAACGAAACTTCTCCTTTTAGCTCTTCTTGAGATTGTAGCAGGAGAAATGCGCGATGCTTGCCGGCGTGTTTCATGAGAAACCGGAGGGGGAAAGCGGCAGAAACGTTTTTGCCCAGGCACCTTTTTTCGAAAAGATGCAATCAGATTTGAAAAGGGAGGGTGTTTGAAAAGGGAGGGTTGACACATGGCTTCCCGAGTTTTTAGGATATTGTTTCACTGCTACGCATTGAGTGAAGCATTCGACAGTTCTCCAAATTGAAAAAATCATGATTAAAGTAAGCGAGCTGACAAAAAGGTATGCACGCACGACGGCTGTCGATCACATCTCGTTCGAAGTCGAGAAGGGCCAGATCGTAGGCTTTCTTGGCCCGAACGGAGCCGGCAAAACCACGACCATGCGCATGCTGACGTGCTTTTTGCCTCCAACGTCAGGCGCGGCTTCGGTCGCGGGCTTTGACGTCCTCGAACAACCCATGGAGGTAAAAAAGCGCATCGGGTATCTCCCGGAGATGCCGCCGTTGTACCACGAGATGCGCGCGACGGAATATCTGATGTTCGTGGGGAAGCTGAAAGGGCTGGCGGGCACGGACCTGCGGCAGCGCGTCGACACGGCCTGCGAGCGTTGCGCGATTACCGATATGAAGGACAAGCTGCTCGGCAAACTATCGAAAGGCTACCGCCAGCGCGTCGGTTTGGCACAAGCGATTCTGCACAATCCCGACGTACTCATTCTGGACGAACCCACGGCGGGACTCGATCCGAAGCAAATCAATGAGACGCGGGATCTGATCAAGAGTCTTGCTGGCGACCATACCATCATTTTGAGCACGCACATTCTCCCGGAGGTCGAGCAGACCTGCCAGCAGGTGATCATTATCAACAAAGGAAGACTGGTAGCGACGGACTCGGTGAGCAACCTGCAAAGCCGCGCCCGCGGAGCGGAGACCATGCTTGTGGAGGTCGGCTCGCGAGACGGAGCGCTCGATACGGAGGCGGTCCGCGAACAGCTCGAGAAGGTTGCCGGAGTGAGCCGCGTGACGTTCAAGGGAAAACGCCCGCAGGGAAGCACTTTTGAAGTAGAGAACCGCAAAGGCAGTTTCGCGCGGGGCGACCTCGCCCGCGCGGTGGTCGCGGCCGGCTGGGACCTCAATGAAATGCGGCCCGCGTCGGTGAGCCTGGAGGAAATCTTCCTGCAACTGACGGGCGAGCAATCGCAAACGCCGCCAGAAAAAGCCAAGGTAAAGGAAGCAGCGCAATGAAAAACATCTGGGTCATTTGCCAAAAGGAGCTGCGAAGCTACTTTGTTTCGCCCGTCGCATACATCCTGTTCATCATGTTCGCCCTGATTTTTGGCTGGTTCTTCTGGAACATGGTGGGCGCGTTCATTTTTTACAGCATGGAGTCGCAGATGCGCGGGGAAATGTTTCCCATGAACGTCAACGACCAGATCGTGCGGCAATTGCTGGGCAATATGAACGTCGTGAATCTGTTTTTTGTGCCGCTTATGACCATGCGCCTGTTTGCAGAAGAGAAGCGCAATGGCACGATCGAGCTGCTGGCGACCTCTCCGATCCGCGACGTGGAAATCATTCTTGGAAAGTGGCTGGCTTCGGTTCTTCTTTACGCCGCGATGCTATTCGTGACGGGCCTGAATTTTGCGTTCCTCTTCAAGTACGGCAATCCGGACTGGAAGCCCATGGCCGTAGGGTATCTCGGCGTGCTGCTCCAGGCTGCGGCGCTGCTTGCGCTTGGTACTTTTATTTCCACGCTGACAAAGAACCAGATCATTGCGGGCACCGCCACGTTTGGCGTGTGCCTGCTCATTTTCGTGCTGGGCTGGGTGGGCGGCTATCAGTCGGGAACGTGGGCGGATGTGGTCACGTACATTTCCACGACCACGCACATGGATTCGTTTGTGAAAGGGGTCATCGATACGAAGGACGCTATTTATTACCTCAGCGTGATCTTCCTGGGGTTGTTTTTGTAAATGAACCTTCCACTGCTCCAGGCGAGACAGACGAAATATGTGGCTTATGTGACGCTCTACATTGCCGTGGTGGTGGCCATTATCACCGTGGCGAATGTCCTGGGCGACCGCTACAACAAAACTTATGATGCAACCGCGAACAAGCGCTACAGCCTCTCCGAGCAAACCGCGAAAATTGTGAAGGGCCTCAAGGAGCCGGCGACGATTTATTACTACGACCGGCCGACCGGATTCAGCCATGCCAAAGACACGCTCGAGCAGTACTCGAATCTTTCCCCCAAGGTCCATGTGCAATATGTGGATCTCGAGAAGAATCCCCTGGCGGCACGAGCGGCAGGGGTTAAGAGCCTGGGGACGGCCGTCGTTGAGATTGGCACGCGCAAGGAGGAAGCCAACGGGCTGACCGAGGAAGGCATCACCGGGGCTTTCATTCGGGACCTCAAGTCGAACAAGCGCACGATCTGCTTCGTCACCGGCAGCGGCGAACATCAGATCGACGAAACCGGCAGCGACGGATATTCGCGGTTCAAGGACTTGCTCGGGAAAGAGGCCTACGAAACAAAGTCGATCAATCTGCTCGGCAAAGCGGAAGTTCCCACTGACTGCACCGTGCTTGTGGTAGCGGGGCCGAAGTCGGATCAACAACAACCGGAAGTGGACGCGATCAAGAAATATGTCGAAGACGGCGGGCGCGCCATGTTCCTGCTCAATCCGCCGCTGAAAATGGGGCGCACGGAAATTGCCGACAACGACGCGCTCTCGAAGGCTCTCGAAAGCTGGGGAGTCACGCCGGACAAAGACTTGATCCTGGACCTCAACCCCATCGGCCAGCTCGCAGGTCTCGGCTACCAGGATGCATTAGTGACGCGCTACGACTCGCACGAAATCGTGAACACGATGAAGGGCACCGCTACAGCGTTCCCCTATTCGCGGTCCCTCGAAGTCAAGAACGGAGACAAGACGACGGTTGACAAGCTGTTCGAATCCTCCGAGAGCAGCCTGGCAACGGAAAAGCTAGATACGCCGCGCATCAACGCGAGCGACCCCAAAAACAAGAAAGGCCCCCTGACCCTGGCCGCTGCCGGCTCCTACCGGACCGGTAAGGAGAATTCACAGGGGCGCTTTGTGGTCGTCGGCAGTTCGGATTGGGTCGCGAACGCGTTTCTTCCGTTTAACGGAAACCGGGACCTGGCAATGAATGCCATCAACTGGCTGGCCTCGGATGAAGAGCTGATTTCCATCCGGCCGAAAGACCGGGACATCCGGACCATCACCATGACGCGGTCGCAGCTCAGTTGGGTGGGCATTACCAGCCTGGGGATCCTGCCGATCGGGATCGCGGTTGCGGGAGTCTGGGTATGGTGGCGGAGAAGGTAGAAGGCGCGGAGAAGCAGGCGAGAATATTTTCGGGAACGATTTATGAAAGGTAGAGGACTGCTGGTCGCCGCGATAGTGCTCCTAGCACTGGGCGGCGCGCTATATTGGTCGAATCATCGAAAACCGCCTGCGAGCACCATAACGTCCGCGGCGGAATCGTCGCCGAAGATTCTGGACGTGAAGCCGGCGGACGTTACGGGCATCTCGATTTCAAAGAGGGGCGCCCCGGACCTGACGCTGGCCAAGAACGAGGCGGGCAAGTGGCAAATCACTGCGCCAAAACCATTGCCTGCGGACCAGGACTCCGTCTCAACCCTGCTTTCCAATCTGTCGCCGTTGAATTCCGACCGCCTGCTGGAAGAGAAAGCTGCCGACCTGAATGCCTACGGGCTGGCAAAGCCCGCGATGGAAATCGGCATCACGGAGAAAAGCCAAAAATCAGAGGAATTGCTGCTCGGCGATGACACGCCGACCGGCAGCGGAGCTTACGCCGCGCTCGAGGGCGATCCGCGGGTCTTTATTGTCGCGAGCTACCATAAAACCGGCCTGGAGAAGACGGAAAACGATCTGAGGGACAAGCGCCTGCTGACATTCGATTCGGAGAAGCTGAGCCGAGTCGAACTGACCGCCAAGAAACAAACCATCGAGTTCGGGCGAAGCAAAGACCAATGGCAGATCCTGAAGCCCAAGCCGCTGCGGGCGGATCAGACTGCGGTGGAGGACCTGGTGCGGTCGCTGGGCGATGCGAAGATGGAGCTGAGCGCGACTGAGGATGAGAAAAAGGACTTGCGCGCGTTTAACTCCGGCACGCCGGTGGGTACCGCAAAACTCACCGACGTTGCCGGCACGGAAGAACTGCAAGTGCGCAAGAACAAAGACGACTACTACGCGAAACCCAGTGCCGGCACGGGAGTCTACAAGGTTTCAGCCTCCGTCGGCACATCGATGGACAAGAGCCTGGACGACTTTCGAAACAAGAAGTTGTTTGATTTCGGCTGGGCCGATCCGGAAAAAATCGAAATTCACGATGGCGCGAAGAGCACTTTTCTCACGCGCAGCGGCTCTGACTGGTGGTCCAACGGGACAAAGATGGATGAAGGGAACGTCGGCACGCTGGTGGCGGACCTTCGCGATCTGGCGGCGACAAAATTCCCAGACCATGGCTTCACGGCCCCTTCGATCGAGATCACCGTGACTTCCGACAGCGGGAAGCGCGTGGAAAAAGCGCAAATCGCAAAAAGCGGCGACGACTACCTGGCAAAACGCGAGAATGAGCCTGCGCTCTATGCTTTGAGCGCCACCGCGGTTAAGAATTTGCAAGATGCGGCGGCTGGCTTGAGGCCTGCCGCGCCAGCCAAACCGGAACCCAAGAAAAAATAGGCAGTCTTCACGAGGACGGCGAAATCGGGATCGCCCCGAAATGGCCAGCGGCGGTTCGGCTGCGATTCATCCGCGGCAAAGACGAAGCCCCAGGATGACCTGTCCATGGTGTTTCGCTACGGGGATCAGTGATCCGCCTGCGAGAACATGGGCTGGTTACGCCAGGCGAACCATGCCGTCCATTCCTTTTAGCGCGGTTGCACGCGCCTAAGGCCTACTCTAAACTAATTTTTTTCTCACTTTACCCAGGAGTGCCATTGCAAACTGTCGCCCGAGTCTTTTCCTGGATTCTTGGGTTCCTTGTCATTTTTGCCGGCGCGGCTGCGTGGTGGTTCGTCTACCGGCCGTTGCCGCAGCTCGCCGGAAACATTTCGCTTCCTGGTCTCGAACGCGAGGTTACGGTCGACCGCGACGGCTGGAGCGTGCCGCACATCCGCGCCGCGTCGGTCGCGGACGTCGCCGAAGCGCAGGGGTACGTCATGGCGCAGGACCGCCTATGGCAGATGGACTTGCTGCGGCGCGTGGCGCGCGGGCAACTTTCGGAAATTCTCGGGCCCCGGACTCTTGCCATTGATAAAGATTTCCGCACGCTCGGGCTCGGCCGCGCCGCGGACCAGGAAGCGGCGAGGCTCGACCCAGAACCGCGCAAAATCCTCGAAGCGTACGCCCGCGGCGTGAACCAATTTATCGAGCAGCGCGTCGGCAACCTGCCGCTCGAGTTTTCGCTGCTTCGCTACAAGCCACAGCCCTGGAAGCCGGCCGACACGCTGGCGATTTCCGGCTACATGTATCGGACGTTGGCGGACACCCGCGAACGCGAGATGAACCGCGCCAAAGTCGCCGGGCGCGCAGGACCGGATCGCGCCAGGGACCTGTTTTCCCAGGAATCTGCGCTGGATCATTTTGTGATCGGCGATCCGAATGTGCCGAATGATGGGTCACAGCGTTCGGCGACCGATCCCGATGAGGATGATGATGATGACGACATACAGCCGGATACGGTTTTTAAAGCGGAGCTCGGCGGCGCAACCAGCGGGCCGGACGGAAACGCTCCCGATTTAACCTCGGCGTTAGCACAATCGGTTGAAAGGTTTCTGGCGGAATCCCGGAACGAAATTCGGCAAGGACTGGGCAGTAACAATTGGGTTGTCAGCGGAGCGCACACGGCCACGGGAAAACCGCTGCTCGCGAACGATACGCACCTCGATCTGATGATGCCTTCCATTTGGTACGAAGTGCACCTCACGGCCCCGGATTGGAACGTAAAAGGTCTTACTTTGCCGGGTGCGCCGATGGTCATCATCGGCCACAACGAGCGCATCGCGTGGGGATTTACCAATAACGGCGCGGACGTGCAGGATCTTTACATCGAAACGTTGAATCCAGTTTCGCCCGACGAGTATCGCGTGAAGGGCTCGTGGGTAAAGGCGCAAATCATCGAGGAAACGATTTGCGTGAAGGGGCAGCCCGATGAGCGCTTGCCTGTCATGGTGACGCGGCATGGACCGGTCGTACGCCGCGAGGGAGAGGGGGGTTACGCGATGCGCTGGACGGCTACCGAGCCCGGCGGGTTGGTCAACAGCTACAACTGGCTCGGCAAGGCGCGCAACTGGAAGGAATTTCGTGAGGCGATGAAACGCGTGTGGGGGCCCGCGCAAAATGCGGTCTATGCCGACGTGGAAGGCAACATCGGCTACATCATGGCGGCGCGTGTGCCCATTCGAAAGAAGGGGCATGGCGAAGTGCCCGAACCGGGAGACACGGACGATTACGAATGGACAGGATACCTTCCGTTTGATCGGCTTCCGCAGGCGCTTAATCCTGAGAGCGGATTGATTGTCACCGCCAACGCGCGCGTGGTGGGGCCAAATTACAAGCCATACTTGACCGACCGCTGGGAGGAACCGTACCGCACGGCGCGCATCTATGATTTGCTGCACGACCGCCGCGACTTGCGGCTGGAGGACATGTTGAAGGTCGAGACCGATACTTACAGCTACCCGCATGTGTTTCTCGCCGAGCAGTTGCTCGCCGCCGCGAAAACGGTGAAGCCGAAAGACCCGCGGACGCAGAAGCTGATGGATGGATTAACGGATTGGAACGGAATTGCCGATGCCAATTCGCCTGAGATTTCCTTTCTTCACAACCTGCGCCTTGCCGCGCTCAAGCTGATCCTGGAGCCGGTGCTCGGGGAGGAGGCCGGCCTCTACCAGTGGCGAAGCATGACGTTTCTGCAGAAAACGCTTACCGGCCGCCCTTCCAAATGGCTGCCGGCCGCCTACAAAAATTACGACGAACTTCTGGTTGCGGCGGCGGACTTGGCGGTAAAGAAGCTGGCCGAAGACAGCAGGAGCGAACACGTGGAAGATTGGGCGTGGAAGAACTTTGATTCGCTCGAAATGTTCCACCCGCTGGGACACGAGGGGTTTTTGAAAACGCTTCTGAGCATTGCGGGCAAGCCGCAATCAGGGACGGTTTATAGCGTGCGCGCCGCGACGAAGACGCATGGGCCGGCCATGCGCTTTGTGGCCAATCCTGCAAACTGGGACGAATCTATCCTGCTGATTCCTTCCGGCGAATCGGGTCAGCTGGGCAGCCGCCATTATGCAGATCAGTTTTCCTATTGGTACGAGGGGAAGCCGATTCTGGCGCGCTTTAGCGCGGCGGCTGAAGCCAAGGCGAAGAAGCACACGCTCATCCTGGAACCGGGTTCTTGATCACCCGCGCGCCGATGCCCGAATTGCCTGAAGTCGAAGCTGTGGTACGCACACTGCGCCCCCTCGTGCAAGGTCAGCGTATTCGCTGTGTCCACGTCTTTCATCCCATCGCCGTGAAGCCGCAGGAAGCATCGCGCTTGGCCGACCTGGCCACTAATCGTGCGATCCAGCGAGTGGACCGCAAGGGCAAATATGTGCTTCTGGCACTGGATCGGGGACTGCTTACCATGCACTTTCGGCTCGATGGCCAGCTTGTATGGTTTTTGGACCGAGCCGAATTGCTGGAACGTGCGAACCTCAAGGAGAATGGAGTTCACGTGGATGTTGCGTTGGAATTCGCGAAAGGCGTACTTGGCTTCGCGGACCGTCGCCATTTTGGGCGCGTTTATGCCTGGGGCTGTTTGGAAGACAGTCCTGGGCTGACTTCGCTCGGAATCGATGCACTGTCTAAGGATTTTGCCGGCCCGCGATTCCTTGAGCTGCTCGCCGCATCGGCGCGGCCGTTGAAAGATTTTCTGCTGGACCAAACCCGCGTCGCGGGGCTGGGAAATATCTATTCTTGCGAATCGCTGTGGCACGCGCGCCTCGATCCGCGGCGCCGGGCCAAATCATTGAAGACCGAAGAGGCCCGCCGCCTGCACAAAGCAATTGTGTCGGTTCTCGCGCGTGCCTTAGAATGCTGCCTACACCCAGCGCCGGACTTTCACGATTCGCAATGGTGGTTTCAGGGACTTGAGAAGATTTTGCGCGCCTACGGCCGGGAAGGAGAGCCCTGCCGCCGGTGCGGGGCGGCCATTCAGCGCATCGCGCAGAGCGGCCGCTCGACATACTGCTGCCGGAAGTGCCAGAAATGAACAAAGGCCTATTTTGTGAATACACCTGCACCCAAAAAGCCTGAACCGCCAAAGAAGCCCGACTTCGAGCGCTCCCTCGTACGCCTCGAAGAGGTCGTGCGCCGATTGGAAAGTCCGCAGCTTTCTTTGGACGACGCCATGAAGCTTTTTGAAGAAGGCGTGGCCCTGTCGCGAGAATGCCAGAAGCAACTGGAAGAAGCCGAAGGCCGCGTGGAAATTCTGCTCAAAAAAGCGGATGGCAAGCTGGCGGCGGAACCGTTTGATCCCGAGCGGGAGGCCGATTCATGATACTTCGCAAGCCGCTTGCCCGCGTGAATTCCATCCCGCGATGAAACTTTCCGCTTTTTTTGAAGAGGATCGACTGGCGGTGGACGCCGCTCTTGACCGATTGCTGCCCGCCGAGACCATACAGCCTGTTTCCATTCACACTGCCATGCGCTACAGCGTCTTTGCCGGCGGCAAGCGCATGCGGCCGATTCTGTGTCTGGAAACCGCGCGCATTTTTTCAAGCGACCTGAGTCCCGCATTGCATCCGGCATGCGCCCTCGAGTTTATTCATACCTATTCGCTGATTCACGACGACTTGCCGGCGCTCGACAATGACGACTTGCGGCGCGGCAAACCGACCTGCCACAAGAAATTTGGCGAAGCCCTGGCGATTCTTGCGGGTGACGGGCTTTTGACACTGGCATTTGAGACCATCGGAGCAACCCCGGTACCCGCGGAGCGCCGCGCCGCCATCCTCACGGAAGTTGCCGGCGCCGCGGGCACCGTCAACGGCATGGTGGGCGGCCAGGTGGCGGATATCGAAGCAGAGCGCAAGGCGGTCGATGAGAAGATGCTCGAATACATTCACCGCGCGAAAACCGCGGCGCTGATTCGCGCGTCGGTTACTGCGGGAGCCCTGTGCGCCGGCGCAGGCGCCGAGGATGTGGGGCGACTCCGCCGCTTCGGGGAGACCATTGGCTGGGCGTTCCAGGTCACCGATGACATTCTTGACGTGGAAGAATCTTCGGCCGCTCTCGGCAAAACCGCCGGCAAGGATTTGGCACAGCAGAAGGCCACTTACCCTGCGGTGTATGGACTGGAACGCTCGCATCAGATTGCCAGCGAGCTCGCCACCAAGGCCATTGCCGAACTCTCTCCCTACGCCGAGCGCGCCGCGCGCTTGCGCGAGATCGCCGAGTTTCTTGTTCTGCGCAGAACCTGAAAAGATTCGGGGCCCTCATGAAGGGAAAGCCGGCTCGAAAACGTCTGGACTTAGTTCTTGTGGAGCGCAAGCTTGCCGAGTCCCGCGAAAAAGCAGCGGCCATGATTCTTGCCGGCGAAGTGCGGGTGGACGGCAAGCGTGAGGATAAGGCCGGCATGCCCGTCGCCGTTGATGCGAAGATTGAAGTCGCCAGTCGGCACCCGAAATATGTCAGCCGCGGCGGGTTCAAGCTGGAAGGCGCGCTTAAGGATTTTTCACTGAATCCGAAGGGCCTGGTCTGCCTTGATGTTGGTTCGTCGCATGGCGGCTTCACGGATTGCCTGCTGCAGCACGGCGCGGCGCGGGTCTACGCCGTGGACGTCAACGTCGAACAACTCGATTGGAAGCTGCGACAGGACACGCGCGTAGTTGCCGTCAGGAAAAATGCACGTGAACTGCAGACGGTGGATATTCCGGAACCGGCGGACCTGACCGTCGTCGACGTTTCTTTTATCTCCGTCGAAAAGGTCATCGAGCCTGCAGCAGGGCTCGCAAAACCTTCCAGTTTATTCTTGATCCTGATCAAGCCGCAGTTCGAATTACGGCGCAAGCAGGTTGGCGCCGGCGGGATTGTTAAGAGCAAAAGGCTGCGGGAAAAAGCGGTTTTATCCGTGAGCAAACACGTGAAATCTCTCGGTTTCAAATTTCTCAAAGTCCGCCCCAGCAGGGTTAGCGGCGTCGAAGGCAATCAGGAGTATTTTCTCTGCGCGCGAAAAAAGTCCATGCGTTGAGACTCCCCACGCCTAGAGGCGGGGGTTCTTTGGAGTTACTAAGCAGCATTGCTGCTCGTCTCCAACGATGTTTCCTGCTTCACAGGCACACGCTTGAGTTCGCCCCCAAGTCTTGCTGTGCCTCCACAGGCTGATACCGAGCGTCCCTCGGCTAAGATTCGCAAACCTTCGACAAAGATATTGACGACAGCATTTTCATCTCGCTGGTGCTCCGTTTGACACTCGGGATTAGGGCACTTCCAACGGTCTTGGAGTTTGAGTTCTGCGTT
>QHYH01000068.1 GCA_003223215.1 Acidobacteriota bacterium
CCTTTGTTGTCGCTCGTGTCAGGGCTTGGCCTGCCATTCTGAGAAGAATGCAGTACCCTTCCCGAGCGTATGCAGTAAGAATGCCAAACGTGAGCGGAGCAAAGCATTGGAACAAGTGATTGAATGTAGGAGAGAGCACGATGGCCGCGATCGCAATTCGGTTTTGACAAGCTTGCGTCAGCTCTAAAGCTTGCGTCCCTCTTTCGACACCAGTCGGCCCGTAGTCACAGAGACAACCCCCCATCATAGAGATGTGTGTTCTGCGTTCACCTTTCCTTGCGGTGGATGTGAGCCTTTCTCAGTCATTACGACTTTGGCAATTGGGTTGCCTTCTTCATTGAATTAGCATAAATGGCGCTGGAGTGGGACAAATTCGCAATAGATCGTAATTGTTGTCCGCAGCGGGAGGAGTATGGGAGATGAAGTATAGGAAACTTGGGAATACCGGGCTCATCGTTAGCGGGGTGGCACTTGGCACGATGCAGTTCGGCGGCAAGATGAACATGGGCAACCTCGACCAGGAGGGCGCTACGCGCATGGTGAAGCTGGCCCTGGAAAGGGGAATCAACTTCATCGACACAGCCGACGTGTACAGCCTAGGGGAGAGCGAGACTCTTGTTGGTAATGCTTTGAAGGGCATGAGGAAAGAGATTGTCCTCGCCACCAAAGTCCGCCTCCCTATGGACGAGAATTTCAACCGGAGTGGCGCAACCCGCGTGAATATCCTGCGCGAAGTGGAGGATAGTCTCCGCCGGCTGCAGACCGATTACATCGACCTTTACCAGGTGCATGGATGGGACAGCAACACGCCGATCGAGGAAACCCTTCGGACCCTCGACGATCTTGTGCGCCAGGGGAAGGTCCGCTACATCGGGCTGTCCAACTTCATGTCATGGCAGGCAACCACTGCGGTTATGCTGCAGGATCGCCTGGGGTTGGAGAAGTACGTAACGGCCCAGATGTACTACAGCCTCGTCGGTCGAGGTCTCGAATACGAGTTCCAATCGTTCGCCGAGTATCACAACATCGGTATCCTGGTCTGGAGCCCACTTGCCGGCGGGTTTCTCACGGGTAAGTACAGCCGCGCCAACCCTGCTCCTGCGGGCACACGCTTCGCCGAAGCGGGCAATTTCGTGCCCTTTGACAAGGAGATGGGCTACCGCGTCGTAGAAGCGCTGAAGGAAGTTGCCGGTCGGCATGACGCCACTCCCGCCCGTGTGGCGCTCGCGTGGGTGCTGGGACGACCGGCGGTCAGCAGCGTGATCATAGCTGCCCGGAAGCCCGAGCAACTGGAAGATAACATCCGTGCGGTAGACCTCCGGCTCTTGGACGACGAAGTCCGACTCTTGGACGCGGCATCGGATCCTGGCGTTCCATATCCGAAGTGGATGGTCCTTCAACTCGACACCGCGGAAGACCCTCGTTCGAAGGTCCTGTATCCCGAGCGCTACGAGGATGGCGGTCCCTGGACGGACCTCCGCCGAACTCGGTGGTCCGGCTAAGACTGCTGCCCCACACAACCGACGGTTAATGAGATCTTCAGGGGAGGCTTTAGTTATGGACTGGAAGAAGAACGGAGTCAAAATCGTACATGCCGACGAACTGGACATGAATACGCCCCAAACGTCGGGCATGACGCGGGCTGCTGCAATTACTCATGCGAAAGCTGGAGCGACTACGTTGTGGGCTGGGACCATGGTCGTCCAACCTGATGCGAAGACAGGACCGCACCACCATGGAGAGTTGGAAACCGTCCTGTACGTGCTGAAAGGACGAGTGCGGATGCGTTGGGGCGATCGCTTGGAATTCAGTGACGAAGCCGCAGCTGGAGATTTTATTTACGTTCCTCCTTATGTACCGCACCAAGAGATTAATGCTGATCCAAATAACCCGTGCGAAGCCGTAGTCGTGAGGAATGGCCAGGAGCCGGTTGTCGTGAATCTTGATTTGCAGACGCCAGAACCAGCCAGCGCTGGGCACCGAGGTATGCCCCTTCACCCAAATAGGTGAAGACCTACGGACGAACGGTGGGGAAACCGAAATGTCGGAATGTGGACTCCATCGTCAGCGCTACGCGATCTGCTGCGCCGCGAAAGCACAGGGTAGCGTGAAATAGAAGCTGGCCCCCCGCGCAGAGTTGTTGGCCGCCCACAGCCGGCCACCATGCGATTCTACGATGGATCGGCTGATGCGCAGCCCCATGCCGGTGCCATGAGGTTTGGTGGTGAAGAATGGATTGAAGATTTGATCCGCCTGCGGCGGCAGGCCCACGCCCGTATCGGAGACCGTTACCACAAGTTGCTCGTCTTTCCCTCGCTGCGAGTTGATAGTGAACTCACGCGTCCCATCCACTTCCTTCATCGCATCGATGCCGTTGAGCATAAGGTTCATGAAAACCTGCTGCAATTGGACCCGATCTGCCATGGCGTGCGGAAGATCCTCGGCAAGCTCAATACGGATTGAGATAGAGTGGCGGTTCGCGTCGCTGCGCAGCAGTACGATCATCTCTCGAATCACTTCGTTTACATCCACCAATTCTCGTTGCGGCGTGCCCTTCTCGAAGAGGAGACGGACTCGGCTCAGGATGTCGGCTGCTCGCGACGCATCTTTGATGATTCGCGAGACTGCTTCGCGCGCCTCTGCCAGATCGGGCTGATCGCGGCCAAGCCACCGCAAGCAAGTGTTGGCATCGGTGACCGCCGCCGCAATCGGCTGCTTGATTTCGTGCGCCAGGGAGGCAGTCAGCTCTCCCATAGTGGTTACACGGCTGATGTGTGCGAGATCGGCCTGCGTTTGGCGCAACGCCTCTTCTGACCGCGCGCGTTCGGTGACGTCGCGCACGGCAGCGGAGACGAGCGTGCCCTCTTCCGTCTCCAGCGGACTGAGACTGATTTCTACGGGAAACTCCGTTCCGTCTTTCCGCCGTCCGTACAGCTGCAGACCTTCACCCATTGGCCGCACCCGGGGCTCGGCGAAGAACTCCTTCCGGTGCTGAGGGTGTAGGTCCCAAAATCGTTCCGGCACCAAAATTTCAACCTCTTGCCCCAGGAGGTCGTCCCGCTGATACCCAAACACCTTTTCGACTTGGGCATTGACCACCACGATCTTGCCCTGCCGATTCATGACGATCATTGCATCCGGAGCGGATTCCAGAAGCCCGCGGAATTTCTGCTCGGCTTGCTTTTGCTGGCTAACGTCCATCACGGCGCCCACGTATTCGAAGTTGGCCGAGGAGGATTCCAACGCGCGAGCTATAACGTGGAGGTACTTCACCGACCCGTCCGGCATCAACAAACGATACTCAGCTTCATAGTTTGTTCGGGCATCGAATGCCCTGTCGACAATCTGTTGCCGGACAGCTCTATCATCAGGATGAATTCGATCTAGTACCATCTCCAATGTGGGCTTGGCAGCTCGATCGTATCCATAGATATTGTAGGTTTCCTCCGACCAGTAGATTTCTCCACTCGAAACGTTCCAGCCGAAGCTGCCGGAGTGGCTTATGCGCTGCCCTTGAGCGAGGAAAGCTTCGCTGCGTTGCAGCTCAGAATAGAGGGTGGCATTCTCCAGCGAAATAGCCGCTTGCGAAGCCAGCAACTCCAGCACTGCTACCCGGTCCGAGGAGAAGGCGTACGGAGTCAAATTGTTCTCCAGATAGAGTACGCCGATAAGCTTCGTTTGCTTGACGATGGGCAGGCATAGGATGGATCTGGCGTGCTTCGCCCGCACATACTCGTCCTCCGAGTACAAGTTCCCTACCGACGCATCATCAAGCACCAAACGGTCTCGCGTCCGGATGACATAATGAAGCGCGGATTGAGGGAGATCAGACGTGGTGACGGTTGTCTGTCGCACAGTAACTTGGGTGCTACCGTGGCCCGTAGTCGCCTCTGCCTCAATCTGCGGATCATCCCCGCGCAGAAGGATGAGCAGACCCCGTTCGGCGCCTGCATCCTCCAGCGCGATTCGCATGAGCTTCTCGATCAGCTGGCTAAGAACAATCTCGCTCGAGAGCGCCTGGGAAGCCTTGACCACAGCCTCCAGGTCCAACTGCCGGACCGGCGTGCCGACTGTGGAGGTGATCGAAGCAGGAAGGTGTTCCTCGTGCAAGCGCGGGTAGCGTTCGTCGAGTTGCTTCACCTTACCGAGCGCGCCCCAGCGGTCGTAGCAGTTACGGGCGCTGCGAAGATAGGCGTAGCCGACCGTTTCGACGCCGCGGGCCAAGTAGTATCGCGCCGCGACTTCATGGGCCAAGCCCTCATTCTGCACGAAGCCGTTTTCACGCGCCAAATGGATAGCTTGCTCGTACAATTGCATGGCGGCGGCGTCTCGCTTTTCGAGGCTGGCGATCTCGGCCGAGACCAGTGCGTGCTTGTCGGCGAACGTCGGTGGATAGTTTTCGGCCCACTCGCGCAGTTGTTTCCGATGCGCCAACAGGAGGTCGCGCCAGGCTTGCTGCTCGTCGGCCGACGCGTTCTCATAGCATGCCGCCGCCGTCATTGCGGAATAATAGACGTAGTCGAGCACGTGGATTAGAGCAGAAGAGCTCGAAAGCTGCAGCTTCGCCTTGCCGGCTGCCGCGAGAGCCTCGGCATAGTCGCCCGCCAAGAACCGCGCCTTTAGTTTGAGCGTCCAGTACCAGAAGATCATCACGGACATCCGATCCCCTGTTATATGCGCCTCGAACGTCGCCTCGTCAAACTGCGCGTCGTTGAAGGTGGAGAAGGTCTCAGTCCGGCCCTGCATGGTCGCGATGAAGCGTCGCTGACTCTGGATGATGTCCACGACGTCGCGATACCTGGTCTTTTGAGCGAAGTCCAGCGCGATCTCGGACTCGCGCCAAACCGCGTCGAGCGGATCATTCCGCAACAGCAAGGCCGCGATCAGAGGTACCAGACCGTA
>QHYH01000185.1 GCA_003223215.1 Acidobacteriota bacterium
TTCTCGTTCCTCAGCATCCTCGAGCGAGTCGCACGTTTCTCGAATGGCCGCCCGGAATCACTGAAGCGCGCCAGCCTGTAGAAAAATCCTGAAGAACGAACAGGGAGTCTGGAGCGCCTCTACTCCTATGAAAATAGCTGCGTATCTCATTGAAAAGATTGGCTCAACAGTGAGCGGCTATTTTCATCCTTCGTTGTGGCTCTCCGAGAGCCATGGGTTACTCGTAGCGCAGCGCTTCGACGGGATCGAGCTTGGCCGCCTTGATGGCCGGCCACACGCCGAAAAGCAGGCCAATGCATACACTCACGGCGACGCCCGTGACGGCGGCCCAGGCGGGCACCTTGCTCGGCCAGTGCAGGCCCCAGCGGATCAGGAGAATCACAAGGTTGACCATCACCAGGGCAATGACCCCGCCAGCACCGGTTAATGTCATCGCTTCCAGAAGGAACTGCCAGGTGATGTCGCTGCGTTTCGCACCAATGGCCTTGCGCACACCGATTTCGCGAGTGCGCTCGGTCACGCTAACCAGCATGATATTCATCACCCCTACTCCGCCGATGAGCAATCCGATCGAGGCGATCACGGTCGTAACAACGTAGGTCATTTGCATGATGGAGTGGAATTCCTGAACCTGTTGCTCGGCGGTTGCGATGGAGAAATTGTCCTTGCCTCCGTAAGGGACATTGCGGCGCCGCTCGAGCACCTCGCGCGCCTGATCCACAGCCTCGGCGAGCCGTCCCGGCCTTGCCTGCATGCGCATTTGGAGCTCGTCCGCGGATGGATAGGTCTTCCGGAAGGTGCTCAAGGGAATAAGGACGCGGCGGTCTTCGTCGCCCATGCCGAAGCCGCCCTTGGGTTTCTCGACGACACCAACCACCATAAAGTCAGAGCCGTCGATCCTGACGTCTTTCCCGACAGGATGACCCTCGGGAAACAGCACCGGTGCGACGTTTTCTCCGAGCATGACTACTTTCTCCCGGTGAAGATCGTCGCCCTCGCTGATGAAGCGGCCTTCGACCGTCGAGGCATTGGCGTACACCTGGCCGAAATTGGGCTGCACCCCGCGAAAATCGATGCCCGTGACTTCTCCGGCTTTGGTGCGCACCGCGTGCGCCTGGTCCCAGCGCGTTTGCAGAAAGGCGGTCACATTCTTGACCGCCGGGCAGCCGTCTTGGATGGCTTTGGCGTCGTCGAGGGTGAGCGGCTTGCGTTGACGTTCTTCGAGCGGTGGCGGCCCGCCGTGCCGGCCCTGATCCCATTTGGCAATGAAGGCGGTGTCCGCCCCAAACTGCTTGATTTGCTCCTGAATCTTCTGGTCGAAGCCGGAGAGCAGCCCGGCAACGAGCATAATCACGCTCACGCCCAGGACCACACCGAATACCGTCAGCGCGCTGCGCATCTTGTGCGCGCGGAGCGTGTCCATGGCCTGCTTCAGATTTTCGCCGTGCGCCTGCGCCATGTGTGCCGCCTTATCCTTCAGCCCGCAACGCTTCGATTGGATCGAGCTTCGCGGCCCGCATGGCGGGGTAGATCCCGAAGAAAAGCCCCACACCGGTAGAGACTCCCAGGGAGAGGATCACCGAGCCAATGGGGGTATTCATGGGGAAGGAAAACAACGCCTGCACGGTATAAACGACCAGGTAGGCGGACAGGATTCCAATCAATCCGCCGACCGCCGCGAGCACCGCGGACTCGGTCATGAATTGCAGGATAATGTGCTGCTTGCGCGCCCCGAGCGAGCGGCGAAGGCCGATTTCGCGCGTGCGCTCGGTCACGCTCGCGAGCATGATGTTCATGATCACGATGCCGCCGACCACCAGGAAGACGCTCACCAGGGCCATGGCCACGAACGCCAGGTTGCCCGTCAGGTCGTGCCACAGGGCCATGATGGAATCGGAGCCCAGAATCGCGAAATTGTCTTTCGCGTCGTAGGGGACTTTGCGCCAGGCGCGCATCAGCATGCGCGCTTCATCCTCGCAAGCTTGCATCATTTCCGCGCTCGGGGACTGCACGAAAATGGTCAGCCAGTCGTTCTGGCGGTGCCATTCCTTCTGGTAGGTGTTGAGCGGAATGATCATGTAATTGTCTTGCGATTGACCGAAGGCACTGCCAAAGGGTTCGGCTACGCCGATGACCTGATAACTGTGCGTTTCCGCGCGGATGGTCTTGCCGATGGGATCCACGTTGGGGAAAAACTTGCTGGCCAGGTCCGCGCCGATGAAGACCACTTCCGAGCGATGCTCATCGTCAGCCGGGGTGATGAAGCGGCCTTGCGCGACGTCAATGTTGCGCACGTCTGCAAAATTCGCGCTGGCACCCATGACGTCGGTGTTTTCCATCTTGATGTCGCCACTGCGCGTCTGGACGTTGCGGTCATCAATGGCGGCGACGGCCTTGGCCGTTTGCATGGTGTCGCGCAAGCGCAGGTAGTCTTCGAAGGTAATCAGCGGGCGCTTTTGCGCCTTTTGAAATTCGTCCATGCTGGTGATGATGCCAAAGCGGTCGATGATGAAAACGTTGGCGCCCAGGTTCGCCACGCGATTGGCCACATACAGGTTCAGGCCGGCGATCGCGCTCATGACCACCACGAGCGTGGTCACCGCCATGATGACGCCGAAAAGCGTCAGGAAGCTGCGGAGTTTGTGAGCCCGAAGCGAGTCGAGTGCCAGGCGCAGGGTTTCCCACAAAGTGATCGCCGCGCCCAGGACCCTGCCCTGTTTGCTGGCAGCATCGCTAGCGGGCGGAATCACCCGGGGAACCGCGACAAACCTGTCCATTGGCGCAACGCCCAAATCGCCCTCCGACCTCTCTCCTGTACTACGTCGCTCCCCAGGCATTCGTTCCAAAGACACCCCGAGAACATAACTCGTTAGACGCTCGAAAAAGGCCCTTTGCTTTGCCCCGTTGCCCAGGGGTGGCTTTAGCCCACCCCGCGCCGCCTTGTAAGCCAGTCACTCTCACCCTTATTGTAACGTGCTTTGGCCAAACCAAAGGGCGGGTTGTGGGTCTTAAAGCTCGATTCCCCGCGCGGAGGAGGCTTGTCGGCGCCGCAATCTCATTTATCTTCTGCTAGTTACGGGACTGGTCTTATCGCAAAGGTTCGATTCATCCGGCCCGCCACAGAAGACTCCTACGATCCATACTCCAACCTCCGGCTACCGCAGGAGGGTTGTGGGGGGAGGCGGCCTATTACGAGATGCGCTTGACAAGGCTCAGGCGAGGCCAAGCTAGCCTCAGAAAGACCCGAAATCGCTCCGAACCGACATTTCTCGCGACAAGGCCTAAGGTCCGGCAAGCGCTCAAAGAGCCATTCGCGCATTTCCGGCCGGCGATTCTCGCCTGGCGCGACGCCGACTGGGGATAAACCGCAGAAAATGTTCCGCCGGGAGACGACATTGCAATCGTTCAAGATGACGGATTCCGGAGAGCAGAAGTATCACATTCGCAACGATCATGTCCGTTCGTTTAACGAGGGTGTACAACAGTAGGGTGGGCTCGGGAATCCAATCAATCAGCCAGTCCGGCGGAGCTTCCGCGGTTTTAACAGCAATGCGAAGACGTGCCTTTGTCCTCCTTGCGGTCTTTTTTCTCGCTGCCCCTGCCGGCGCAGTGGCGCAATCCGCTGTGCCTCCAGCCGCAGCTCCGGAACCCTCGCCTCTGCTCGACTGCGTCATTGCCAATGAAAAGAAGGACGAAGCGGCGCTCGAGGTCTATGAACGCATGGAACGGCTGGAAACGCGGAAAAATCCCAACGATCCAGATCCGACGTCGGTAAAAATTACGCGGGTCATTCCCTCGGGCACGGGGACGGATAAGATTCCCGTGAATGCGGATGGCCAACCGCTGGACCCGGCGGAATACCGCGCTCGTCTGGAAGGCTTGGAGCGCTCGCTGGCGCTCATGGTTGATAACAACCGCGCCGAGCGCGAAGCGATGGAAAAATATGCAAAGCGCCGCAAAGACCGCAACGAGGTTATCAACGCGACGCGCAACGCCTTTCGTTTCACCTTGCTCGGACGCGAGCCGCGCGGCGATCGCATGCTTGCAAAATACGAGCTGTCGCCCAATCCGACGTTCAAACCCACGTCGCGCTTCACCGCCATTCTCACCAGGGTCCACGGATACGTGTGGATCGACGAAACCGCCGGGGAACTCGCGCGCATCGAAGGTGAAGTCACCGAGGACGTTCCCTTTGGCCTGTTCCTCGGGAAAATCTATAAGGGCAGCCACTTCATGCAGGAACGGTACGAAGTTCAGCCGGGAATGTGGCAGCCCACCTTCTCGCAATACGATTTTGACGGCCGCAAGTTGTTTTCGGGATTTTCCTTCCACGAACGCTCGTTTTATTCAAACTACCGCTATATCGGCCCGCCCAAGGAGGCGCTCGAGGTCATTCGAAAAGAACTGACCCGTGCCGACTTGAACAAGACGGATTCGAAGGCCGCCGGTCTCTGACCGTTTTCCCCTTACACTTTTCAGGAGGAACGATTCGTCCTCGACTTTGCCGGACGGGAGGGTTTCATGCGGCGCTCGCTCTCACTGCCCATCGTCGCGCTCTTTTCGACCGTCCCGGTCGTCGCCCAAACGACCGGGGCCGGCGCGCCTCCGCCTGCGTCCAAACCGCAGGATGCGACGGCTGCGACCGAGACCAGGAAGACCAGGAGAATCCTAACGAATGAAGACCTGTCCAAGTCGACAGGAAAAATCTCCGTGGTGGGGAATGGCCAGGACGACAAGCCAAAGGCAGCGGCCCCTCCCAAGGCCGCAAACGCCAACCCGGCATATGTCGCCTCGGTTCGGAACCAGCTCGAAAAACTGCTAAAGCAAATGGTCGACTTGGACAAGCAAATCACCGACTTGAAGAACTTCAAAGCCGGCGAGCCTTCGACCAACGCCAGTGGCGTCCGGCTCGACAAGCGTTATGAGCGCGAACCCATCGAGGTGCAGATTCGCGCCGTCCAGGATAAGAAGAAGGATCTGCAGTCCAAGCTCGATGCGCTTTATGATGAAGCGCGGAAGAAGGGCGTTCCGTCCGGCGAACTCCCCTGACGCCCGGAAAGCACTGCGAGCCAGGACAACCATTGGCACCGATCTGGTATCAGTTCTTCGCGGGCTTTTTCGCTTCGAAGCGGATTTCCTTGAGCATCTCCGACTGGCGGTAAAGCTCCGTCTTCCCGGCCGGGAACTTGTTGATGTTCAGCAGGAAAGCCAGGACGTCGGCGTCCTGCTGTCGCGTCAGACGGCCAGGCTTGCTCTGCGGCATGGTTTTGCGGATGCGGTCGAAAAGATCGCTGAGACTTAAGCCATTCCAGTTGGCCTGAAACGCGCCGCCAGTCAAAGGAGGCGCGGACTCGCCTCCCGTGAGCATGTCGCCGTGGCAGGCGGCGCACTCCTTTTGATAGACCTCTTCGCCACGCTTGGCTTGCTCTTCAGTATAGACTCCGTCCCAGACCGAACGCGTCTCTGCCGGAGCTTGCGCCCGCAAGAAACAAAACGACGATACGATCACTGCTACGCCCAACCAAGAGATCTTCATTCGCCTGCCGAGGGGAGCGTGTAGGCGATGTATTCGCCGGAGTACGGCCCGCCGCTCACGGCCACCACGATGTACTGCTTCCCGTGGATCATGTAGGTCATCGGCGACCCGCTCTCCGGCGCGGGCATATAAACCGCGCCCACTTCCTTACCGGTGGCTTTGTCGTACGCGCGCAACATCGCACCGCGCGGATGATCCGCGGTGGTGGTCACTTGAGCTTCGCCGGCGATGACCAGGGTCTTCGTCACGAGCGTCCCGACGTTGTAGGTCTCCTGCCCAGTTCGCGGAATGTTCATGCCCTTCAGGAGTTCGGCATTGCGCACTACGTCCGGCGTTTCTCCGTGCGGGATCTGCCAGACGATTTCGCCTTTGTCCAGATTGATCGCGGAGATGGTTCCGTAAGGCGGCTTGACCAGCGGCAGTCCGTCGACATCCAAGCGCACGTACTGGCTCGCGGGCCGCTTCTTCGGCGGCTTTGGCGAATCGGCGCCCGCGTTTTCGCCAGGCCCGCGCATGATTTGCACGTCCCTTCCGGCGACGCCGGCAATGTAGTTGAGGTCGGAAATGTCCTTGGGTGCGGGAACCAGGCCGATGGGTTCGATGCAGGAATTGCACGCGTATACATAGACGACATGCGTTTCCGGGTCGTAGGAACCGCCAGGCCAGTTGGTTCCGCCGGAAGCGGTCCCCATGGTGAGCGTGCCGAGCGGCCCCTCAAGCTTGCTCACCGTCGGCGGAGTGTAGACCGGGCCGAGATGATATTTCGAGGCGATTTCTTTGGCGCGCTCACGAAGCGCCGGAGTGAAATCGATCAGGTCATCGATCGAGACGCCGTTGCGGTTGTAAGCGGGCGGCTTCGAAGGAATCGGCTGCGTGTGCGAATACCATTCGCCCGGCACGGTCCCGACTTCCACGGGTTTTTCCGGCATGGGCCAGATCGGCTTCCCGGTGACGCGATCGAAAACGTAAAGGAAGCCTTGCTTGGTGGGCTGCGCGACGGCTTTGACCGGCTTTTTGTCCACGGTAATGTCCGCGAGGATTGGCGCGGACGAAATGTCCATGTCCCACAGGGCGTGGTGCACGAGCTGGAAGTGCCATTTCCGCTCGCCGGTTTTCAGGTCCACGCAAACCAGCGTTTCGCCGAACAAATTGTCGCCGTGCCGGTGGCCGCCGTAGAAATCGCTGGTGGGCGATTCCACCGGCAAATACACGAGCCCGAGTTGCTCGTCCACGCTGATCTGCGTCCACACGCCGGTGTTCCCGGTGTATTCCGCCGAGCCGTTTAGCCAGGTGTCGTAGCCAAATTCACCCTTCCTCGGAATGGTGTGGAAAATCCAGAGTCGCCGGCCGGTGCGCACGTCGAAGCCGCGCACGTAACCTTTGTTGTTGCGCATGCTTTTCGGGGTCATGCCTTCGCGAAAAGCCGCACCGACCATCACGGTGTCTTTCGCAACTACGGGCGCCGATTGCATCCCGATTTCTCCGGTCTCCAGGTCAGGGAAAATCTCCTGGTCGTCATGGCGTTTCAGATCGACCACGCCGTTTTCTCCAAACGAGGGGACCCTCTGGCCAGTCTTGGCGTCCAGGCAAATCAGCCGGAAGCCGGGCGTAACGTAGAGAATGCGCTCATCCACGCCGTCCGACCAGTACGCCAAACCGCGCCCGGAAAGCTGCCGCGGCGCCGCGCCGCCGCGCTTGCCTTCGTGCTCGCCGTGAATCCACAGCAGTTCACCACTCTCCGGGTCGAGCGCGATGACCGCGCGCCGCGAGCCCGCGGTCGCGTAAAGGACACCGTTCACCATGAGCGGCGTTCCCTCGAGTTTGTATTCCGGACGATCGCCAAAATTGTCCGTCTTGATGCGCCAGGCTATCTCGAGGTCGCTGAAGTTCGACGCGTTGATCTGATCGAGCGGCCGGTAGCGCGTGCCCGCCGTGTCCGCGGCGTAGGAAGGCCACTCCGTGTCTTTCGGATGATTTTGCGCCCAGGCAACCGCCGGAGTCAGACTGAGCATCACCACCCAGCACACCAATCGCAGACTCCCGTTCCTCACCATTCTCGAAAACATGTCGGCTTTCTCCTGAACTCTGGCGGCCATCTCGAGCGTTCACGCCGTTGCTTGACTACAGCCCGGCCGAGCTACGCGCAAGTCTAAACCCGCAGAATCCTACTGCAAAGGAATAGGTCTTTTCACCTCATTTTCAGAAAGCCGCCTGGAGGACCGGATTTCCCCCCGGTCGAGAGCGACATCGGGAGCGACCGCTATTGCGAGCGGTAACGTCCGGCGCTATGATGCCGCCCGCGAAAATTTTCTTCCTCGACGCTAGGAGGAAAGCCCTGTTGGTCGAGAAGGATCACCCTGCCCTTCAGCGACCGGTTGAGGTGCTGCCATGCCAATGGCCTTACGACTGAGACAAATGGTCTTTTTTGCGTCGCTCGCGCTGTCGCTTGACCCAGGACTCGCAGCCGCTCAGGCGCCGCCTACCGTTCTGAAAGCCTCTACTGCCTTCGATGGCAGGGGGAAAATCCTTCACAACACGATCGTGGTCGTCGAAGGAGGAGAGATTCAGAGGGTCGGCGGGAGCGCCCCGAACGGCGCCGTGACCTACGATCTCACGCGGCTGACGGTCTTGCCCGGCTGGATTGACGCCCACGTTCATCCCACCTGGCATTTTGACGCGAGTGGCCGCCTTGCAGGTGAGAACGAGCCCAAGGAGCAGACCGTCCTCGCCGGCGCCGCGAACAGTTGGAAGATGCTGGCTGCGGGCTTCACCACGGTGCAAAGCCTGGGGTCGGCGCTCGACAAGGACCTGCGCGACGCCATCGACCGCCGCGGATTGCCCGGCCCGCGAATTCTTACTTCGCTCGACGCCATTTTCGGCCGCGGCGAGGCGACCGGCACGCCCGAGGAACTTCGCGCCGTCGTCGACGAGCACGCCCGGAACGGTGCCGACCTCATTAAGATCTTTGCTTCCGGCAGCATCCGTGAAGGCGGCAAACCCACGCTTTCCGAGGAGCAGCTCGCCGCCATTTGCAGCGAAGCCAAGCAGGTCGGCCTGCGCACGGTCGTGCACGCTTACGGTCCGTCGGTGCGCATGGCTTCGCTGGCCGGCTGCACCGAAGTCGAGCACGGTCTTTACGCCAGCGATGCGGATTTGCGCTTTCTAGCCGAGCGCGGCACTTATTTTGATCCGCAAGCCGGCCTGGTGCTTCAGAATTATCTCGACAACAAATCGCACTATCTCGGCATCGGCAATTACACCGAGACGGCGTTTGAAACCATGCAGAAGGTGCTGCCGGAGTTTCAGGAGCTCTTTCGCCACGCCATCAGAACGCGCGGGCTTAAAGTCATTTTTGGGACCGACGCCGTGGCGGGCGCCCATGGCCGCAACGCAGAAGAATTCCTCTATCGCGTGCAGACCTGCGGACAGGAACCCATGGATGCGCTGGTTTCCGCCAACTCGCTGGCCGCGGAGGCGCTCGGGCTCCGGGACCGCGTCGGTTCGCTGGCTGCCGGCCTGGACGCCGACATCATTGCCCTCGACGGCGATCCCCTCAAGGACATCACCGCGGTCCGTCGCGTCGTTTTCGTGATGAAAGGCGGCACGATCTTCGTGAATCAAGCGGCGGGGAGCAGGTAGCCTGATCAGGAAGGCCAAAGCCTCGAGTTTTCCCGTTCTCCTGCTCTTCCTGTTCACCGGCACGGGCCTGGCGGCGCAGTCCTGGGAAGTCGCAACCCGCGGCATGAAGACCAACCTTCGCGGCGTGAGCGTTGCCCACAACCCAAGTGAAAAACGGGCTCCGAGCGCGGTTGTTTGGAGCTCCGGCTCGCATGGCGTCATTGTGCGATCGCTCGATGAAGGCAGGTCCTGGCGTCGTCTTCGCGTTTCCGGGGGAGACGCGCTCGACTTCCGCGGGATCGTGGCTTTCAGCGCCTCCCTTGCCTATGTCATCTCGAGCGGAGAAGGTGTGAAATCCAGAATCTACAAGACCAGCGACGGCGGCAAAACCTGGAAGCTCGAATTCTCGGACAATCGCAAGGAATTTTTCCTCGACGCCATCGCCTGCCGTTCCGAGAAAGAGTGCTTGGCCCTGGGCGATCCGATCAACGGCAAGTTCCTCCTGCTCGCGACAACCGACGGCGAGCATTGGAACCTGCTTCCGGTTGACAACATGCCCGCGGCGCTGCCGGGAGAGGGCGCGTTCGCAGCAAGTAATACTTCTCTCGCGCTTGCCGGCGACAAAGACATTTTCTTCTCGACCGGCGGCCCTGCCGCTCGCGTCTTTCATTCGGATGACGGAGGGCTCATTTGGACTGTAGCGGAAACGCCCGTAGCTCACGGCAAGGCTTCTTCCGGAATTTTTTCGATTGTGTCCGATCGCCACAACCATGTCCTCGTCGTCGGAGGAGACTACCAGGAGACCCGGCAAGCCGAGCGCGCGGCTGCGTACTCCCTTGACGCCGGCAAGACCTGGCAGCTTGCCGCCCGGCAACCTGGCGGATTTCGCTCGGCTTTGGTACAGGTGGACGGCGGTCGCTGGATCGCCGTCGGACCGACAGGCGAAGACAGCAGCGACGATTACGGAGTGCACTGGAAACAAACCGGATCCCTCGACCTCAACGCCCTGGCCATCCTCGATGCCCAGAAGGGCTGGGCCGCCGGCCCTCAGGGCACGATCGCCCGTTTCCGCAATCCCTAGCGAGTGCCGTTTTCTTGGCCGCGGCTCGAGCGAACAGCTCCGGTCGATGGCAGGTCCGCTCGCCCGAGGAAGTTCTTGGCTCGGTATTTGAAGTGGTCGTATAGTTCTTCCTGCTTCGATCGAGCAAAAGCCCGCAGCGGGGAGGTTTTCATGCCCAATTCGTCGAACTCCCACCAGAGCAAAGGTCAACCAACCGATCGCCGCACCTTCCTCCAAAGCGCCGCCGCAGCCGCTGCGTTGACCGCGATGCCCGGCTGGGCACAAGCGCATCCCGACGACTTCTCCGCCATTCGCGGCGAAATCGAAAAACGCCACGACGAAGCCGTGAAGCGCCTGCAAACCTGGATTCGTCAGCCCTCCATCGCCGCGGAAAACCGCGGCATGAACGAAGGCTGCGAGCTGATGATGGAGATGCTCCGCGAAGCCGGCTTCAGCGGCGTCAAGAAAATGCCCACCGACGGCCAGCCCGGCGTCTTTGCCACCCTCGACGCGGGCGCTCCGAAAACTCTCGGCCTCTATTTCATGTACGACGTCAAGCAGGCTGACCCCGCCGAGTGGTCTTCTCCGCCCTTCGAAGCCGCTCTGCTCGACAAGCCCGGCCTCGGAAAAATCATCATGGGCCGCGGCGCGGTCAATCAGAAAGGTCCGGAGGCCACGCTGCTCGCTGCCTTTCACGCCATTCGCGGTGCGGGCAAGAATATGCCCATCAACCTCGTCTTTGTCGCCGAAGGCGAGGAGGAGATCGGCTCGCCGCATTTTCCGCAAGTCGCAGGCAACCCCGAAGTGGCCGCGGCGTTAAAAAAGTGCAGCGGCGTGTTCATGCCCTTCGCCTCGCAGGGCCTCGATGGCGAGGTGTCGATGTTCCTCGGCGCGAAAGGCGTCATCGAATGCGAACTGACCTCGAGCGGCGAACGCTGGGGCCGCGGCCCGCGCAAGGACGTGCACTCCAGCAACAAAGCGCGACTCGACAGTCCCGCCTGGCATCTCGTTGAAGCGCTGGCCTCGCTCGTCTCTCCCGACGGCAACGATCCCGCCATCGAAGGTTACGCCGCAAAAGCTCGCCCGCTCTCCAGTGCCGAAAAGAAGATGGTCGGTGAAGCCGCCCGCCGCATGAACGAAGCGGAAGCAAAAAAACTTCTCGGCGTCGATCATTGGGTCCACGACGTAAGCTGGGAGCAGTCACTCGAGCTGCTCGTTGCACGTCCTACGGTGAACATCGAAGGCCTGGTCGGCGGCTATACCGGCCCTGGCGGAAAAACGATTCTTCCCGGAAAGGCGGTCGCGAAGCTCGACCTGCGCCTGGTTCCCGACATGACCGCCGCCGAATCACTCGCGCTGCTCAAAGCCCATCTCGCGAAAAAAGGCTTCTCGGATATCGACGTGAACATGACCGGCGGCTACGACCCCACTTCCACGCCCGCCGACTCCGCCGTCATTCGCGCCGCCACCGCCGTGTACAAAAACAATGGCATCGACCCGGTGATCCTACCGCGACTGGCGGGCTCCTGGCCGGGTTACGTTTTCACCGGCGAGCCGCTTCGCCTGCCCGCCGGGCATTTCGGACTCGGCCATGGCAACGGCGCGCATGCGCCCGACGAGTATTACGTCATCGAGTCCGGCAATCCCAGGGTGCAGGGCATGGACGGCGCCGCGCTTTCTCACGCCGAATATCTTTACGAACTCGCGCAAGTGGGCTCCAGCGCAGGCTCGCAACGGTGACCTCCCGAGAGATCCCGACCGCGCCGTCTTGCGGCCTGGCACGCCATCTCGGCCTGTTTGGCACGACCATGGCCGTGATGGGCGGCATCATCGGCGCGGGAATCTTCATCAATCCTTATCTGGTCGCCGAGCGCGTCGACACCTCGTTCCTCATCCTGTCGGCTTGGATTGCCGGCGGTATCGTCGCGCTTCTCGGCGGCTTCATCTATGCCGAACTCGCCGCGCGCTTGCCCGCCGTGGGCGGCCAGTACGCTTACCTGCGCGAAGCGCTTCATCCTGGCGTGGCGTTTCTCTATGGCTGGGTGCTGCTGCTGGTGATTCAAACCGGCGGCATGGCTGCCGTCGCAGTCATCTTCGCACGCTATTTTCTCGAACTCACGCATTGGTCGGTCAGGGATTCTCACCTGGCCGCAGGTGCCCTGGCCCTGCTCACCGCCATCAACTGCCTCGGCGTACGCGCCGGAAGCCGCGTGCAATCCGCCATGACACTCACCGCCATCGCCGCGATCGGCTTGCTCGAACTTTTCAGCTTCCTCAGCGGCGAGCCGTCGCAGATTTCCTTTCGCCCCCTCCTCGGCCAGCCACCTTCGCTCAAACTCGCGCTCGCTTTCGGCTCGGCGATGACCCCCGTCCTGTTTGCCTACGGCGGTTGGCAAACCTCGAGCTTCCTTGGTGGGGAGGTCCGCGACCCGCAGAAAACCCTCCCGCGCGGTCTCGTCTGTGGCGTTCTCGGCGTCATCGCCGTCTACACTTCGGTGAATCTCGTTTACGTCCGCGCTCTCGGGCCCGGGGGACTCGCAGCCACAACTACCCCGGCCTCCGCCGTCATGCGCCTGGCGCTTGGTCCTCGCGGAGGCGCGTTCATCGCCGCCGGCATCGCCTTTTCCGCTTTCGGCTTTTTGGGCCAATCCGTCCTGACCGCTCCGCGCGTCTATTTCGCCATGGCCGAAGACGGCGTCTTCTTTCGCAGCGTCGCCTGGGTTTATCCGCGCACGCGCGTCCCGGTCATGGCCATCGCCTTACAGGGCCTTTGGGCCATACTGATCGCCCTCACCGGGACTTACGCGCAGGTGGTCAACTACGTCGTCGCCATGGACTCCATTTTTTTCGGCCTGACCGCGCTCTGCCTGCTCCTGCTGCGCCGCCGTGATTCGTCTTCCCTCCCCACCGCGATCGCCTATCGCGTTCCCGGCCATCCCTGGACCACTTTGCTGTTCATCGCCGCCGAGTGGCTCGTGGTCCTCAGCACCTTTGCCCACGATCCTCGCCGCTCCACGATCGGCCTGCTCATTGCCGTCGCCGGTTTGCCCGTATACTTTTTCTGGCGCGCCAAAAGCAAGAGCCGGGAGGCCACCAGCGCATGAGCGGTGCCGCTCGCACGAAGCGTTCGCTGTACATGGAATGGGCCAAGACCCGATCGCACGCCAAATACAATCTCTCGACGAGCGGCCTCCTCGGCGTTCCGCGCCGCGAATTCCCTGTGAACCTCGACGAACTCGAAATCACCGCGCCCGGCAATTACGGTTACGCCCCGCTCGAGCGCCGTCTTGCCGAGCACGCCGGTGTCCCCGAGGAGTGCGTGGTCGCGGCGGCGGGCACCTCCATGGCGAACCACCTGGCCATGGCCGCGCTGCTCGATCCCGGCGACGAAGTCCTCATCGAGCAGCCCGCCTACGGCCCGCTCCTCGATGTCGCCAACTATCTTGGCGTGCGCATCAAGCGCCTTCCGCGCCGCTTCGAAGCGCGCTTCTCGATCGGCCTCGAAGAATTGCAGCGCGCGATCTCGACCTCCACCCGCCTCATTGTGCTTACCAATTTGCACAATCCCAGTGGCGCGCTTCTCTCCGCGGAAATGCTTCAGGCCGTCGGCAAGGTGGCTCATCGCGCCCGGGTGCGTGTGCTTGTGGACGAGGTCTACCTCGAGATGCTCTTCGGCAAGCCGGCGCCTTTCTGCTTCCCCATCGGCAATGCGATCGCCGGCGTGAGCGAAAATCCTTTCATCGTTACCAGCAGCCTCACGAAAGTCTACGGCCTCAGCGGGCTGCGCTGCGGTTGGATTCTGGCCGCTCCCGAGCTCGCCCGCCGCATGTGGCTCCTCAATGATTTGTTTGCCGCCACCGGGGCCCATCCCGCCGAGCGCCTTTCCTTGATGGCCTTCGACCATCTTGAGCAATTTCGCGAACGCGCTCGCGCGCTCCTCACCGCCAATCGCACCTTGCTCGACGCCTTCCTCGATTCGCGCCGCGACATCGAATGCTTTCATCCTCCGGCCGGCACCGTGGTTTTTCCCCGCCTCCCTCTCGGGCTTACTCGCCGCGATCCCGAAGCTTTCTTCCAATTGCTTCGCGAAAAATATGAAACCACCGTTGTGCCGGGCAGCATGTTCGAAATGCCCCGGCATTTTCGCATCGGCATCGGCGGCGACACCGCGACCCTAGCCGGCGGCCTCGAACGGGTTGGCGCGGCCCTCGACGCCTTCGCCAAACAATGAATCGGCAATCGGTTTAACGATCTTCAAACAGCGCGAGCGGAATGGCATTTCCCTGGGCGATGTTGCCTGCGTCATTGACATGCAAATGGTCTCCGCTGTCGTAGGAGGGCAATAGTTGCGTCCTGTGGCCCGGGTCACGCACGGCCTCGTCGAAATCGATCACTCCATCGAATTCACCGCTGCGGTGGATCCAGGCGTTGACCTCCTGGCGCACGCGCTCTTTCTCGGGGGTGTAAAACCGGTCGTAAAAAGGGCTCCGAAACAGGGCATGCTCGAAGGGCGGAATGGTTGTGCCGATGACTCGGATTCCCTGCTTGTGAGCGCGCGCTATCAGCCGACGATAGCCGGATAGGATGCTCTGGGAATTCACGCTTTCCGTCGCTGGTATGAACGAGCCGGGGAAAAGGATGTCATTGACGCCGAGCCCGACGATCAGGTAGCTGACGCCCGCTTCCCGAAGCACGTCACGTTCGAAACGTACCATGCCGGATTGTCCCAGGGCCGGCCCGAGTTGCGCAAAAACAGGTCCAAGCGGAGGTGGCCCTCCCGCCTGTCGCGGGCTCGCGAAGTCGCTCAACAGGCGGTTGCCGATGATGCCTTCATTCAGGACCCCTAGTTCCTTGTTCCCGCCGGCATCCTTTGCTAACCGCTCCGCAAGCACGTCGGGCCACCGCCGGTTCGCATCTCGCGAGGAGCCATCTCCGTCGGTCAACGAGGAGCCCAGTGCCACAATGGCTGCTGCTTGCGAGGAAGCGGCGACATCTACTCCGGTGAGGAAGGGCCAGGAGTCGATGGTCCTGGCAACCGGGAATTTCCTTGCCGCCGTCGCGTCCCCGGTCTCGCCGGAGACGTAGTTCGTTTGCAGCGCCAGAATGTGCGACGTCGTCGCCGCTGCGGTTCCCGGAAAAAACAGGCTGATGGCCAGATCCCCTAGCGCCGGCACATCGAGTTCGACCGGATCGCTCTCGACCAGGGAATGCCGAGGGATGGTCGTCGACGCTTTCCCGCTAAACTTCAGAGTTCGGTCGGAGGCCGGATCGATCTCGGCAGCTTCTGTTCGCCGGGCAATGTGCGCCCCGCCGATGAGCAAGGGCTGGTCCCCAAACGTATTGGAGATCTTGATCCTGACTTTCCTGCCCCCGGCGCTGACGTGCACGATGAGGCGAAGGGTCTGGTTCCGGAAAATCTGGGCGTGCCCCGGGATGGCCGCCTGGGGGGCCGTGGCCCACGTTCCAATCCAATGTTGACCGTCCCGCGCTCGATTCGTCGTGCCCGCCGGATTAGAGAAACCGAGAGCGGCCAGCGCCGCGAGCCAAAGCGCCGAACGGCGATCCGCACCGGCATGGCGAACCATCTGGCTATCCCCTTTCCACCGCTCCCCGCGGTCAGCAGCTTCGGCTGGCACGCGAGCCCGCGTCGTCCGAGCGGCTTTCCCTTGACGCGGGCGCCTGTTCTTCTCTACTATCGGATCAGTCAGCCAACTGACTATTAGGACGTGGCGGATGGCAAAACCGATAGCAGCGAATCGCAGGCGGCTGCTCGAAGCCGCGGAAAAGACCACCCATCGCTACGGGTTCGGCAATACCGCCATCGCGGATATCGCTAAACAGGCCGGGATTCCCCTGGGCAATGTCTATTACTACTTCAAGACCAAGGACGAGATCGCCGAGTCCATCGTCAACCTGCGCGTTTCCCGCTTCCGGAAGCTGCTCGAGGAATTCGACAAGACGGATTCTCCGAAACAGCGTCTGTGCGCCTTCGTCAACGTCAAGATGAAGAACCGTGAAGAGCTGGCGCGGCATGGCTGTCCTGTCGGCACCTTGTGCTCGGAACTGCGCAAGCTTGGCGGCTCGGCGGCTGAAAAATCGACGGTGCTGTTCAGAACGGCTCTCGAGTGGATGGAAAGGCAATTCCGGGCGCTTGGCCAGGGCGCCGATTCACGCTTGCTGGCCGTGCATCTACTCTCCGCGACGCAAGGTGTGTCGATGCTGGCGCACGCTTTCCGTGACCCCGGGCTCATCGACATGGAAGCAACGCGCCTCCAAGAGTGGATCCGCTCGCTCGAACCTATAAACCACCCCGCTGCCGTTTAAATCGGCGGGCGTGAGTCCAGGTTGCTTAGAATCTGCATTTCGAGAACACCCTGGGGCCCGGACTCAGTAAAGGTGAAAATATCCGTCGTGCTGCCCCAGCCGCACCGTCGCGTTGAAAAGCTTCGACAGGTTCTCTTCGGTGAGGATCGCCGCTTTAGGGCCATCAGCAAGAATCCGGCCTTCGCGGAGCAAAACCACGCGCTCGATTTCCGGGATAATCTCCGACACGTGATGGGTAACCAGCAGAATACCCAACCCCGACCGCGCCAGCTTGCTCAACGTTTCCCTCAGCTGCAATTGAGCAGCGATGTCCAGCGCGTTGCTCGGCTCATCGAACAGCAGCGTCTCGGGCTCATGCGCCAGCGCCCGCGCAATCAGCGTCCGTTTCGCTTCCCCCGAAGACATGTGCGTCAGGGGCCGGTCCGCAAGGTGCGCGATGCCCAGCCGATCGAGCGCGGCTTCGGCGCGCGTCACAAGTTCCGGATCGGGATGGTGGTGCGGGAAGATTCTCGTGCTGCTGAAAAATCCGGACAGCACCACGTCCCGCCCCGTCGCTTCCGTGGTGCACGACGCGAGCAGGTCCGGGGAAACGATTCCGAGCAGTGACCGCAGCTCGAAGACATTCCAGCGCTCGCGGCCAAGAATGGAAATCGCGCATCCCTCTCGCGGCTGCGGGTAACACTCCCGCGTAATGGTTTTTATGAGCGTGGACTTCCCGCCGCCGTTCGGCCCCAGGATGCACACGTGTTCTCCGGCGGCGATCTCCAGATTCACTTCGCAGAGCGCCGCCGAATCGCCGCGCATCACCGTCACGTTCTTCAGCGATAGCAGGGGTGGCGCCACAAGGCTCCTTCGCTCGGAACGGGGCACGTCAAAGCGTCAAGGGCTATCTTAAAAGGGCTATCTTAACCGGGCCAAGCCTCAAGCCAAGCTTGGTGAGGTCTTTTGATTTAGGCAGGTGGCAAAATAAAAAGGAGGTGAAAACAGTGACGTTTCCACCTCCCGGGGTGGGTGGGGTGTTGCATGTCAAAGCCCTCAGGCGGCTCAGCAGGCCTGCCCTGCCAGGCAGGTCTGCGGCCTCACTCGCGCACTGCGGTAAGCAATTCGATAGGAGACTCACCACCAAAGAGCTTTTCTTGCAGCGCTTTGTAGCACCGCCAAACGCGCGTGTCAACCCCAAAAACCGCCGCATTCCGTGCGCGGTTCTCGGCAAGTAAAGGGATGATTTCAAGAGTTAAAACGCTTCAACAAACGGCGAACACCCCCATCAGAGAACATCCGCCTTAGAGCCGTCTATTCCGCAAAAATTGCGTTGATTTTCTCCGCCAGTTTGAAGTCGTAGTCGCTGATGCCTTTTACGCTGTGCGTCGTCAGGTCGATGACCACCTTGTTCCACACGTTAAACCACTCCGGATGATGATTCATCGATTCTGCCACCAGCGCCACCCGGGTCATGTTGCCAAAGGCGGTCACGAAATCCTTGCAGGTGATCTCGCGGTGCAATTTGCCGTTCACCACACTCCAGCCCTTCATTTTAGGCAGCAGCGCGGCGATCTCCGGATCGCTGAGTTTCCTTGCAGGCATGGCCTTCTCCTCCGCACCGTTTCATTATGCGGTGGAACCCCGCCGCCGGCAACGCCGCCACGGTAAATTTGTTCTGACGGATCGCTGGAGAAATTTATAGGATTGGCTGGTTCCGATCACACTTTGCCATGCGGTGCGATCCTTTTTGATTCCTCAGCTGATCAGCAGGTATTCGGCAGCGGAGAGCTTTGCTGCGCG
>QHYH01000186.1 GCA_003223215.1 Acidobacteriota bacterium
CTGGGAATGCATGGTGACTGTGTCGGCAGGGATATCACTTGACCGGACGATTTCCGCACGATCGAGTTCCTGCGCCAGCATCTCCAGGTGTTCCTGGTCCCGCGTCCGCAATTTCAAGCGAGAGCCAAGCGGAGCCATCAGCTTCTCCATGTCACCTTCTGTTACCTGAATCACTTTCTTGTTCATCTCTGTTCCTCGAATTTCCACTGGGCATAACCCGGGGGTCCAGAGAGTGAGAATCCTCTGGACCCGTCCGGCCCGGCACGCCTCCGAATTTAGGATTGGCGCTGCCGAGAAAACCGTACCGTCTCGCGTTGCCGTTTGCGTTCGCGGTTCCGTCCAAGGGCCCGAGCGAACGAGCGGCCGATTCCTTCCGTAGCTCGACCGATGGCGGCGTAGAGATTCGCGTCGGTTGCCTGTTGAAGGAGCGTCATGCCGGATGGCAGGAGTTCCGCCGAAATATGACACGACTTGTCCGGTCCGCCACGAGGACCATTGACGTCCGTTATGCGGACTCTCACGCGACCGACTCGCCCGCCGAAACGGCTTAAGGAAGAACGCAGCCGTCGTTCGATGTACAACTGCAAAGCCCCGGTCAGGTCTATGCCCAAGATGCGAATCTCCGTGTCCATTTGGGTCCTCCGTTGTCCCGCATCACCTTTGTACGATCGTTTAAGACTTAGAGCCAGTAGAAAATATGGTATCTATAGTTAGGTACAACCGAACGATTGTACGAACCATGGAAGAGGCCACTGCTCGTCGCCGGTTCCGCGTTAGAAAGGTGTTGGCCGAGCGAGCTCACGTGCGCCCGCTTAGGAAGCCTGATTGCCGACCGGTGCCTGTCCTCAGTTCTTTGCGTTCGCGGGGCAAATCCTGACGATTTCCACCGAACAGCAGGCGTGCCGGGCTACCGCCTCGGATACCCCGCCCATCAGAAAACGGTTGAGGCCCTTCCGTCCGTGGGAGCCAAGTACGATCAAGTTGGCATGCCATTCTTCGGCGGCGTCGAGGATTTTTGATTTCGGATCGCCCACCTCGAGAGCCGCAGTGGCCTTTAGACCTCGGACACGGAGCAATTCCGCGGTCTTCGCAACGAGCGCCTCGGCATGCTGTTTCTGAAACTCCAGAGCGTCTTGGAGGGCCGGCTCATATCCTCCCAGTTCACGGCCGACCAAGAGTGGTGGCGGTTCCACAACGTGCAAAATCCGCACCTCGATACCGTGCGGTCGAGCTTGTTCGATCACCGCCTCGACGGCGGCCTCCGAGAATTTGGAATCATCAATCGCCAGCAGAATTCTCATGATTCACCTCGTTCGGCAAGGCGGCATGCTTCCGACTCCCAACGTTCAGGACGAAACCTCACAAGTTCGACGGAGCACGGAGCAGCATGTATCACCGCGGTCGCCACGCTACCAAACAAGAAACGCTTCACTGTTGTCCGTCCGTGCCAGCCAAGCACGATCAGGTCGGCATCCCATTCTTCGGCTACGCCTACAATGGATTCGATAACTATGTCTTTCAGAACCGTACTTTCCGCTCTAAAACCAGCAGTCCGCAGGGCTTGCACGGTCAGGTCGAGAGACCCTTGTGCCTGACGAACTTCTTCCTCCGTGACATCCAGCGGAATCACCTTCAGGACTTTCACTTCCGTTCTCTCGGGCCGGCGCTGAGTGATGACGGTGCGCAATGCCGCTTCCGAAAGTCTGGAGCCGTTGAATGCAAGGAGAATTTTCATGATTGGCTGAGCCTATCGCCGGGAAGACGCTGCTTTCGCCTTTTCGCGGGGCTTACTGACGGCAGCGACTTTGGGCATCACGATTTCGAGCACGTCGTACTTTACTTTCGCCGTGGTGCGGGCTGGATCGATATCCACAGGTAACTCTTCCATGCGGAAGATGCGTTGTGTTCTCTTCTCCACGTGGGTGGGCAGACCTCCCACGCATGTCACTTCCAACTCTCTTTCACCGCTGACTATCAAGCGACGGGGCTCGACACTGACGTTGAGTTGGTCTGGTGTGAAGGAGCACGGTAACTCGGCGTGGAAAAGGACAGCCCCGGCCGATTCTTTCAAATCGTGTCGATAGGGACGCAAGAGTTCTAGTTCGGCTGTGATCCAATCATCGACGTCGTGACCATGGCCCCCGCCGCGGCCCTCGAACAGTTCGAAGGCGCGACGAGCAATCATCACGTCTAATTCGGTTTTTCGGTTAAGCAAAGTGTCAGCCGTAACCCATTGCACCGGTGTGGCGGCCTCACGCTGCTGTGCTACTGTTTGTTCTCGCATGATCGATCTCCTTTGACCTCCCTCCAGGAGGTTCAGAGCACTTCGGAAGGAGTTGATTCAACTGCCTAGAGTGGCGATTCGCATGTTCGGAAATCTCCTGGCGGGTTCGTGATAGGCTTGACGTTACCGCCGATACAGGCAGGCCCAGGAAATTTGCGGTTTCGCCAGCTGACCAATTCTCTACATCACATAGAAAGAAAATAATCCGACATATAGGCTTGAGAACGTTGGTGGCTCCGGTTTCTAGCCGCCCGAGTTCGGCTTGAGTGTACTGCTCGTAAGGATTGTCCGCACAGTACGGCAATTCGGCGCGCATCAGCTTGCTTTCGGTCTCCGCGCATTGATCGAGTGCGGTTTCGAGGGGGTATCTGGCGCGTAGCCTGAGCAACGCTTCGATGGCACCGATGCGACAGAGCCAGGCCGAGAAATGAGAGTCGATTCGAAACGCCTGCAGGTGCTCGCGCGCTTTGATAAAAGTGGCTCGCACCGCATCTTCGGCATCGCTTGGATTTCGGGTGATGTTTGCGGCAAGGCGATAAATTCTGTCCTGGTTGCGTGCAACCAGCTCGTCAAAAGCCAGGGTGTAGCCCGCCTGCGCCGCTAATACCCATTGGGCCTCGAGATTCAGCCCGTCCGCAGGCAACCGGCGCAGACTTCTTCGTTCTGAACTCGGCGCGGGATACCCCGGCAAGATGCCGCCCATTTCTTCCTCCTTGATCTAGTTGAACGATGCGTTGCGTTTACTGGCCCGGCCACTCTGTCGACTCTCTGGCACTCCCGGCACTCGGGCAGGTGATGCGGCATGGTGTTGCAGTAGGGGGCGGAATGAGCGTCCGATCGACGCGGCCCAAAGAAAGCCGTTGTAGACGGCATCGAAAATCAGAATGTAGAGCACAACTAACGTCGCCAAGATTACGTAGAGAATGGTGAAGAAGAGGAGTGCGGCAAGCTGCGAACGTACAAAATAGCTCTCGTACGATGCGAGCACGAGCAGAAGCCCCCAAATCCATCTCTGTCTACGGTGGTCCTTCAATTGGACGGCGCATATTCCGCACACACGCCGAGCAACGAGACAAATCGCTGGGCAGAAGACCGACCGTTCCTCACTCATGTTCGCTCCCTCAATTCGTGAGGCGGTTCTTGGAGTAGGTTGAGGGATTGATTGCATGGCACCTCTATCCTCGAACGGTTTTCAATTCACAACAATGAGCCGTTCATACCCTCTGGAGAAACAACTGTAATGTGCGGTAAGTAGGGCAGGCACTAGGCTGCGCTGGAGTCGGGTTGGACTTGAAATACGACGTCCAAGCCAGCCGCAGCGCTAGGTAGTTAAGAGCCGCGAGCGTCGAAGTGTCAATAGTGTCAGATCGTCGACGAAGATGTCGCAACCATGAAAGCGACGGATCGCACCGACGAGAGCTTCCGCAAAGGCGTGGAGAGAAACATTCGGAGAGAGCAAGGTCATGGTCTGGTTGGCAGTTCCATGAAGCCTTCGGCGCCCAGGAATCGTCCATCGAGGGAGAATACGTCTGTGGCCCCGTCGGAGAAAATCAGCAGTATATCTCCCGGTTCGATCCGAATACTCTGTTGCGTGTAGAATTCGCCAGCGATAAAGCCGATGGGTGGCCCATCAAGTCCTTTTCCAAGCGGATACCAATGTCGTTCGCGTGCGCGCCATAGGATCATGCGCGGGTGGACGGCGTAGGCATAGTTGAGTTCGCCAGTGTCTCGATCAAATGTGGCAGTGATGACCGTCGTCAAGCGCAATGGCGAGCCTGAGGGTTGTCCGGCCAGGGTGACCTCATCATTGAGCGCAGCTAGCAACTGGGAACTATCGCGCAGGCCGCGAAACCGGTGAATCAAGCTGTGGATTTGAGCGGCGATAAGGCTGGCAGCGACTCCGTGGCCAACAGAGTCAGCAAGCACGATGCGTGCCGCACGGTCGGCCCCGCAGGAGAAGAGAGCGTAGAAATCTCCTCCCACTTTGCTATCCGACGGAACTGCGATCAGGTCTCCCTCGAGACCCACTAACTCCACGTGGCGGTGTGCAAGTTCATTTCCCGCCCACAACTCCACACAGCCGAAGGGGTTCTCCTTTGTTACCTGGCAATCGAGTTCGGTTTCATTTTGCATGGTTTGTGACGCTTTCCCTAACGGGTTGGATGAAGATCCTTGCGCATGCGGATTTCAGTGCCACCGTTCCGGAATTGAACCTCGTCCATGAGCAAATTGATCAGGTAGATCCCTCGCCCGTGTTCGGAGAGAATACTTTGGCCAGCGAGTGGGCTCGGAATCTTCGATGGGTCGAATCCCTCCCCCTGGTCCTTCACGACAATGAGCATTCCGCGTTTTGCATCGCACGCGCAACAGACACGAACCTTCTTGTGTAGATCCTCGTGATTTCCATGAACAATGGCATTTGCCAGTGCTTCGCGGAGAGCCATCTCGACGTCAATTTCTTGTTCTGGGGGAGAGCAACTAGTCTTGAGCGACTGCATCAGCTGATCCACCGCCGGGGAAATGGCTTCAATTGTGCTGGCGACAACTACATCCACGCTCCAAGTGAGGTTTGAGCCCATGAATTCACACGGCCGTAGTTCGAACTCGTTCTGCTGTTTCATTTCTCTCCGTGTGGTTCTCCGACCGTCGGCAGGATACGCGAAGCAACAACGGCTTCCGTCTGACAGGCGATCTTCCCGAACCTCACCGTCCAGCGGTGCCCACGCCCGTCATCGTGATGATGTCGCCGAGTACCTTCCGCGCCTTTTGCCAATCCTTCAAGAACGATGCCAGACCGACATCCGTCAGCGGGTGCTTGAAAAGCTGCTCGAAAACCTTGAACGGCATGGTGCCAATGTGCACGCCCATTCGTGCCGCCGCGACAACATGCAGCGGGCCGCGCAGGCTGGCAGCCAATACTTGCGTGGGGAACTGATAGGCGCGGTAGATATCCATGATTTCACTGAGCACATGAAGTCCTTCCTGCGCCGTATCGTCCAATCGTCCGAGGAAAGGGCTGACGAAATAGGCTCCTGCTTTCGCCACGAGAAGCGCTTGCGCCGCGGAAAAAACCAACGTTACATTGATCCTGATACCCTCGCCGTGCAGCACGTGGAGAGCGCCCACCCCGGCGGGCGTCATCGGTACCTTCACCACAATGTTCGAGTGCCAGCTCGCCAGTTCACGCCCCTCGCGCAGCATCCCGTCCGTGTCCGTGGATACCACTTCGGCGTTTACGACACCATCCTTCACGATTTCGCAAGCCTTGAGAATCAGCTCACGAAACGGCCGGCCTTCCCTGGCGGCCAGCGTAGGATTCGTCGTGATGCCGTCGAGCAGGCCAAAGTCTGATGCCTGTTGGATTTCGTCCAGGTTGGCGGTGTCGAGAAATATCTTCATGGTTATCTCCTTTAGTACTGACTACTCGGTGGTCATGCTTAGCGGCGTGGTGACGACAATCGGCGGGCGCAGGAAGGTGACTGCGAGATTGACGGCGAACAGAAACACCGCGGTGAGTTCCATCAACGCGGAAACCGGCAAGCCGCTCCAAGCCCAACCCGCATAACCCTGGTAGGCTAGGATTTCCGACCCGACTCGAAGCGTGCAGCCGGTCATCAACAGTATCAGCATCCACAGCATGAGCATCGGGCTCCACAACACGCGCATCCCGCAAAACGACGGGAGCACTCTCTGCCCCACACAGAAGACCATCGCTGCGATGAATCCAACCGTCAGAGCGTGCCGGGATGCTCCCCAGATTCCGGCGGCCTCTCCTGCCAGTGACGCCCACACGCTGAGTACCGCGGCGACCAAGAGCCAACCGTAGGCAATCCGGATGAACATCGGGAAACTTTCGTGGACGTTTGTGGTCTTCGCTGGCTTCGTCGCGGGCTCAAAGAAGCGGATCGCCGCAATCGCCGTCGCCGCTCCCCCGAGTAGAAGAATTCCGGCCGCGGTGAAACGGTCGAAGAACCCGGCTACGACACCCAACGTATTCAAGCCGAGCCCTGCCAGGAGTAGGTGCTTCCGCAGAGGTCTCAGCCCCATGAATACTGGAAGCCAACGCGAACTGAAGCCCCAGACCATGGGAACCAGAAAGCCCCAGGTCGAAACAATCAAATAGCGCTGATCGAATTCGTGTGAAAAGGCCGGTGACGCTCCGTTGCGTGCCAGTTGAATCGATGCACCCAGATTGAGCATCAACGATGTCAGCAAGCCCATCGTGGCGGCGATTACTACGAAAATCCAGGGCTCCCACGGCTTCGGCGCTCCGCTCGCCGGCCGGTGACTTGCGACGGCCCTAAAGAAAATGAGGAAGGCAAGGAATTCGAATGCCGCCGAGATAGGCAACAGGACGCGCCAGTGCCAGGGGTAAATATTGGCAAACCAGCGGGAGGTCACACCAACGACCCACAGGGCCAAACACAGCCAGCCCTCCCGGAGTGCAAACGGCTTCAGCTTCCGCAGCTTCGGAATGGAGTAGAAGCCGATTCCCAGGATGAACGTACCGACCCACCCGAACAATTGCGCGTGGCCATGGGCCTGAATCCAGGCCGGAGAAACGGAGTTGACCGCTTGGCGGCTGCTAATCTTGATGAGATTCCACACGCCAAGAAAGGTTCCCGGCAGCAGCACAAAGATCAAGCCGGTGACGATGAAGGTCATCAATAAACGCGAGAGCGACTGCTCCCTCGCTATGGCTCGGTCCATGATCGATTTCGTTTTGTCGTCCAGCCGCACCGGCCGTAAGCCGGGAACCGGGGCAAGATCGGACATCACACTCTCCTTATGCAGCCTGCATCGACCACGAAGCAACCGAGCCACGTTCACCACATGTTCAGCGCCCGGCCGCTCGTCTGGAAACGATGCGGAAAACGTCAAGGGAGAAACTAGGTCCGGCATCCGCCACAAAGACGTAAACACCGGTTCGCCACGCCTTTAGAGTAGTTCGCGGAGATGACCTGCCAATTCATTGTCGCCCAAGCTCCACAGGCGTTTTTCTTTCGGGCAATGAAAGCTTTACTCCGCCACTGTAGGTTGGGGCTTCTCTACGGCAACTACCACCACGTGCTTCAGGGGCGAACCGGAGAACTCATGACTCACTTCAACTACCTTGAACTTACCTCCTTTTAGTTCAATCTTCTCGCCCGTGCGTGGCGTTGTCGCTACCGAGACGCCCTGCAGCCTTACGATCGTACCGCTCGAAGCCGTGACCTCCACGATTCTCAACTCGGCTTCGGGTACCTGATTTGTCGCGACCTTCTCTATCTGTCCAGCCATGTGACTTGGTTCTCCTTTGGATCGCATGGATCTATCCTTTCCAGGTTGCGAAAGCCTTTGAGCCAGCCCACTGGTTCGTGACTCGGGCTGCGACCGGTCGCGTCAGCAACTTGCACTTAACCCGTTCCTGCGATGCTCCACCCTTTCCATCCGAACCTGTTATTGCTGCTGTCCCAGCTGGAAGGTGATTGTCACGATCATTTGGACGGCGATCGGCTGATCGTTCAAATACGTCGGTTCATACTTCCATTTCTTCAACGCATCGAGTGCGGCTTGATACAGGAGGGGCGGTCCGGAGACGACCTTCATCTCTATGACGTTCCCTTGTTCATCCAAAACTGCGTCGATCTGCACCTGACCCTGAATGTGCACTTGCCGCGCGAGTGGCGGATATTCGGGTTGTACTTTTACGATTATTTTCGGCGGTCGTACGTGCCCACCAACGCGTATGGGACCTTTCGGTTTAACGGAGGGAGGCGGGGGAACAGGCCTCGCTGCGGTATTCAGCACTCCACCAATCACTCCGCCGAGCACTCCACCCATTTGCCCACCGGGCACACCGCCTGGCACTCCGCCGGCTACTCCACCAAAACTATCCGGTTCCAGAGGCGCTTCCTTGATCTCCGCAATGTGCTTCGGGATTACGGTCGGTGCCAAGAGTTTCCCCGCATTCATGAGCGTGTGGTGGACAACCTTCGACTTGATCACTGCGCCGGTCGCAGGCGGGGGAGGGGGAGGTGGTGGTGGTGGTGCAACCAGCATTGTCGACGCAAATTGTTTGATGTTGAGAGGGTCTGCAAAATAGAGTCCTGCGAGGATTACTCCGGCGATGACTCCCACGTGCAGCAACACCGCGATTGCGCCACTCAGCGTTCGCGAACCAGTCTTCATGTGGTTTTCTTCGAGAAGAATGGCCTTTGAAAACTCAAATGCCGGTTTGATTTTGCGCTGAACGTCGGGCTTTGGAGCAGGCCTTCCAAGAGGGGCGGTTTCCACTACATGCCCAGGAACACGATTCATTGGCGCGCTGGGTTCATGCCGCTCTGCTACGGATTGTTCTCTCATGGTCCACTCCTTTTGCTCTTCTTGCCCCGAGCAGCTTCTTCGTCGCGAACTGCATGACCGAAAAGACGGCTTCCATGGCGACCGGGCCGGCAGCGGATTGGCACGCTCTGATGGTTTCTCCATGACGGTTGTTATTTTGAACCGCGGGCAACTGATGACAATGGGTCGTTTATACCCTCAAGGGAGACCGCTGTAATGTCCTGAGGTGATGAAGGATTTCGCTAGGTAAGTTCCGCCAACAATCATCCGTTGATTCTTTGTCGGCGGAACTACTGCGCCGGGTGATTGCGGCAAACATCGGAGGCTGATTCAGGTGGTGGTTTGAAAAGAGGCTCGACCGCAGGAATTCAAAACGATTAGAGAAGTCTCCGCTGCATGGCGTGCGTGACTGCCTCTAGGCGGTTGTGGGTGTGGAGTTTCTGATTGATGTGGTGCAAATGGTTGCGCAGGGTTTGCAATGTTATTTTCAGCCTGCGCGCAATCTCCGCCGCGTTTTTGCCTGTCGAAAACATGCGCAAAATCTCTATCTCGTGTTCGGAAAGAGGAGTGATTGGCACTGGATTCAACGCCACTTCTTGTATGTTGGACAGTTGACGCGAAACATCAATCATTTTGTGCAGGAGGACTTCGTTCTTCTTGCCTTCGGTGATGTCGTGTGCGAGATGCACGATGAGACGCCGATGATTCCGAGGGTTTTCAAAAACTAGAATAGAGACACTCACCCAGAGGCGCCGCCCAGAACGGATTTTCACTTGCAAATCAAAATTTGGGATTTCCAGGTGCTTTTCAGCGCGATGACAGATGCTGCAATTCTCACCACACATCTCGTTGCCCAAAGGCCCCAGCCCTTGCAAGACACTTCCGCAAGTCTTGTTGATAGCTTCTTTGGCCGTATAGCCGAACAATTTTTCTGCGGCCTTATTCCACGAACAGATCTCACCCTGATCGGTGACCGCGAAAGCGGCGTCAGACGTTCCCTCCAGCAGATTGAATAGCTCAATTTCCAACATCGTCGAGCTCCTATGACGGTTGTCTTCATTGGCGGTACAAACGGATTATTGAGCCAAGAGACCGTTCGAATCATTCTAGCACTGGTGTTATCAGACCAAGACGATATCGGATGCGGCGCTCAGTCCGCGAAGGCTACGGACAAGAATTGCAGCGGCGGGTCCGGTTGGAAGGGTTTTTTCTATGACGACCTACCAGAGTCGACTCAGGGGCCGTGAAGAAGTTGCCGAAGGCACAATGGCCTTCCATCTGGAAAAGCCCGCGGGCTTCCAGTTCAAGGCGGGGCAATATGTCGACATATCGCTGATCAATCCACCCGAGACGGATTCGCAGGGCATCATCAGGAGTTTCTCCATTGCGAGCGCACCCTACGAGAATGAACTCCTCGTTGTAACTCGAATGCGCAACAGTGCCTTCAAGCGGGTCCTGTCAGTCCTTCCGCTCGGAACCGAGGTGAAGCTCGAGGGCCCGATGGGCTCTTTCACCCTCCACAAGAACCGCGTGAAGGCCGCGGTCTTCCTGGCCGGCGGAATTGGCATTACACCTTTTCTATCGATGATCCGCCAGGCTGCCGAGGAAAAATTCCCTCAGCTGCTTTATCTCTTCTATTCCAACCGGCGCCCCAAGGACGCCGCATTTCTCAAGGATTTGGAGGTTCTCTCCCAACTGAATGGGAATTGCGCTTTCATTCCTTCAATGAGCGAAATGGATAAATCTAAGCTGGACTGGCAGGGAGAGCGCGGCTTTATCAACCGCGAAATGCTGTTGCGGCACATGGACGGCCTAAAGGGACCGATCTATTACGTCGCGGGACCTCCCGCCATGGTTGCGGCAATGCGAGAAATGCTCACAAATGCAGGGGTCGAGGAAGACGATATCCGTACGGAGGAATTCGGTGGGTATTGATTGCGGCTTGTGGCGGAGAAGTTCGGTTTTACTGCCGCCACCGTCGTGGAACCAGGCTTTGGTCTTACCGACAAGGTGATTCCAGCCTCATAAAGATCGGAGAGCAAAAATGTCAGTCAAGATCGGGATCAACGGGTTCGGTCGAATCGGTCGGAACATTTTTCGAGCCTCGCTCGGAGATTCTTCCATTGAAATAGTGGCGGTGAACGACGTCACCGATCCTAAAACCCTGGCGCATCTTCTGAAATACGACTCGATTCTAGGAAACCTGCCGAACACTGTAGCGGCGGGTGTGGACTCGATTTATGTCGATAATAAGTCGACCAAGGTTTTCAAAATGAGCGATCCAGCCGAGATTGACTGGTCATCGGTCGGCGCGCAGATCGTGATTGAAGCCACGGGGCATTTCACCAAAGGCGCGGGTGCGCGCACGCACCTCCGAGGCACCGTGAAAAAGGTCATCATTTCGGCGCCATCGAGTGAACCTGACCTAACGGTTGTGCTGGGAGTCAATGACAAGGCATACGATCCGGTGAAGCACAATGTGATTTCGAACGCCTCGTGTACCACAAACTGTTTGGCTCCCGTCGCCAAGGTTCTACAGCACAACTTCGGAATCGTCAGCGGCATGATGACGACTGTCCACTCTTATACGAACGACCAGCGGCTGCTTGATCTTCCGCACAAGGACTTGCGGCGGGGCCGTGCCGCGGCGCTTTCCATCATTCCGACGTCTACAGGGGCAGCCAAGGCCCTGCATCTGGTGATTCCCGAGTTGGAGGGCAGGCTTTACGGCTACTCGCTGCGGGTGCCAACGCCCGACGTCAGCATCGTGGACCTGACGGTGATGACGGAGAGGCCGACGACGGCGGAAAGTGTCAACGCTGCTTTCCGCAAGGCAGCCGAAGGTCCTATGAAAGGCATACTGGCCCTAAGTGAAGAGGAACTCGTCTCGATCGACTTCCGCGGGAATCCGAATTCCGCGATCGTAGATGTTGCATATTCGCATGTAGTCAGAACGAACTGCGTTAAGGTCGTGGCATGGTACGACAATGAGTGGGGTTTTTCGTGTCGTTGCCGCGACTTGGTACACCTTCTGGCTAAGAACCTTTGACGCGCAGCGCCTTCCAAGGACGTAACTCCCCTCGCGCAGATGGAGGAGTTCCGTTGGTCGGGAGAATTTCTATGACTTTCGCATCAGCAGATATTTTGGGCCGTCATCTTAGGCCGCTTTGCTCACGGGACAACCATGCAATGAAGTACGAATCCAGCGGCTCCTCGTCAAACAATGCCGGGAACCAAGCGGCGTACCATTGCGGCTTCATGGGTTGCAGTGTTCGATACAATTTGGTCGACGGATACTACATGCTCATCGGAATGCCCGACCACGCGAACCCTGTCGACGAGCCTGGTGTAAATACTAGGACGTGTCCCAGACACGGTTGCTGGTTGTACCGGCGCGAGAATGTTACTGCCAAACCGGGTGCTCTTTGGTGTTGTGGCGTCGAAGGCTGCGACTACCGTTACCAGGCCAACACAAAGGGCGATTGGGTAAGAACCTGATAACGATGGGCAAAAGCGGACGCGACCGCGTTCGAGAGGGCAGCCGGAAGTAGCGTGGCAGAACCGTTGGCTGGGCCCGCAGAGCTGGCGACCTCCGCATTTTCAATCCTCTAGATATCAATTCGTTCAAACCGTTGATTCCGTACTCTATTTTCTAATTGTCGTGATTCAACCGCGCCGCCTAAAAGAGATGTTGTGGCTAGTGGATGCGCGGCAGAGTTGAAGAAAAGAAGTGCGGAGAAAAACTATGAAAGAAACGACGCTGTTTTATCCTGGGGGTGAGGCGACGCATTCTTCAAACACGGCGCTTCGACATGGCAGGAATGAAGGTCGAAAAGCCCTGATGCTCGCCACCGACATTGGTGCTTCCCAATGTATCGGTGAAGCACTCGACCGATGCGGGTTTGAGCCAGTGTTGCTCTCCACGGTTGCCGAATTGCGATCCTGGATTCGAAAATCGGACATCTCGGTACTGGTTTGCGAAGAAGTTCTTCGTGACGGCAATTACAAGGAAGTTCTACGAGTTTCTTGTGGTGTGGGAGGCCACATTCCGGTGGTGGTCTTCTCGCGGCTCGGAGAGTGGGATCACTATCTGGAAGCAATACGACTGGGTGCATTTGATTGTCTGCGCTATCCGTTCCGCACCGGCGAACTGCGATGGGTCGTCAACCGAGCGTTGCAGGAGCGAGGTATGAGCTGTCCTGGTGAAAACCGAACGACGCGTGGTTGAACGGGAAAGGAGAAATAGTATGAGTGTCGTAGGAGTAGAAGTTCTGCTTGTGGGCCCGAGGGCGAGGGGCTCCTCGCAACTGCTGCAGTGGCTGGGCAGCCGCGAATGTGAGTGTCACTTCGCGACCACCTGCAAAGAAGCTTGCGCTCTACTATCCCGCTCCGGCTACGATCTTGTACTCAGTGAGTACGACCTACCCGATCGGGCGGCGTATCCTCTCCTGGAGAAGCTCATCGGATCGACTACGACTTTATTCCTTTCCGCGATCGTGGAAAACGGCTTCCTGTGGGTTCCCGCGCTCCTACGTGGTAGGAGGTGGCTCGAGTCACACATGCTGCGACCGGGTGAGTTGCGCGAAGCGCTGAGTGATGTCCTGAAAGAAGTGAGACGCGACAAAGTGGAGAGCGAAGAGACGGCCTACGCGGTCACTCTTGGTGACGAGGTGGCGCTGGTGACAGTTGCACCAGCACCAGGCGACGCTCGCAAATCGGACGAGTTTTGACGCGACATCTTCTCAAGCTCGATCGCGACTCGCAAACGTGCTCGTTGAGCCATGACAAATGTTCTTTTGGAAGTACAAACGGACCATTGTCACCAGGACAGCTTGGTCTCAGGATGCGAATCGAAATGGAGAACGAGATAGCTCTAGCAGTTCGAGGCCTGTTAGCCACAGGCGACTGCAGATTACGAAAGCACCGTGCAACGTTCATTGATCGAGACTGTAGGTGATTTAACGGATGATCCACTCCGGCCTTCATCACCTCAATCGGTCCTGTTCATTCGAACGGATGTTTGAGGGAGTTTAGCGATATGAGGCGGATTCTTTGTTTTCTTTCAAGGGCACTGGTCTTGTTCGTTTGCGCGCTTCCGACACAGCTCAAGGCGGAAGTCCCTATGCGTGTGGCTACTCAAAGCAGTCTCCCACCTCTGCTCCACGAAGTCGGAATCGATCAGAAACTGAACAACCAAATTCCGTTGGATCTAATGTTTCGGGATGAGGCCGGAAACGATGTGAGGCTCGGACAATATTTCGGACAGAGGCCGGTCCTTCTGGTGCTCGCTTATTACGATTGTCCGATGCTTTGCACGATTGTGCTGAACGGCGTGCTGCACAGCGTAAAAGAACTGAAATACAACATCGGCCGAGAGTTTGAAATCGTCACCGTCAGCTTCGATCCCACCGAGAAACCTTCCCTTGCTGCCGCAAAAAAGGCAATTTATGTCGGTCTCTACAATCGACCGAACGCTAGCGCAGGCTGGCATTTTCTGACCGGTGATGAGCCTTCGATTCGTGAACTGACACAGGCCGTAGGCTTCCGATACAACTACGATCCGCAAACCAAACAATACTTTCACGCCACGGGAATTATGGCGCTGACCCCGGGAGGCCGTCTCGCAAGATATTTCTACGGAATTCAATACCCAAGCGGGAATCTGCGTCTTGGATTGGTCGAGGCGTCAGAGGGAAAGATCGGATCGCCGGTGGATCAGGTTCTCTTGTACTGCTCGCAGTACGACCCCGCAACCGGGAAGTATAGCGTGATCGTTTCCCACGTGCTCAAAATCGCTGCCGCAGCAACCGTTCTCTCGCTGGCTGGCCTGATCTTTGCAATGTCTCGCGTTCGCAAGCGCGCGGCGGCCTGAACCGCAAGTCCTGGGCAGCTTTTCCGGAAGAGTGAGGAGTAGTGCAGAAAAATCATGCCGCTTGAGCCCTCCAGCAACTTCACGCAGGCCTCCAGTTGGGCAAACGACTGGGAAACGCTTTTTTATTTCGAAGTGGGGATTTTCATTTTTTTCAGCGTCTTGATTTTCAGCCTAATCCTGTATTTTGCGATCAAATACCGTCGTCGCCCAGGGAATGAAGCGGCCCCACCAACCAAGGATCATCTTCCCCTTGAGGTCACCTGGACCGTAGTTCCTGCGGCCATCTGCGTTGTGATGTTCGTGTGGGGCGCCTCGCTTTTCATTCGCAACGGGCTTCCGCCGGCTGGAGCGACTGAAATCTTCGTGGTGGGAAAGCAATGGATGTGGAAGATCCAGTATCCGGATGGAAGGCGTGACATTAACGAACTCCACGTACCCGTGGGCGTTCCGATAAAACTTACGATGGCTTCCGAGGATGTGATCCACGATTTCGCGATTCCCGCCTTCCGGATCAAGAAGGATGTTGTGCCCGGCCACTACACGACACTTTGGTTTACGGCGACGAAGACGGGAACGTATCACCTGTATTGCGATCAGTACTGCGGAACCTCGCACTCGGCCATGGTCGGCTGGGTCATCGTCATGGAACCGGCACAGTATGCGCAATGGCTGAGCGGAGGTGGTGGCGGAGGCGGCGGCGGAAAATCGTTGGCCGCGGCAGGAGCGGATCTGTACAAGCAGTACGCGTGCAGCACCTGCCACGACACAGGGCGGGGGCCGTCATTCGTCGGTGTGTACGGTTCGACCGTCAAACTGACCAGCGGCCAGACCGTGAAGGCCGACGATGCTTACATTCGCGAATCCATACTGAACCCCTCGGCGAAGATTGTGGCTGGCTATACGCCGATCATGCCGACGTTCCAGGGACAGTTGAGCGAAGAACAAATTCTGCAGCTCACCGCCCACATCAAGTCACTTGCAAAATCCGACGCCGACGGACGAAAGGTGGCGAAACCATGAGTCAAGCAGTGCAAGAAGTCGGCGTTTTGCCGCGGGTCCATTATCTCAACGCCAGTTACGGATGGAAAACCTGGCTTTTCACCACGGATCACAAAAGGATCGCCTGGCTGTACCTCGCTGCGATTACCTTCTTTTTCTTCGTCGGCGGCGCGGCAGCAACTCTTATGCGCTTGAACCTGATCGAACCGCAGGGCTCTCTCATCGAACCGTCCACGTACAACAGGATGTTCACTCTGCATGGCCTGGTGATGATCTTCTTTTTTCTGGCGCCTTCGATACCCGCAGTACTCGGCAACTTTCTTATTCCTTTGATGATTGGCGCGAAAGACGTCGCCTTTCCGAAACTGAATCTGCTCAGCTGGTACATCTTCATGGCCGGGGGGACGGTCTTCCTGTATTCCGTCATCGCCGGCGGCGGCGTGGACACCGGCTGGACGTTTTACACTCCGCTCAGTTCGACCTACGCCAACTCGAACGTAATGTCCGCGGCGATGGGAGTCTTCATCTCCGGATTTTCCTCGATTCTGACGGGCCTTAATTTCATCGTAACAATCCACACGATGCGGGCTCCCGGGCTGACGTGGTTTCGTCTGCCGCTTTTCCTGTGGTCCATGTATGCGACTAGCATCATCTTCATTCTTGCCATGCCGGTCATTGCCATCACGATGGTCCTGCTGATGCTTGAGCGGTTCCTTCATTTTGGTTTCTTTGACCCCGCCTTGGGCGGGGATCCCATTCTCTTCCAGCACTTATTCTGGTTCTTCGGACATCCGGAGGTATACGTACTTGTGCTGCCCGCGATGGGGGTCATCAGCGAACTCATCGCGACGTTTTCGAGAAAGCGAGTCTTCGGCTACGGTTTTGTCGCCTTCTCGAGCGTGGCGATCGCAGCGCTTTCCTTCTTCGTCTGGGGGCACCACATGTTCGTCAGTGGCGAATCCCTTTACTCGGGTTTGGTTTTCTCATTCTTCAGTTTCGCCGTCGCGATTCCAAAGGATCGATTTCGTTTGAGGCCCCCATGCTCTATGCGCTGGGCTTCATCGGTCTTTTTACGATGGGAGGATTGACCGGCCTCTTTCTCGCCACCCTGGCCATCGACGTACACGTCCACGACACTTACTTCATCGTCGCTCATTTTCATTTCATCATGGTAGGCGGCGCGGTAATGGGATACCTCGGCGGCATCCATTATTGGTGGCCTAAGATAACGGGACGGATGTACTCGGACCGATGGGCCAGGATCGCAGCGGTTCTGGTGTTTGTTGGGTTTATCCTTACCTTTGGCCCACAATTCATTCTGGGTTATCTCGGGATGCCCAGACGGTACGCGGTCTACCCACCCGAGTTCCAAACATTGAATGTGCTGTCGTCGGCCGGAGCATCGATTCTGGCCGTCGGTTATGTCATTCCCCTCATCTATTTGATCTGGTCAGCCCGATACGGTCCGGTGGTTGGCCCCAATCCGTGGGGAGCCAAGGGACTCGAGTGGACGACTGCTTCGCCGCCCCCCACTGAGAATTTCGAAGTGACGCCAGTGGTCACGGAAGAAGCGTACGCATTTGGCACAGGGACGGAGTGAACCTGCGTAGAGCACCGCTTCAGGCGAAAGGCTTGATGTGGGAGGTCGCGAAAGTAGGCTAGCGATGTCCTCAATGATGGAAACCGTGAAAGCCTTCGCCATCGTCACGATTTCCGCGGGGATTCCCTCCTTCGAGCAACTGTTACAGGCGGTTCTCTCGCAGGTATAAACGGACCATTGCGACAAATCTCGAACGATTCCAACATGAGAACCGCTATGGAAAATGAAGATCCTCGTTGTCTGTCCTGTGGAGAACAGGAGGTAAACATGACATGTGCCGAACAACTCGCTGGATTTGTGAGCCGGGCATCCTTCGATGACATCTCAAACGCCGCTCGTCTACAGCTCAAGATTCGCATCCTGGATGCCCTCGGCTGTGCCATCGGTGCTATGGGAGGTGATCCTGTCGCGCTGTTACGAGATCAGGTTGAAGAGTTCGACGGTGAGGGGAACTGCACACTCATTGGGGGTGGGCGAGCGGCACCGGATCGAGTTGCATTCTACAACGGAGCTCTAGTCCGCTACCTGGACTTCAATGACAGCTATCTCAGTAAGGGAGAGACCTGTCATCCGAGCGACAATCTGGCTCCGGTGCTTGCCGCGGTCGAATACTCGAACGGTTCCGGTCGTGACCTCCTGACCGCTCTCGCGGTCTGCTACCAAGTGCAGTGCCGCCTCAGCGATGTGGCTCCGGTGCGGGCCGCAGGTTTCGACCACACGACGCAAGGGTCCTACGCCGTGGCAGCGGGAGTTTCGAAAGCGCTCGCGCTCAATGACGTGAAGACCGCCAACGCCATCGGCATCTGCGGCACGGCTTTCAATGCCTTGCGGGTCACTCGCACGGGCAAACTCTCTCACTGGAAGGGGTTGGCGTACGCGAACACCGCCGCCGCTTGCACGTTTGCGACGTTTCTGGCAATGCGAGGTGTTACGGGACCACTGGAAGTCTTTGAAGGCGACAAAGGCTTCATGGACGCCATCGCGGGATGCTTCCTGATCGATTGGTCTGAGGAGAATCTTGAACGCGTAACGGCCACCGTTCTCAAGAAATACAACGCGGAGGTTCACTCCCAATCGGCAATTGAGTGCGCTTTGCAATTGAGAAGGCAAGAGAAATTCACTGTCGCGGAGATAGAGCAGATCGACCTAGAAACCTTCGACGTCGCTTACAACATTATCGGAGGAGGGGATGAGGGAGACAAGACTCTGGTGGCCACGAAGGAGCAAGCAGACCACAGCCTCCCGTACTTGATTAGCGTTGCGTTGCTGGACGGGCAGGTGATGCCCGAGCAGTATACGACGGAAAGAATCAACCGCCGCGATGTCCAGGAATTGCTGAATAACGTGTCGATCCATCCGACGGATGACTTTTCCGGTCGTTTTCCAGCGGAGATGCCTTGCCGACTGGCGATTACCCTCCGGAACGGCCGTGTGCTGAGCAAGGAAATTTATGATTATCCGGGTTTTGTCAGCAACCCCATGTCCTGGGAAATGGCGTTCGAGAAATTCGAGCGGCTCACCGGGCCGTTTACGACTGGCTCTTCGCAACGGTCGATTGCGGATGCTGTGAAGAACCTGGAATTAATTCCAGTGAGAGACCTCGCGCAGCTTCTCCATAACGTCGAAGGACGGCACGGAAAGAGCGAGCCGAAGGCCGTGCACCGCGTGAAGGAGCGGTGATGGCCGAGCGAACTCAACAGGTGATCGACGAAAGAGCGTTTGGTTTCCTCAGAACCAATGACCGAGGTTCCAAACCGCGGAAACACGGGATAACCGAAATACGAGGTCCCTACTACTCAGCCCTAGGCAAACGGTACCTGGAAGACCTTTTCGAGACGATGGGGACCTATGTGGACGCTCTGAAGTTCGCAGGCGGATCGTTTAGCTTGATGCCCCGAGATGTATTGAAAGAACTGATTTCTCAGTGCCACGAACACCATGTGTTGGTATCCACGGGTGGGTTTATCGAACATGTCCTCACGCAAGGGCCGGACGCCGTAAACCGCTATATCACGGAGTGTAAAGAAGTCGGCTTCGACATCGTCGAAGTATCGAGCGGATTTATCACGCTGCCGGCTGATGACTGGCTGCGAGTGGTGGAGAAAGTTCAGAAGGCCGGACTGAAAGCCAAACCGGAAGTAGGCATTCAATTTGGTGCCGGCGGGGCAACAAGACCGGAACAACTTGAGGCCGAAGGGACGCGTGATCCTGAATGGCCGATCCTGCTTGCCAAACGGTTTCTCGAGGCCGGGGCGTATATGGTCATGATCGAGTCGGAAGGAATCACGGAAAGCATCAAAACCTGGCGAACAGATGTGCCCGCGAAGATTATCAACGCTTTGGGCCTGGATAAAGTGATGTTCGAGGCGGCCGATCCGGAAGTGTTTGCCTGGTATATCAAGAACTACGGCCCGGAAGTAAATCTATTCGTGGACCACAGTCAGATCGTGCAGCTGGAATGCCTGCGCTCCGGAATATGGGGAACGGCAAGTCTCTGGGGGCGGGTCGTAACCTACAAGGGATAAAGCAGAAACGGAAGGAAGTCAGCGTGAGAAACGGAAATGGACACCAGGATTTGAGCGCCGTCGCGACATTGGAGGGTCGGCTCGAGGTGTTCCCAGAAGAAATCCTTCCCGTTGTCCACCGTGAGACGGCGGCTCCGCACAGCGATCGATTGGCGGAGATCGTGAAACTGTTGCTGGTGGAATTGGGAGTGGACGTTGCGAATCAACACTTTCGCGAGACGCCGGAAAGAGTGGCGCGATTCTATCGAGAGTTTGCGGGCGGGTTCTGTGTGAGACCCGAAACCATCCTGAAGACATTTCGGTCTGAGGCCCGCGAGCTCGTGGTCGTTTCGGGCATCGATTTCTTTTCTCTCTGTCCCCATCATCTCCTGGTTTACGGAGGAAGGATTCATTTCGGCTACATACCCAACGGTCAAATCGTGGGTGTATCCAAAATTCCGCGGCTGGTTCATGCCTTGGCTGCGCGACCGATAATTCAGGAGGAGTTGGTGTCGAGCATCGCCGATGCGTTCATGTCCGTAGTGAAGCCCTCCGGCTGCATCGTGAAGGCAATCGGCAAGCATGATTGCGTCGCCGTACGCGGAGTGCACTGCCCTGCCGTGTCGATGACGACCGTGACAAAGAGAGGAATTTTCGAGCAGGAGCGGCTCCATGTCGAGGAATTCGATCGGGCCATCACGGAGGGACAACGTTGTGTCCGTTAGAAGCGTGTAGGAAGTAAAGGCGGAACGATGAAGCCGAGAATTGACTATCGGAAAACCGCGCCGGATGGGATCTCCGCGCTGTCCGGCCTAGAGAACTACGTGCGGCAGAGCGGCCTGGAACCTGCGCTTCTGGAGTTGGTGAAGCTGCGAGCCTCGCAAATCAACGGATGTTCCTACTGTATCGATATGCACACGAAGGACGCGCGAACGGAAGGTGAGTCAGAGCAGCGCCTCTACGCCGTCGTTGCCTGGCGCGAAACACCATTCTTTACGGAACGGGAACGCGCGGCGCTGGCTTGGACGGAAGCGGTAACTCAGGTGAGCCAGGAGCACGTCCCCGAAGAAGTCTACGGGTGTGCTCATCAACATTTCAGTGAGAAAGAACTAGTGGACCTGACGCTGGCTATCATCGCGATTAACGGTTGGAATCGGCTGGCGATCAGTTTCCGTTCAGTACCGGGCAGCTACCAGCAACCGGCACATCGAAGAGCCCTTACGCCCGCGAATTCCGAATCGGGATCAAAGCACGGAAGGGACGTCAGCAGGAGTCAGTAATGATGGACCGGAATGTCACTCATGGAGCAGCGTTTCCCACGCGCCGCGGCAGAGGGAGGCCGCCGATTTTGACGGTGGGCCATTCTACGCGTGCGCGGCAGGAATTCATCGATTTACTCCAAGCAAATGGCGTGAAACAGTTGATCGACGTCCGAACGATTCCACGCTCTCGCCACAATCCGCAGTTCAACCGCCCGGTATTGTCGCGCGCCTTAAGACGTAGGGGCATCGGTTATCGCCATATGGCCGGGCTCGGGGGTCTGCGACATTCCCGGCGGGACTCGATCAACGCAGGCTGGCGGAACAAGAGCTTCCGAGGGTATGCAGACTACATGCAGACGTCGAAGTTTCAAATTGCTCTGCACAAGCTGATCGCGCATGCCAGGCAGAAGCGAGTTGCATTGATGTGCGCTGAGGCGGTGCCTTGGCGCTGTCATCGTTCGCTGATTGCTGACGCGCTCCTGATTCGGGGTTTTCCTGTCGAGGAAATTCAAGGCGCGACGCGACGACGCCCACATTCATTGACTCCGTGGATCCGTGTCAAAGGAACACGGATTACCTATCCGCTGGCCCCTGCCACGACCAAACGGCACGGACTTGCCGGAGAATCAGAGAGGAGAACGAAAATGATTCAGCTCAAGCGTGTTTACGACAAGGCAGCCCCGGAAGATGGCAAGCGTTTCCTCGTCGAGCGGCTTTGGCCCCGTGGAATTACGAAATCCGCGCTGGGCATTGACGCCTGGCTGAAAGAGCTTGGACCAAGCACTTCTTTGCGGAAATGGTTCGGGCATGAACCGAAGAGATGGGAGGAATTCCGCCGTCGGTATTTCCACGAGCTGGAGAAAAAGGCCGAGGCTTGCAAACCAATTCAGAGAGCCGCCGAACGCGGAAGGGTAACGCTCGTCTACAGTTCACATGATACGGAACACAACAACGCGGTGGCCTTAAGAGAATTTCTGGAAGCGCAATTGAAGAAAAGCCGGACAGCAGAACGAATGCGGCACCTCAAGACTGCCGCTTGATGAGCTGCATCGCCAGGTCGTTTGTACTTGGCGAACGGGTGGGAGTTATTCAGAAGAGTTGTGCAGGCGTACGAAGTTAGTTATTGAAATTGGAGCTTCTCACCCTAGGAGAGAGACATGACCAACACAACGCAGCAACCACCTCATTCCGGGGCGATACGATCACCGGGCTCTCTCGGTAGTCCGACGCTCACCTTTGATCTGACGGCTGAGATAAAAGGATTGCGGGAAGAGAATGCTTGGCAGGGCGGACGAAACTCCAAGACGCTTGTCAAGAACGAGGATTTCCGGATCGTGTTGACCGTGCTGCAATCCAATGCTCTTGTTCATGAACACAAGGCGACAGGCAGAATTTCCGTGCAGGCTCTTTCCGGCCACATTCAAATGCACGTCGAGGACAAGGTCTTCGATTTGCCCGCGGGGCATCTTCTAGCACTGGATCGCGCGCTTCCTCATGACGTGAAGGCGCTGGAGGACAGCGCCTTTCTGTTGACCATCGCTTGGCCGGAGGCGGGGCAAAGGCATTTGACCGAATATTAGACTGCAACTCTGGCATTTCATGAGGAGTGAGGTCGAAATCTTTGCCGTTGAGGATGTACTTCATTTTAATCGCGTTTCTGGCAGTGAGTAGGGTGATGGTGTCTTATGGCGTGGGCAGACACGAAGGACGAAGGAATGCCGCCGAATGCGGTTGGTAACCGTTCGCACGATTCAAACACACGCGGACCTTTCGTGGAACGTCGGCTGACGTTTGAGCTATCACCGATCGCTCCGTTCTGTTTGGAATTCGCCGTTTGGGGATTGCGGCGCCGTCCGCAGAATCAAGTGGATCGCTGGGATGGCACGACCTATCAACGCGTGATTTCCATCCGTGGGCGACCTGCGGAAGTCCGTGTCAGCGAGCTAGGATCCCGCGAAGCTCCGCGTTTGGAAGTGAACGTGATCGGGGAGCGGGTTCATGCGGGAGCCGAGGCCGAAGTCAGGGCCTTGTTAACTCCCTTGCTTGGTCTGGAAGTGCACTTGAAGCCTTTTTATCGAATGGCGTCGCGCGAACCGAAACTTCGAGAACTGGCCGAGAGATATCGAGGCCTGAAACCAGGTAGATTTCCGACTGTCTTCGAGACTTTGGCAAACGCGTTCGCGTGCCAGCAATTCACAATTGCCGCCGGGCTTCAGTTGTTAAACCAGCTCGTACGAAGAGGAAGTGTTGGCATCAAGACGCAAGCAGGGATGGTGTTCGGGTTTCCGGAACCGTCAGACCTATTGCGTGTTTCACCGCGCGCGTTCCGGAGTCTTGGGTTCAGCGGCCAGAAAACGAAGGCTTTCCGCGAGTTGAGCAGGAAACTTGTGGCCGAGCCTCTGGCCTTGGATACCTTGACCAATCGCAAGAATGAAGATGTGATCAATTTGCTGCTTGAATTGCGAGGTGTCGGGCGGTGGACGGCGGAGTACGTATTGTTGCGAGGGCTGGGGCGGCTGGATGTCTTTCCAGGGGATGACGTCGGTGCACGGAATCGTCTGGCCAAGTGGCTACATCGTTCCGAGCCGATGGACTACGCAAGCGTGCGACGAACCGTGGACCGTTGGCAGCCCTATGCTGGATTCATCTATTTTCACATGTTGATGGAATCGTTGACGGCGACCGGCAAACTCCGTGTTGGACGAACGTCTGCTTGAGCGTGTCGAGGGTCGGTGTCGGCCGGAGACGACGAGTTCCCTCCTCCAGTGACATGCGTAATGCCGGCCGGGACATGCGACCCATTGAGTACTCATGGCAAGCGGCGGAGTATGGTCTCGAACTCTAGAAAACTTCACGGAATCTCGACCGGAGCAGAGAGGAGAGGGCCATGTCAATGACTCTGATTTTCACTGGTAAGTGGAACAGGTGGTACCGCGTCCTGCGGCACGGCCATGGATTCGGACTGTTTGATTCTGTGCGCTATGGGCTGTGGCTGGCGCGTGGCTGAGCGTGAGGCGCTTGCCATGACTCGAATACAAACCGCGAACGGACCGTCGGATTTGCGACCGCATTCGAATCCGATCTTTCCGAGTTGGCGAGACGAGAGGCAATCCGATGGTAAATACGAGACTCCTTGTCGTCCATGATGATTCGGTCGCGTCGAGACGGGCGGTCAAGTACGTAGGCAAATTTGTGGGAAAGCGAAGGGCGTTTCGCATTTGTCTGGTTCATGTTCTACCGCCATTACCGCCGGAACTCCTGGAACACGGCGGCTCTGAGGACCCTGCGAAGGAGGCACAGCTGGAGGCTGAGCTAAAGGTTGGACAGCATCGCTGGATTTCGGCCGCCAAGAAAGCCTCCCAGAAAGGCTTGCATGAAGATCGCGTAGTCCTGCGGAAAGCGGGAATTTCAGCGAGAACGGTGAAAGCCTCATTCTGTGAACCGGGAGAAGGCAGAGGTGCGGCTGATGCGATTCTGCACATGGCCCGGGGACGACGTTGTCGTACGGTCGTTGTCGGCCGACAGTCGGTTTCCTGGTTTCACGAGTTATTCAGCCACGATTTGTCGGAAGAACTCCTTCGCCGTGGCAAAGGGTTCTGTGTTTGGGCCGTTGAATGACCCACGGCCTGCTCCGAACAGCGAACGTTGGGAAACGTGGTCTTCGTTGGAAATTTAGAAGAGCCGAAGGAGAAAACAGCATGTCAGAGTCAATGTATCCGCCAGCATCGCTGGATCTCGCTCGCAAGCGTCGGGACCTCGCACCCCTCATCCGGGACGCCTTCCACGCGTTCAGCCAGCTCGTCTTCGCCGATGGTGCTCTGCCAGCCAAGACAAAGCAACTGATCGCAGTCGCGGCTGCCCACATCACGCAGTGTCCCTATTGCATCCAGAGTCATACCAAAGCGGCGCTAAAGCACGGAGCAAACCCAAAGGAAATCATGGAGGCGATCTGGGTCGCCGCCGAGATGCGAGCCGGTGGTTCCTACGCGCATTCGGCAATATCGCTTACCATACCACGATCAACGAGGAGCAGCAACGCCACGAATCCTGAGGCAGTTGCGTGGGCCGCGTGGATTTATGTCTTGAATCAAACGCAGACTCAGGAGCGATCAATGTTGGATTCCAACTCTGCGAAGGCCAAGTGAATCGGAATTGATTCGGAGGTTATGGTATGGGCTTATTGCAAACAACGATTTCTGAAGCTCAACGATGGCCCGCTTCGGGCGCGCAGGTGCGGGGAAGCGTGGTGAGTCAGCGCGCACGAGGTAGGACGGACTTGCCGCCCAAGGTATCGGCACGCTCGGGCAAGGCGATTGATTCGAGCCCGGCAGCCGAAGAATGGCGGCTCATTCAACGCGCACTCGCAGGAGATCCCGATGCGCTTTCGCCAGTCTTCATTCGCCACAGCTCCAAACTCTTTCGCGCCGCATTCTCGTTGTTGCGCAACAAGGAAGATGCAGAGGACGCGCTGCAGGAGGGTCTGATCAACGCATACATCCATCTGAATTCGTTCCAAAGGCGATCGCTGTTTTCCACGTGGCTGACTCGCATTGTCATAAACGCCGCGTTAATGGCTCTCCGTCGCAAGCGTGCTCGTCCGGAAACATCTCTGGATGAGGGTCAGGACAGTGAATCGGACGACTGGCCAGCCTGGGTCGTCGACTTCCGCCCGAACCCCGAGCAAGCGTGCGCCGCGAGGGAAGCCAAGCAGATCGTCGAAAGCCATGTCGAGCAACTTTCATCGTGCCTCCGTTCGGCATTCCGGCTCCGCGAAATGGAGGGCCTCTCGACGAAAGGAGTGCGAAAAGTACTTGGTCTTACGGAAAACGTCGTTAAGTCACGAGTGTTCCGGGCACGGGGAGAATTGACGAAGTCGCTGCGACAATCGTTCCGGATAATTTCTCAAGATGTCGAAGATATTTCGTCAAGGAAGACAATGTTGGCCGTTGCTGTGCCATCTCTCAACTCAAACTCTCCCCGGCCATGAAATCTGTCCGGCATACCAGTTCTGCGACTCTTCGCGACACATACGGACAAACTAAGTCTTAGCACACATCATCAGAGCAAAAATCAGTGGAAGATAAACGATAGAGGCGAAAAGCAGGCGGCGCGCCGTCGTGTTCGTTCTGCAAAAGGCCAAACGGGCAGCGTAGTAGAAAAAGCCCGAGCTCAGCACAAAAACTCCGACAAAGTAAACTAACCCGGCCCTATGCAGCAGCGCCGGACCGAGGCTGACGGGGATGAGGGCGAGCGAAAACACGATGGTTTGCCACGCCATGAAGCGCCCCTGCCTCTCACCTAGGGGTAATGTCCGATACCCCGCACGCGCGTAGTCCTCGCGATACATCCAGGCAATGGCCATGAAATGTGGAAACTGCCAAAGAAAGAGAATGGCGTAGAGAACCCACGCCTCTGCGCTTAGGCTTCCGCTCGCCCCGGCCCACCCGATCAACGGGGGCGCGGCGCCCGGCAATGCTCCGACCAGCGTGCACAACGGAGTCTTCCTCTTCAGCGGCGTGTACAGGAGCAAATAGGTGCTCAATGTCAGCAAGGCCAGCAAGCTGGCAAGGAAATTTACAAGAACAGCCAAGTAAAGACCGCCAGCCACCGAAAGCACCACGCCGAACCACAGCGCGCGCGAGGGATTGATCCTCCCGGCGGGCAGCGGACGCCGTGCCGTTCGCCGCATCTGAGAATCGAAACACCTTTCAAAATACTGATTCAGTGTTCCCGTGCCACTTGCGACGAGCATCGTGCCCACAATGGTGTTGAAGAGCAGCAGAATCCGCCAGTGGGAAGCAGGTGAGGCCAGGTAGAAGCCGGCGAAGGTTGTGATAAGAATCAGGAAATTCACCTCGGGCTTGGTCAGCGTCCAATAATCGGCCAGCACAACCGTCCAGCGTGAGAAGCCACCTGCTGCCAAGCGAGGAGCCATCATATTTGCCTCAGCCAATCGAGTTCCGCGCGTCATGTTATGGCCTCGCTAAGAGTCGAGATTTTCTCCGCAGGAGCTCTGCTCGGTGCGGCGACATGCCGGTAAATGGCCGCCACTATGAACTACCTCAGTGCGAAGAACGTCTTCCTATGCCTTCAGGGCCTGCAAGATGCCGAGATAATGAATGAGATCGTCTCGCGACAACGTCCCCAATAGCTTCTTATCCGTCATCACGGGGAGTTGGTCGATGCCACTTCTGCCCATCTTGTCGAACGCCGTCCATAACTCGGCATCAGGCCTGATCCATTGCATTTGTTCCGCCGGTATCACGGCTTGTAGAGCAGTCGTGGTCGGCCATTGGGAGCGCGGCACGTTTTTGATAGCAGGTAGAGTGAGCAGGCCGACGACCTCAGAATCACTTATGATCACAAAGCTCGTGCGCCCGCTGGTCAAGATGTGGTCGTGCACTACGCTTTCCAGCGTCGTGTCGGCAGGGATGGGGGTGTAATCGCGGCCCATTGCCTCTGATACCTTGTGGCCGGCCAACAATCCCTGCATTACCTGCTGCTGAACTTGCGCTGCTGCGGCGCTTTCGAGGAACCAGCCGATGAAGGCTATCCACAGACCGTTAAAAAAGTTTCCCCGCAAAGCGAGCCATACACCGAAAGCTATGAAAAGGAAACCGACGAAACGTCCGGTGTCGGCCGCAATCAGAGTTGCTCTCCGGAAATTGCGAGAAACACCCCACACAATCGCGCGAAAAACCCGTCCGCCGTCCAACGGGAATCCGGGAATGAGATTAAAGAGGGCAAGCATGGCATTGATGAGAGCCAGGTATTTGGCGGCAGCCAGTAGCGGACTGATAGGCGTTAGCAAAGGCTGCATGATGAGAAACAGTGCCGCCAGGGCAAAGCTGACAATGGGCCCCGCAACCGCGATCCAGAACTCAGCGCTAGCGCTTGGAGGTTCTCCCGCTATTTGCGAGACCCCTCCGAAAATAAACAAAGTGATGCGGGGCACTTGAACCTTGTAGCGCATGGCCACAAGCGAATGCCCAAGCTCGTGGGTTAACACGCTCGCAAAGAACAGGACCGCGGTGAGTGAACCCACGAACCAATACTCAGCGGTGTTCCAGTTCTTGAACTCACTCGGGAAGTAGCTGACCGCCAACATCCACGTGAGCAAGCCAAACACCAAGAACCAGGAATAGTCGAGGTCGACAGTGATACCGAAGATTCGCCCCAACGGGATTGTATGGCGGAACATTCTTCACCTGCCTTCAGTTTCCGGGCGCAATGCGCGGCCTCGTTCCGTTAGATAATAAAATCGCTCGCATGACGGTTTCATTCTCGAACTCGGCTGAGTTTGTGACAATGGGTCGTTTATACTCTCTGAAGGAACAGCTGTAAGCGCCAAGGAACAGAAGAAATTCACGCGAAGGCTAATTGGGAAAGGAGCTGCCAATTCTGTGTCCGTGGAACGGGTAGTCCAGATGGTGGCAGTGTTATTGCGGTTCGTTGGGGAACGAGGTAGGAGGGATGATTCGCAACGAACGCTCCGAGAACGAGGAAGGCGAGAAGCGAGACAATTACAATGTTCCACCTCCGAAAGCGTCTCTTGGTAGTCGCACCATCTCCAGCATAGCGTAAGAAACACATGTACTTCGATTTCCTAGTCGGAGGATTCCGAGACACCGTAAGGATTTTCGCTATCGCTTCATTTTTCTTCTCTTGGATTTCTTCTTTACCTGAGCCTGGATGTGTCTCAGTGCTTTCCCTTTGTGGATCGCCACATGATCGGTCTTGTCACTTTGGATGAGGTATTGAGGTTCGTCTCTAGAAGCGTGGTGCACATAGCCTTTGATCCGGATATCAGAAACAACTTTCTTCATAATGACCCCGCGAACCCTCCCAGCTTCCGAATTCCATTCAACGTGGTCGCCGCGCATAAATATTTTGGGCATCGCTTTTGTCTCCACAGCAAGAAATCACACGCAACGATTTCTTGTTTGAGGAAGTTACCGTTACCAGTCTTGTACCAGATTCATGCACATCAGATTGAGGAGCACTGTTTCTTGCCAGGGTCCGGTTTTCTATGGGTTGATGAGGAACTCACCGCACGATTAACTCAGCTTTCATATTCGGGTGCAAAGTACAGTCATAGAGGTAGGTTCCCCTTTTCGTGACCACATATTTCCAGGAGCTGCCAACAGGAAGAATGCCGGAATCGAATTTCTTCGGTCTTGTCGACGTTGCGGTGTGAGGGACGATGTCGTCGTTCTTCCATTCAACCGTATCGCCAACCTTTACAGTGAGCACGGCGGGTTGAAACTTAAGTTCACGGATGACGATCGTGTGCGTTTGCGGACCTTTAGGAACAGCGGCCAGCACGAATCCGCCCGGAGGTCCCTGCGTGCCCAGCGAGCACGAAACCAGTAACAACAAGGCTGTCGCTACTAATGTTGAGGCTACCGATCGCATGCTCGAGTGGGGCGCGTTCATTGCTATATCTCCTTGGTTGTAACGCCGGCTCTTACTTGGGGTTCTTTGCATCATGTGCAGCGGTGGGGTCAACGGTGGCTTGCACGTTTCGTGCATGCTCAAGATGGCCGAGAAAAAGAGTCTGAGCGCCCTGGAGAGCGGCCTTAAGTTCCCCGTTCTGTGCGTTCGGAATCAAGACACCCGCGATGGCATCCGTAACTTGCTTGTGATAGGCCACCTCGTTGTCGATGTAGAACTTGTCAAAGGCCTTGCCGCGCAGGCTCTTCAGCTTTGCCGTAACCTCCACGGACTTCGCTTTGAGACTGTTGCTCGTGTCATTTTCGACTGGGGTTAGGTGAAGCTTGCCCGCCAGTTCAATGACGGACTTCTGGACCGCCCCGTGATCGGTTACCATCTGTTGCGCAAAACCCCGAACTTCCTTGTTCTTCGACTTGGTCAATGCGAGTTTGCCGTAGTCGATGTCAATCTGATTTGCAGCCAGAACGATCGCGCCGATATTCGCGTCGCTCGGAGGCTGTTGTGCGACACACTCGGAAGCGAAACCAAGCGAACCGAGTAAAGCAACCGCGGACAGAACCAAAACGCTTGAACTCTTCATTTGTGTAACTCCTTTTATAATTTTCTGTGGTACCCCTGCATGGCCTGGGAACAACGGTGATCCTTATTCATGGCGATCCTCATCCTGGAGGTGTTTCGCACTTGTCACAATGGTTCGTTCATACCGGGGAAAGAGACGCTTGTAACAGATGCCAAAAGGTATTCGAACAAGGGCTCGATGCCGACTACGCGCATTCAACCGCCAGTCAGACGACTTTGGAGATCCTCTCCACTAGAAAAGTCTCCAGCGGACAATTGGATACGTCTGCTCGATCTTTCTTGTCTCGGGGGAACCGGCCCTGCCGCCGGCTAATGCACAGCGCGAAGCAGTTATTCATCATATATCTGGTCCTAGACGGATAAGACAGTCTTGAACTGGATTGGCTCAATTCAATTGAGTGCTGCTTCTGCCTCTCGAATCGATGGAAAACAGCTTCATCGCTTATTTTCGCGGCGGGATACCGAACACTACATAGCACGGTGAATGTTCGGCCACGTGTTTAGCCGTCGTGCCAAATACTATCTCGCCTAGCGTACGTCCGTGGTGATAGCCGAGGACGGCTAGATCGCTTTTCTTTTCCTTTAATTCATCAAGCAGCGCGTAGCTGGCGGAGTGTGCCCGTAAAACTAGCGTCCTTGCCTTCAAATGGCTGCGGCGGGCCACGCTCTCGCCGGCGCGCAAGATTTTCTGCGCTGCTGCTTCCAGATCCGGTACTTCCGCGTCGAGAGCCGTGTTGTCGGGAAGTTCTATTACATGAACCAGAATGAGTGATGCTCCCCGCGAGCCCAGGCGGCTAGCCAACGTGGTTAGTTCCACAGCGTTTTCTAGGGTTTTCAAACCTACTAAGATCCGCTTAGGTTTCCTCATCTGTTGAGCCATACCTTCCTCCTCGTTTTGAGGTTGGATCATCCTGTCATGTAAAACTGGATCACGTCGATGTAACAGGCGTTTCTGTCGAAGGTATAAAGAGACCATTGTTAGGAACGCAAGGAGGTTTCAGCATGAGAGTCGCAATGAAAGCGATGATGTCGCTGTCATCTGTGCTGGCGGGCCGTAGGGAGAGAACATGCGTGCTGGGAAGAAGGTCCCGACTTGAAAGTGGAAGAGTCGTTACAAGTGACCGTTCCGGGAGCGCTCGAGGGGCATTCGAGCCTCAGAAGTCAATCTAGGCAGAAAGTCAGAGCTTTCGGGCGACCGGGCATCGAGCCCCGATGGACTCACGGCGACAAAGACGGCGTGGGGACAGCGTATGCAGCTGCGAGCCGAATTTGGTTCACCTTGTGGAATGGCATCATCACTGAAGTCTATTATCCGACAGTGGATCACCCGCAGATCCGAGACCTGCAGTGTCTCATTACGGATGGAAAGACCTTTTTCCATGAAGAAAAGCGCGACCTGAAATCCATCTGCGAGCGTCTTTCAGATAATTCACTTGGCTACCGCTACACCAACACCGATTCCGAGAGCCGGTACTCCATCATTAAGGAAATCATCACGAATCCGCATCTTGCCTGCATTCTCCAGCACGTTAAACTCGTCGGTGATGAAGCGTTTATCTCGAAGTTGCACCTCTACATGCTTTGTGCGCCTCATCTTCAAGTCGGCGGATGGAGTAACAACGGCTATGTGATCCAGGTAGCGGACCGGAAGATCCTGATGGCAGAGAAGGCAGGGGTATGGTTGGCACTCGGGGGCACACTCCAATTTTCTCGAGCTTCCTGTGGCTACGTTGGTCGGAGTGACGGCTGGACCGATCTCGCCGGTAACTTTCAAATGGACTGGGAGTTCGATCAGGCCTCTGACGGAAACATTGCCCTGATGGGAGAAGTTGACCTCGGTGGCAAGCGCGAGTTCACCATGGGACTGGCGTTCGGTGACACGGAGCACTGTGCGATAACAACCCTTTTTCAGGCGCTTGGCATTCCGTTCAAAGAACACCTGAAGCGATACACGGAACAATGGGACCGCACCTCCGCGCACCGGCTTCCTTTGGAAAAGTTTTCGAGTGACAACGGCAACCTATACCACAGCAGCTTCAGTTTGCTTCTGAGTCATGAAGACAAGTCTTATCCGGGTGCCTTGATTGCTTCTCTCTCGATTCCTTGGGGAGAAGCAAAGGGTGATGCGGACAACGGCGGATATCACCTTGTGTGGACCCGTGATCTGGTGGGCAGCGCCTCTGCCATGCTCGCTGCCGGCGATCGCATCACACCTTTGCGCTCGCTGATTTATTTGGTGGTATCACAGCAGGAAGACGGAGGCTTTGCACAGAATTTCTGGATTGATGGCGGGCCATACTGGCGAGGAATCCAACTTGACGAAGTGGCTCTTCCGATTCTTTTGGCCTGGCAGCTCCAAAGGGAGAATGCTCTTCAAGATTTTGACCCGTACCCGATGATCCTGAAGGCGGCTGCTTATTTAATTCGTCATGGACCTGTCACTGAGCAGGAACGCTGGGAAGAAGCGAGTGGCTACTCTCCTTCGACGCTCGCTTCCAACATTGCTGCTCTGATTGGGGCGGCATGGTTTGCGCGTGAGCGAGGGGATGAGGCCGTTGCAACAATGTTAGAGGAGTACGCTGATTTTCTGGAATGTCATATCGAAGCTTGGACCGTCACAACAGAGGGCGCGCTCGTCCCTGGGGTTCAGCGGCACTACATACGAATTCTGCCCGAGGATGTCGGCAACGCCAATCCCTTGGAAGACCCAAACTCGAAAGTTCTGCAGATCAAGAATCATCCGGACGGGTCGCAAGATTCATTCCCAGCAAGAGATATCGTTGATGCCGGCTTTCTTCATCTCGTGCGTTATGGGATAAGACGGCCCGATGATCCAGTGATCGTGGACTCTTTGAAGATCATCGATGCGGTATTGAAGGTGAACACTCCGGTCGGGCCGGTTTGGCGTCGTTACAATCACGATGGTTACGGCCAGCGAGAAGACGGCGGCCCGTACGTGGGGTGGGGCAAAGGTCGCGCGTGGCCTCTTCTGACGGGAGAACGGGGGCATTTCGAACTCGCTGCAGGACGAGACGTGAAACCGTTCATACGAGCGATTGAAGGTTTCGCCTCGAGAACAGGTTTATTACCCGAGCAAGTATGGGACGAACCGGACCGAGCGGGCGTTTATATGTTCCTTGGTCGACCGACGGGCTCGGCCATGCCTCTGATGTGGGCTCACGCGGAGTACATCAAGCTACTCAGGTCCGTGTCTGATACTCGCGTTTTCGACATGATCCCTGAAGTTGCAGAGCGCTACCTGGGAGATCGCAAGACTCGTCAATTGTTCGAGATCTGGAAGCCCAATCGACAGGCTCGCACCGTCAAGCGAGGCTACGCTCTTCGCATTCAGGTTCCAGTTCCCTTCCGCCTTCACTGGTCGGCCAACGAATGGCAGTCTGTGGAAGATAACCCCTCATCGACCCCAGTTCTCGGATTTCATTTTGTGGATATTCCAATCTCTGCTGCGCAACAAGCGCCGATTCGCTTTACTTTTTATTGGGCGGTCGAGAATCGCTGGGAAGGTCGAGATTACATGGTAGCAATTGAGTGAAACTCGAATTGGGGTTACGGAAAAAGACAGTAATGGGAGTCCATCAAAGAGCTTGGCATCAGCATGAAACAGGTGGATTCCGAACCATGACCCAGCCTAGGATTGTCACATGGAACGAGAAAAGTTCGTCAAACTCGTCGAAGAGGCCTTGGATACGTTGCCTATCAGATTTCACAAACGAATGCAGAACGTCTCCGTTCTAGTCGAGAACATACCTCCAGAGCAGCGCTCACAAAGAGGCTCGCGGAACTCGGGGATCGCAGATGTCGGCGACTTGGACAATTTAGTGCTTGGCGTTTTCGAGGGAGTACCCGCAACTCAGAAAAGCGTGTTTGAGGTGCCTACCGGCCCTGACCGCATCGTGCTCTATCAGAAGAACATCGAGGCCGTGTGCTCCAATGAAGACGAAATCAGGCGGGAAATTCGTCTGACAGTAATCCACGAACTAGGTCATTATTTCGGGATGACCGAAGCTCAACTCGAAGGGATCTAATTCCTAAAAACGGATCCTAACCATCTGTAACGAAATCTATTCGATCGCATCTTGCGTCTGTTGATGCCGTGAATTTGGATCCGTGCACGAGAAGTTTGATGGTTTTCTTGCGCTGGGCAGAATCTCGATCACGAATTGCCTGCCTCGATTTGCCGAGGTTTGTTGAGTTTGGCTGGACTCTACTTCGCCTCTTGCCCGCACTTGTGTTAGTATAAAACTCGCATGAGCGCACCAATTCTTATTAGCGGTTTATTGGCGGTTTTGGCAGGGACAGCTGCTACCGTATGCACCGCAAGCGAACAGTGCGCTGTATGCGAATCTTGCAAAGGCTTTATTTGCAAGGTTTTAGGCTAAGTTGTTGATTCCACGGCTGGGGACGTAGTTCAGTTGGTTAGAACGCTGCCCTGTCGTTGGTTAGAATCCTACACTGTCACGGCACGGTTTATTCTTAAGAGTCGATTTCCAAAGTCACGCACTGCTCTAGCCCCAGTTTACGAGTTATTTCAAGGGCGCCTCGGAATTAGTTGTTGACCAACGACTTACAGCCGGGGCGTTCTATGCCCTAAATCGAGTGTTTTTGAGATGGGAGTCCGAATA
>QHYH01000069.1 GCA_003223215.1 Acidobacteriota bacterium
AAGCCGCCGGTTTGACGATCTCTTGCGCGAGGCGCGATTTGCGATCGAGCCAGTCACAGAGGCTCAGGCGCACATTGCCCGCGAAGCTTACCGTGATTTCGGCCGGGGAAGCGGCCATCCCGCCCGTTTGAACTTCGGTGACTGCTTCGCCTATGCGCTGGCAAAGGCAATGAACGAACCACTGTTATTCAAAGGCGATGATTTCACGCAAACGGACATTAAGTCTGCGCTCGCGTAGAACTTGCTTTCCCTACGCGCTTGAGCACAAATCAAGTTTGGCCGGCGAGGGAGGCCAGCCGAATCAACGTGTGTTTGTTTTGAATCTGGAGCGGGCGATGGGAATCGAACCCATCGCCGAATACGGCCAAGTCGCTGAATCTACTAGTTGACTGTGGTCGGCGGGCGTCCAATAGCGTCCAAAACGGAGGCTACTTTCTCGACCGCTTCGCGGTGCGCGTCACATACGACATGTCGACAGATCTCTAACGTAGTCCGAGCATCGGAGTGTCGCAGTTGACGCTGAACAACTTTGGGTGTTGCGCCGGAGTCAAGGAGTAGCGATGTATGTGCGTGGCGAAATGCGTGAAGACCGCACCGCGGGATCCCCAGCGCGTCGAGGATCGTCCACAGGTGATATTCCACGACTTTGTTGGAAGATGGGGGCCGCCCATTTCGTGTCACAAAAAGGAAGCCCGCCTCGTTGGGCTTCCAGGTGACCCGATAGTTCTTGAGCATCGTGAGCAGCGAGCTCGGAATGGGCAAGATCGTCTCGCTGGCCTCACTCTTGGCCGTCTGTATTTTCCCGTACCACGCAGTTCGCCGAATGTGAAGTAAGGACCGGTCAAAGTCGATGTCGCACCACTTCAACCCGAGCACTTCACCGGCGCGCAGGCCGTCTAGCGTGAGAATACAGAACATCGTACGCCACGGCTCCTCAGCGATGGCGAGGATACGTTTGAGTTGGTCGGGTGTGAATGAAGGCGCTTCATACTTCATTCCTCGCGCTTGTAGGCGGAGCTTGTCGAGGTTTATCTGTTCACAGTTGTAGCCCCAATTGCGGGCCGTCGTCAGAATCGTTGACAAAGTTCCTAGCACGTTCAGGACTGTTTTCCGAGAGACGGTCTTCTTTGTAGCCCTCGCGAGCATGCGGGTTTATGAATGTCTGTTGATTCTCGACGCCGAACTGGTCGAGGCGAACGTTGCCAAGCTCCGGGAGAATGTAGCACTTGAGGTGCGAGCGAACTGCTCGCGCAGAGGATGGCTTTTGTGTCGTCAGCATTTGGGCCTTCCACCCTTCAATGAACTCTGAGAAGGTAGCGGCACGGCGTGGGCGATAGTCGAGACCGTTGATGCGGGCGAGAACAACTTCCATTCGGCGCTCGGCGAGGGGCTTTGTCATTTCACGTTTGCAGCCGAGAATGACTTCCCGCCGAATGCGCTTAGTTCCCTCCCCGGTGATCAGATCCTCGCGATACCTGCCATTCCACTTGTCACGATCGAGGTACACAAAACCCTTCTGGTAACGTGTGGCTGGCGAATTGTTGCTTTGCTTCGGTGACAATGTGACATTACGCTGAACCTTGACACCGTACCAATTCGCCAGGGACCATTCCAAGCGACGCACAATGCACCGGTAACAAGAAAGGGACTTCCCAATGCTCACGGGAAGTGGGATTGAAGAGATTTCTCGGCTGTCCGGACCTGTGCTGACTGCTTATTTGAACACCCAGCCAGCCGAGCGAGCGCGCCATATGCCGGTTCCGGCTTCTATAACTTGGTTGAAAGAGGCAGCGAAATCCCTTGAACCCAGTTTAGCGGCAGCGGAACAGGTTCTCTCTCGAGAACAGCTAAATCGCATCGAAGAGTTCTTGCGCGACAGGCATCCTCACGAGAAAAGCGTGGCTGTCTTCGCAGGACGGAACGCCTGGCAATTCGTTCCCCTGCAGGTCGCGGTAAACAACGATCTCCGCTGGGGAGCTCCGGCGGTCTCCCAACTCCTCTGGCTCGTCGATGAGCATAGACCCCATTGCATTGTCGTCGTCGATCGAACGGGGGCTCGTTTTCTTCGATACCAGCTTCGAGAGCTGCTCGAGCTGGAAGAAAAGAAATTCACGATCGACATCTCGCAGTGGAAAATGAAGGATCTTGGACATGTGACCGGGCAAAGAGTTCATAAGACCAGAGGCTCGCAACGAGATGCCTTTGATCACCGCGTGGAGGCGCAGTACGAACGATTGTGCCGCCAGGCGGCACAGCAGGCGGGGGCGATATACGCGAGGGAGAGACTTCAAGCGATCTTTCTTGTGGGCAAGGACCACCTGATTGAGCTCATTGAGAAAGACTTCCCCAAGGAGCTTCGGCACCGCGTTACGCTCATCAAGGAAGACCTTGGCCGCAGTTCCGTCCATGAACTGCAAAACCGGCTCGAGCCGGAGATCGAAAAGTGGGAAGGCCAGCACGAGAAAGCTCTGGTCGATAGCTTGTTGATTAGCAAACGGGGCACCGTCATCGAGGCCGAGGAAGCACTCGCGAAGCTACAACAAGGCAAGGTACGCCTCCTCGTTCTCGCCCGAGACTTCAACCCCAACCTGCGGCAGTGCATGGTGTGCGGTTGGACGGACCGTTCGGCGGATCCGGCCTGCCCGAAGTGCGGTGCAAGTCGCAGGTTAGCTGCACTGCAAGATGTACTGCCTGGACTTGCTAGAAAATACAACGTGGATCTCGAGGTTGTCAGCGGCAGCGCAGACAAAAGGCTTCGGGAGGCTGGCGGAATGGGTGGCTGGCTCCGGACAACCAAGCAGATTACGCAGAAATGAGAAGCATGAAGATGCTTTGTCTAATATGATGCTCAACGGGAAGAGCCGATACCGTCTCTGGGTCGGAGAAGCCCATTCGAAAACGGGGCCTGTGCAAAACCCTAAGCCACGACATTTCAAGCCGTTCGAGTTTTTTTGACCACACGGGGTGGAGACTGACCATCATTGCTTCAACGGGGGTTGCTTCAGCTGGCAAATCCACAAGTTCTAGGCTCCCGGGAAGGTCGAAAGTCGGCAGTGTCTGGCCACTTGCCAACATGGAGGCCAACAGCGCCACCGTGCAGCACGCAAATCGCATGCGAAAATTATACTAGCGGCGCGGAGACACTGTTCGACAAATAACTGACATCGAGAAATCCCATGCGTCATCAGTGAACCGCTACTTATAAACTCTGGTTTGTCCTCACCGGAAAAGTGTCGTCGCAATCCTTCCCATGTCCGAATACAGAATGATGAACTGACCATTGCTATTAGAGGCGGTCAGGTTTATGTTATGGGTCTGCTTGCAGCCGGGGTGGAAATCCTGGCTAAGGGCATCCAATTCCCGGCCAGTTTTTGGGGGGGACAATGAAATCAGTTCTGAAGGTCCTTCCGCTCATTTTTTTTACCGCCATCCCAGCCTCCGCCCAGGACCCAGAACTGCGTCGTGAAGCGGTTCAGTTGCTGGAGCGCGCCAACGGCGTCAGCCTCTCGCCCAAATTGCCGAATCTAGAGCGCGTCGACACCTTCCGCGTTTTTGACTCCAGCTCTGGGCCACAAGAAGGCACGTTCACGCGTGTGGTTGTGCAGGGTACGGGAAGGCGTGAGGAGTCCCGCTTCGGCGCGTATCACTCACTCGATATTTGGACCAGGGAACGACTTGCGACCGTGAGAACCGGCGAATTGCCTCCCCCTGAAATCGATACCGTCATGCAGCTGACACCAATTTATCTGGTGCAATTTGCTGACGACGATGTGATCCGTGCGATCGTGGATAAAGCCGCAGGGGGGAAAAAGATTCGATGCATTGAATTCGATACCATCCGAGGCCAGAAAATCGAGAACAATGAGCTTTGCGTAGAACGCGGCAATGGAACATTGGTTTTGGAAAAGATCGGTAACGACCTCATCGAAAACAGTGAGTTCTTTTCTTTCGCGGGAGAGCTTTTGCCTGCCAAGATCATCTACTCCTTTGCCGGTGTTCCCAAGCTGGAGATTTCGCAGGCAGTCACGGAGCTTACCGATGCGAGCGAAAACGTGCTCGCTGAGCCACCGGAGGCCCAGCTCCGTAATTTTTGCAAAACCTTTCGGCGTGCGATCGGAACGTCCATGCCACAGCCCAAGGAAGGGAATGGCGGCAGAAATGTCGATGTCGTCATTCGAGGAATCATCTCGAAAGACGGAAAGGTCCGTGAGGCCGTGGTCCAGAGCGCGGAGCATCCTGATTTAGGGACCGAAGCGCTGGCTCTGGTTCAGCAATGGGTATTCACGCCTGCTGTGTGCAATGGCGATCCAAACCCCCAGGAAGCCGAGTTCATCGTGCATTTTCACGGGCGTTAATCCGCCTTGGCATCAAGAAAGATGGCATGCTCATGCCGCTCAAACTCGATCAGTAGCTCCTGCGGCCCCTTCCAATTCAGCAATTCAGCTCCTCTTTTCTTTCTCTGTGCCTATCCCCAGCTTTCCACAATGAAATTTCGCGCCAGGATCGCCTAGAAACGACGATCGCCAACTCGATCGACCCACTTCATGCCCGGTTTTGCCCCTCCTCATGCGCGTACCAGCCGCTCCGAGAAGCAACTGTTGCCAAATGTTGCCAAGGCCATCCCGAGTCAGTCACTAAGTCGTAGGCTAGGCAGGGATGCGTCGTTCGGCGAACGGGTGAAGTACAGGAAATTAGGTGGATGGCGTGCTGGGGCGCAAGCAAACAATCCCCGCTCATGGTAGAATGGTAGCACTAGCTAGGTAGAAGGGCAGATGCGATGAGTCTCAACATCAAGAACAAAGAGGCGCACAAGTTGGCAAATCAGCTAGCAAAATTGACCGGCGAGAACATGACCGAAGCCGTGACAAACGCGGTTCGTGAGCGCCTCGATCGAGTGCGGTGTCAGCGCGGGTC
>QHYH01000187.1 GCA_003223215.1 Acidobacteriota bacterium
AGGATGGATAGCGAACACCGAGCTCACGGCTTGGCGCCAAAGGACATTTATCTCTATCCTCTATGCCGCAACGTGCGACAACAGCTGTGTCATAACTCGCAGACCACACCGTTAACCGGATTGGGACCTTATTAAAAACGTTATAAAACACGGTAAATCATGACGCGCACACTAGCCAGAGGAAAACAATCACGCCAAGAGATATGAGTTTCCTTTCTCTTAGGAAAAATGGCCACATTAGTCGTCTCTCAAGTAGAATATCATCGTCGTAGTATATCGGATGGACTGAGTGCCTTGTAAACGCTTGGCAGTTCTAATCCATCTCCAGCATAAAAATCAGGTAACCAACGAACAGATAGGCTGCTGCCCAAGCAGGAATGAGCAATTTCCACCTGCCTTTTCCGAACGCGCTTAGAACGACACTGCCGACAAGAGTCCAGAAAGAAATCCGGCCGACGAACCTCCAAATTCCAGGAGATGGCATCATGCCATGTGGGCTGCCACCATTGTGAAACCAAGAATAAAAGAAGATCAATTCCAACAGTGTCGAGCAAATAGCAAGTATTAGTGCCGACCTGCCGCAGTGTGCCCTCCAGCTTTGAGGTGGTGCTTCTCTTGCGCTTCGGGCAGAGCGTCTCCACGCCGTCCAAAGCAGCGAACAAGGCAGCAGAAAAAGCACCATCGTAACTATAAACACAAACTATCTACCTCCAGGCGTCTGGGCAGCCGTAGCGCCCTCGACAGACCTTGCGAAGGATTATATCGATTTCCGTTTGCAGTACGAACGAGTTCGGTCCAAAGTCTGGTAACAGCGATTCCGGACAAGTCCGTCGCGGAATCGGGCCGGCCACTTCTACGAGTACGCCACTAACCGGAACTTGGCAGGATTTCGAAAGGAGGCTATAAGAGTTGAGGTGCGAGTTGCCGATTGTCCCAAGTGTGGCGTCCGTGCGAGGCCAGCCGGCAACACCGCCTATTGCGCTACCTGTGGATGGAATCGACTGAGTGCCTTGGAGGATGTTCGCCAAAGCCTTTTGGCTTTGCCTTTAGCCTTCTCAGTATTCTTCGTCATCTCCCTTCTGACCAAGCGATGGCTTGGAATCGTCTTGATTTCTGGACTATGTTTGCTTTGGATTGCCGTCAGCGCAGTTAAACTGGTTCTGCAAAAGCGCGAATTACTTAAAAGCGATTTAAGGAGCCCCGTTATTGTGTCGGTGGCTGCGCAAGTCGCGGATGGACAAAACGAACAGTACGTCGTTCCCTCACGATTCGGTCACTTTTCTTCGCTATCCGTACCACGCAAGTTCAAAATGAAACGGGTCTTCCGTTGGCTTGCGATTCTGCTATCCATAATTGCGCTTGCCTTCACGGATGTTACGTATTCCTTGCTTATTCCCCCTCACAAGGCGCCGGATGACCCGCAGTGGGGCGCAAGAATGGCGCTCCTCACGGTGGGAATTTACGGCGCGATTCTTTGGGGCGGATTGCTAGAACGTCGCCGTAGGCGGCTTCTACAATCAGGCGATGTTCGATTCGCCTTAATCTTGAAATCCAATGCGGGGAAAGGCGCCTTGCTGCCAGGTATCACCTACAGATTCTTAACAAAAGACGGAAAGGAAATCGAAGACTACGACCATGACTGGACTGATAGCTATCACCAAGGGATGGTCGTTCCTGTGTTCGTCCACCCGCTCCAGCCGGAGAATCATGTCGCGATGTGTGCGAGTTTCTACGATGTGATTTGAATGCTTGCCCCACAGCCCGGGAGGAGCGCCTCCAGTCGCAGACCGTAGCAGCGCCTGGCAGTGACCGCTAAGTCCTGGTATACAGCGATTGCGGGCAAGTGAAATCCGTCGCGGAATCGGGCCGGCCACTTCTGCGAGTAGGCGACTTACCAGAGTTAGCAAGTCCCGCAAAGCCAAATACTCTTGGTGGGCGCGATGTTCGATAAGAGTCAGTTGCGGAGTGGACGCAGAAAAAGAATTACGAAAACTACCGCGCTAACAAACGCGAACGCGCCGCAAAGGCGAAAAAAAATATACGTAATCCTGTAGTTCAGTTCAGTTCCGGCATTTTGGGAGCCGGGAAGAACTTTGAGCTTCGGGAATCTCTCGTAGCACCTCACCGCCCAGCTATTTAGCGCCCGTGCCATTGGTTTGGACCAATAAAACAGTGCAGCACCCAACAGAGCGACGTTTGCGTCGAAGATGAACTCTTGAAGGTAATTCCAGTTGGTCACCGGATTTGCTGCACTTTCAGACCTGTTCTATCTGCGGCTGCATCCTAGCACGGCCTGCCTCCTCTCAAAATGCGGATCGCGCGCCTTGGCACCAATCGGCAAAGGTCCTGGTAAACAGCGAAACCGGAAACGTGGCTCGCGCCGGAATACTGGTCGGTCTTCGTAGTTGGTGCAATCGCCTGTTCTCGACAGTTATGCTCTAATGCCCCTCAGGTGGTGGACGCTACCTGAGGGGAAAAATGAAATCGTTAAGGCGTTTGCTGGGATTATGGTGGATCAGTTGGTTCGGGATCATCGGTGGCTTCCTTATGGTCGGCATTGGTGAGTACAAGCACGAGTCCCCTGCCGCGTCTCATTTCTCGATCACCCTCATGATCGTTACTATTCTTTTGTGGACTGTCTTTTTCATAGCGGATAACAGGGCGAGAAAGAGAATCGATGGCGAACGGAGCACGACAGTAGTCGTGGACCTACTCACATTGACTGGGACATTTCTAGCAGTCTTTACGCTGTTGGGAATTGGCTTCTTCGTTGTTATCGCGCCCCGCGTTCCGTGAAAGGGGTGCTGATAGGTGTCGTAATATCCTGTTTGCACTCACGGCAGAAGCTTTTCGCCGTTCCTTGTGGATGGTCGTCAACTCGGATTTTCCGCCTAAGTCCCGTGTAACAGCATACCCGTCCATATGGAATTTCAAGTTTCCGAGTACGCTACACAGGAGTTGACCGCACAAAATGAAGTAGAATCAGGGCGAAACAAAGTGCGAAAGAGAATGCGGAGTCAGGGCCGGTCGCTATGAAATATGAAGGCCTAAGAAAACTGAGGTGGTTATTTTGTTTGGCGGCAGCAATCGGAATTGCATACACTCCATCCGCGATTCTAACTGCGATTTCGTCCGCTAAGTCAGACCACCGTCTAATAATTCCATTCGCAGGGGCAGTCGTGATTCGCCTGCTAGTTATAGGCTTCTTTCTGAAAATTTGGTGGGAAACCAAAAAGAAGTCTCAGGCTTCAAAGCAGGGCAATGCTACCGCCAAATGACCGAACTTGCGGACAGCTCCGCCGCCATAGTGCCTACTCGCAGCCGATGCCCGAACGGTATGTTTTTTCAGCCACGCCGACAGCACTGGCTACTCGCACGATATAAATGCCAGCCTTCTTTTTCGAGTAGGCTTCTTTCCATTCTTCGTAACCCTCGCGAAAGTTCGGCAACGGTCGATTTGACGCGAGCTTTTTTGTCACGCTATCGTCCAACGCTTTCCGTGCAAACGGCATGTGCGGTACTGACTCAGGGGACGGCCCTCCGTGACAATTGGCCAGCTTGATCCTCTCAACGCCAATGTGGACAATCACCCCCAATTCCGGGGAATTCTCCACTTTGAGAACCGTAAGTGTTGAGTGTTCCTCGCCTTCCCGCGTCGCGTACTCCCAAACATCTCCAGGTGTGAACTTGGCGTCAGTCGCACCCTGCAAGGTTGTGTCTTTCTTCGGTGCCACTCCAATTTGCGCAACGGCAATGCCAGCGAAGGCAAAAACGAATACTACGACAAGGAACCGTATCAAAGGTTTCATGGCGACGGAGTTTACACCACAATCAAGACTTTGCTCAGTGCGGTTACCGTTCAAGTGGACACCAAGTGTGTAACATCAGAGCTCCTGACATACCCCTCTGGGAAAGCTGCCCAAAATCACCTTAATGATGAAGTAGACGAAGCCACCTCCTTTTGCATTGTAGCTTTATCCTCAGTCCCAAGCAGCTGTGCGTGACAGCGGAAGGCACTCTCAGAGGTCACATCCCAGCCGCATCTGGCTTGGCTTGTCGCTTCCCGGGGTGCGGACCAAAACCTGTCCGCTTTTTCAATCTCCCGCCGAGTGTCGCTCGCGTCCCCGCGACTATTAACGAGAAATCGCCGTGTGCGACCTGCATCCCAGCCGCATCTGGCTTGGCTTTTTGCTTCCCAGGGTGCGGACCAAAACCTGTCCGCTTTTTCGATCGCTCGTCAGGGTGCGGCTAGCATCGTGCGCAACTGTTGATGGGAGATTCTCGTGCGAGACCTGCGTCCCAGCTGCATCTGGCTTGGGGTTGTGCCCATCAGGGTGCGGACTGAAACCTGTCCGCTTTTTCGATCATTTGTCAGAGTTGTTTCGCTGCATGAATCAAGGGAATCAGAACGGCATAGAGCCTGAGCCTTCCGGCCAGTATTGGTCCGCTTCTTTGTTCCGTTGCCGTTGCTTTTGCTGTTGTGTTCAGGGAGCTCATTTCCGACCCCAATTCTCCAAGTCCACAATTTCATGTTTACCGGTGCAAAGTCCCTTCGAGTCCGCATGGCAGTACACGGTGTTCTGGTTTTCTTGAGCTTCGTCCAACGTCCCGAACAAATAGACATCGGAATACGTCATCCTTCGCGCACTTGGGTGGAAGAATGCGCACGTGACCACTGCAAACCGTCCGTTCCCATGCACGTCACTTCGCGGCCAACGGCGGCGGGCATTGCCGTCCCATTTCATGGAACCTGCATCCACAAAGCACCTCCAATCGCGACAGACGGCACGTGTGTGTGTATCACTAACCTTTTAAGAGGTACGCGCTCACATCCAACACCACAGTCCATCTCCTAATAAAGATAGAGATTATGCGTGATCTGTGTCGCCAATTAGTTTGCGGCCTACCAGTCCGCGATGGCGCACGCGGTCTTGGCCTAGCCGCGTCGCGCGCTTTACTCCGGGTAGATTCTTCCAACGGCCAATTAACATCTGCTCGTCCACCTCCGGCGCGTAATCGTTGTCACGCAGAAACGTTGAATACGCTTTGACCCGTCAGAGTTCCGCTCGCATCGTGCGTGACTGCCGGCGGGAATGTCTCGTGCGGAACCTGCGTCTCAGCCGCGTCTGGCTTGGCGTCTCGCCCCTCCGGGTGCGGACCAAAACCTGTCCGCTTTTTTCCTCCAGAAGGCTGGGGCATCCTATCCGACCATGAAGCCAGGCCATGAATAATTTCCCGCTGCTGGCCGTCTCAGTTGAAAGTCATTCTATAGATGTCTATACTAGATATCTATACATCATGCTCAAAGCTGATAACCTTCAAGGAGCCTTACAATTGCTCGTGTTGAAGATCCTCCGGCGGAGAGCTAACCACGGATTTGCAATTTCGTCGTATATCCAGCAGACGTCGGACGAGGTTCTCCGCGTGGAGGCAGGTTCTCTCTACCCGGCTCTGCATCGGATGACGGAGGCAGGCCTTCTCAAGGCTCAGTGGCGGATGTCGGAAGCAGGACGCCGTGCACGATTCTACGAACTCACTGCCAAGGGGCGCCGCAAGCTCGAAGCAGACGAAAAACGATGGCGCACCGTTTCCGCGGCGGTGGCTAGGATTCTTCGAACCGCATGATAGGAGGTGCCTCATGGGGCTGTGGTCGAGACTTAAGAGAACGTTCCGCAGCAGTCGTTATAGTGCCGATATCGAAGAAGAACTTCAGTTCCATCTCGACATGGATGTCGCAGATGGGCGCGATCGCCGCGAAGCTCGCATGCGCCTCGGCAGCATGGCGCGCATTGAAGAGGAGACCAGGGCAATGGGAATTATCGAGTGGCTCCACTCTGCGCTCCAGGACGCTCGCTACGGAGTGCGCCAACTGCGCAAAACACCTGCTTTGATGCTCGCGGTGGTGCTTTCACTAACCATAGGCGTGGGCGCGAACACGGCGATCTTTAGCCTCCTTGATGCCGCCATCCTGAAACCCTTGCCCGTCAAGAATCCGGACTCTTTGCTGATCGTTGAATGGACGAACCAGGAGTTTCCGGAAGGAGTAAGCAACATAAACGGTGATTTCAGTCGCATCTCCGGAGGTTGGGTTCAGGCCTCCTCGGTTGGCGCGAATCTGTACCGGAAGTTAGCGCGCGAACAAACGGTTTTTGCGGCCCTCATGGGAATTGCGGACCCTAATCCCGTTGCAATTGCCATCGACGCGTCTCCTGCCGAGCAAGTGAGCCTGCAATACGTCAGCGGCAACTTCTTCCAGGGGCTGGGCGCTTTACCCGTTATTGGGCGGCCGTTCCTAGACGCGGAGGACCGCGTCGGCCAGGAACCTGTGGTGATCGTGAGCCATCGTTTCTGGATGGGCCGACTTGGGGGTGCGAGAGATGTGTCGGACCGCACCATTCGAATTAATAACGTGCCGGCTCGCATCGTTGGGGTGGCGCCGCCTGAGTTCTTTGGTCTTAGGGCTGGCCAGTGGACAGACGTCTACACACCGCTCGCGATGAGAGTTGCCTTTGAGCCGAGTCAAGGCATCGGCGCTGTGCGCGGTGAAGACGACACAGATTGGTGGGTCCGGCAAGTGGGACGGCTAAAACCGGGGGTGCCAGAGGCGGACGCGAAGGCAGAAATCGCCCGTCTGTTCCGGAACCTGGCCGCGAAAGACATGAACATCGAAGCAAAGAAGATCCCCGAGCTGATCAGTTTGCCCGGCCGGCGTGGCTTTGATGCACTCAACACCAAGGATGCCAGTGCACTGTGGATTCTGATGCTGCTTGTTGGAGTGCTGCTGCTTATCGTGTGTGCCAACGTGGCGAATCTTTTGTTGTCCCGTTCGGTGGCAAGGCTGCGCGAGTCGGCGGTGCGTCTGGCGTTGGGAGCGACGAGAGCGCGGTTGTTTCGGCAACATTTGATCGAGAGCGGAGTGTTGGCCTTAGTGGGGGGCGGTGCCGGACTGGCCTTTGGATATATTCTTGCGAAGTCCATACATCTACTTCTTCAGTCTGGCCGCGATGCGAGCAGCGCATTCGATCTCCGTCTAGACATGCGAGTGCTAGGATACACGGGCGCACTTTCGATCCTCACGGCTCTCCTCTTTGGCGTGGCACCGGCCGTGCAGGCTGCACGCGCCGAGCTTAACGACGCTCTCAAGGCTCAGACGAGATCGGTGATGGGTGGGCGGCTGCGTCTGCCGCGGTTTTTGGTTTCGATGCAGATCGCGCTGTGTCTGACGGCTTTGGTCGCGGCCGGCCTTCTAGGGCGTTCGCTAGAGAACCTGAAGTGGATTGATATCGGATTTGATAGGGAAAACCTCGCGTACGTGTCCGTGGATCCCGGGCACGCTGGATACTCGGCTGAGCGCATGTGGCCCTATGTTGATCGTGTCCGCCAAGAATTGGCCAGACTACCCGGAGTCATCCGCGTGAGTCCGGTCGAAGTGCGATTGTTATCGGGCAACGGAAACCTGTCACGCATAAGTATTCCTGGACGCGCTTCTTTGATCGAGAAAGGCGTTGTGGCGCCGACAGAGGCAGCTAATGTGAACAGCGTGGGAGACGGATTCTTCGAAACGATGCGCATCCCTCTCTTAGCCGGCAGGGCTATTGAGTTGCGCGACATTCACCCGAACGCAGAGGCGGTGGTCGTCGATGAACTCTTCGCGCGGCGATTCTTTCCCAACCAGAATCCGTTGGGCCGCCGCTTTGGATTCAATCCGAAGGAGAACACTCGCTACGAGATTGTCGGCATTGTGCGAGACACTCTCTACAACAGTCTGCACAGGGATCTCATTCCGACCGTTTACGAAGCTTATCTTCCGGATCTGAGAGGCTCGATTCACTTCGCCATCCGCACCACTGCGGATTCCGCACGCCTTGCGCAAGCCGTTCGAACGGCCGTTGCTTCCGTCGATCCGGCTGTACCGGTAACCGAGTTTCACACGCAAACTGGTTTGATTGATCGGCTCCTTCGAACCGAGCGGCTATTGGCCTTCGTGTCCGGTGCTTTTGGCCTCGTGGCGTTAGCTCTCGTGGCGATCGGCATAGGCGGTTTATTGGCTTACGCGGTGGCTCGCCGAACCAATGAAATTGGAGTTCGAATGGCACTGGGAGCTACTTCCAGCGATGTGATTCGGATGGTGCTGCGCGATTCGCTGAGGATAGCGGGCGCTGGGATTCTCATCGGACTTCCGTGCGCCTATGCCACCGGGAAGATCTTAGAGAATGCGCTTTTCCGGCTCAAGCCGTTGGATCCTTGGACAGCAGCTCTGTCATTCTTCGCGCTGTTGGCCGTCGCTCTCCTCGCAACTTGGTTACCGGCGCAACGCGCCGCCAGAATTGATCCGATTACGGCCCTACGGGAGGAATAGAATTGGCGTCTTGCTTCCGCAAGCGTTCTAAGATAACTCCATGGACCCTACCAATATTGTATTGAGGGCCCGGCAGGCTTTCGGTGGTGCAGCCCGAGTGATGGCGTACTCGGGAACGATACGGGCCAGAAGTCTCGATCTAGGAAGTGTGATTCCGCTGAATGCTGCTCGCACTCCGATCGATATCTTGATGGGCCCCACGATTTTCTCTGTCATAAAAATGCGTAATACACGCGAGGCACTCGAAGGCGCCCATGCTAATTGGTTAAATCCAATTTGTCTCCGCGATGACGCATAATACGTGCCAATGGCTGGCGATCCCACCCAAACTTCACAGATCGCCGTTATCGTCCACTTGGAGCGGGCACCCGAGACTCGATGAGTCGCACCGTATGGGCGGGCGGAGGGAAATGTATGCGACGGAAGCTAGGATGTTTGTCCTTGGCCGGATTTGTAATTTTGTTGGCGATCGGCGCGATTCCTGTTGATGCGGGCATTCGGCCGAGTTTCAGCTTGGATCATTGTTCGTGGAATGCCACGTATATTGTGCTGGTGCAAACGACACCCAGGGATGGAGTCTTTTCAGTCGTGGAGTCCTGGAAAGGTGACTTGAAGCCGCGGGACTCGCTGGAGGTTCCCGAGCTGAAACCAAACAAGGATGCAGTCCCGATATCGAGCTATCCAAAACCACAAGGATTTGGTTCTCAGGACACGCAAGGAATTAGCGAACAAATCCCGAGGCAGCCCGTTGGTTCACGAATGATTTTGTTTCTGAAGAAAAAAGAGGAAGGTGGCGTAGCCTCCCCATCGGTAGGGAATACCGCGGGGACACGGTGGGAACCCGCCAATACGTGGGGCGGTATGAAGGTTTCGGCCCTATGGATTGACGGCGAGAAAAGCTATTGCTTCGTCCAATGGATGAACCCGGGTCCGAGCGCACTCTCGGAATGTTTGTCGTTTCAGACGATGTCTTCGGATGTGGCTGTATTCACCGCGCGAATCCAGCGGGTCTTGCAAGTGCAGAAGCATCTCGCTGAGACCATGGCGATGAAGAACAACCCGGAAGTAAGGGCGGATCGGCTTGGACGCATCGCGCTGGGCGACGTGTGGGAGGCGCAAAGAGAAGCGCTGGGTGTTTTGGGAAAGTCCGGAACCGTTGCGTTGCCGGAGATCCTGCAAGTGATGGATGAGCCCCCCGTGCCCTATGACGGCAACGTGACGATCCGGGCGTTTGTGGAAGCTGCCGGGAAAGACAGCGGAAAGCTATTGCATGCGAGGTTGCAGCAGGACCTGATTTACTGGAAGGCTGTTGGACCGACGTTGACGCCAAATTGGTTGGACCAGCTGGGCGAGCCGGGGGCGTCCCTCTTCGTGAAGTTCGATGAAACTGAATTGCTGATTCGTGAGTTGGATCAGGAGCATTACGCTCCGGCAGCACAAACCGCAGCCGAGTTGCGCGATTTTTGGGTTTCGCAGCCGCTGCTATACGATCCGAAATGGGGCGAGCGCGATCTCCGCAATGGCGGAACCGCTCTTGAAATGATACGTGCCGAGTCGTTCGAATTGGCCAAGCATTGCGATAATTTCGTCAAGCACGTGGCGACCGAAAAAACTCACCAGCGACGCTAACCGCGTAGGTAAACGTCGTGCGCAGCGGCACGGGCGGTGGGACATTGCAAAAAGGAGGAGTCGTCCCGCCGTGTAGTGAAGGATGAATGAAGGCCAATTTGAATCGCTAACAACCGGCGGAGTTAAGGTATTCGTGCTGACTCCTAGTAAACAGTAAACAGCGTTTCTCGCAGACTTGAAATCCTTCCCCAATGCTGGTCGGTCAAATGGACGGTTTCGCGACTACACGGCCAAGTGAATCGACGGCGTCCCGGCTATTGCCACTCCCGAAGAATTCGCGCTTTCTGCTTCGAAACCGCACAAAGGGGCCGACAATACTAGAAGGAGCTTTTCTCATGAGCATTCCCGGTCAAGATTTCAGACAGGCCGCTCGGTGGAAGAGCGTCGCCTTGTATGTTGGGTTCGCACTTTATTTCGTCAGCTTCTTCCTGCCCGCCGTTGACCAGTGGAAGGGTTGGGACTGCGCCTGGCTGGCGCTTGAGTACTGGCATGACGATAAGGTTTCGCCGCTCGTCTTGTTCGGCGGCCTCATAAATCCCCTCGGAGTCCTGTATCTTCTTGTCAGCGCCCTGAATGCGGCCAGCAAGGTCCGGGCATATCTCGCTGTCGCCATCCTCTTCTGCATCCCGCTGACTTGGTTTGCACTGGACCGTATGAATGTTCAAGTGAAAGTGGGTCACTTTGTTTGGATCGCTGGAGTCCTGCTGATGTTATTGCCTGTCATAAGTGGAATCACCCAATTGCCGGGCGCAAAATGGTTGGTTGTGGCCAGCTTGGTTGTCTTCTCGTGGCTGGGAATCCCTAAAGCAATCAGTCGGACCATGCATGCGCCAACCGAGCGAGACGATTTCTATTATGTTGTCGCCTGGAACTTCCACGAACCATCAGTTTGTCGAAAGATTGATCCGCACGCGATTGGGCGCGAAGATCAACGGGATGACCATGATCTCACCTATATGCAATCGGATTGCTTTCGCAATCTCGCCGCCATGCTGCGCGCTCCCTCGCTCTGCGACAATATCCGATCCGCTGGCATAGATCGCGTGGTGGGAAGCCTGATTGCTAAATGGAATTGCAGAAGGCAGCGCTATACATGGGGAACTGCTTCGCCCGCGGATGGTCAAAGCTTTGTCAAAATGATGCAAGCGGTTGGATATAGTGAAGAGCGGCTTTCGGGTTTGATCAACCAACGGGATCCCGGCAATTCAATCCACCGCGGGAAGCCAAGAGGTGAAGATTACTGGGACTACTTTTGGTATCTCGCAAGCTATGACAAAACCTCGGCCCGCAGTGATTTCCTGACACGAGTGATGGAACTGAAGTAGCTCACGGCCTGAACAAGTGCTTGTCGCCAACTGGCTAGCGTAAGAGTTGTGGTACCAAGGGGTCAGACATGGGGTCACGAACTTAAACGATCCGGGGAACAGTTGAAGTATCGGGAAAAATCTTCGACGGCACGGATGTATGAATCTATGGTAGTCTCCGCGTAATTGCGACGTTGGAGTTCTTCCGACATCATTTTTCGTAGATGGTTCACGGCGAGACCTCCTGTGACCCACACTTACATCAAACCGTCGAGCAACCAACGCTCCACTACCTCACGCGTAGCGTCCGCCGCCGGGCGGCTTGGTTCAAGTCCCGATGGGAGAAGTGACGTTTGGCCGAAAGTTGCCTGCGCCTTCATCTCCGCGAATGCCGTTTCTGGGCCGCTAGGTCAATAAGCCGAGTCCCCGAGGTCGGGGACTTGAAGGAAGCCGACCAGCTCCGAGTCGCCCCCCAGCCTCGGCTTCCTCCCCGGTAAGCGCCAATCTAGTTTGCGCGCAGGGCTGCCATGGGGTCGATTCGTGAGACGCGAAGGGATGGGAAATAGCCTGCGAGTGCGGCAGCGGTTGTAAGTACGAACAGCATCGCGGCAAAAGTTGCAGGGTCGGTGAACGTGACGCCGAAGAGGAGACTGGCGAGGGTTCGTGCAAAGATCCAGGCGGCCACACTGCCAAGAAGCATTCCAAGGCCAGCGAGTCTGAGAGTCTGAAGCACGATTCGCTCTTGCAAGTCGCGGGCAGACGCGCCTAGCGCCATGCGAATGCCGAGTTCTGCAGTACGCTGATTGACCGAATACGAAATGACCGCATAAATTCCGAGCGCCGCGAGAATCAGCGCAAACGCCGAGAAGCCGCCGAGCAGGACGACGACAAAGCGGCGGGGCGAGACGGCTTTGTCCACAAGTTGTTGAAGTGTCTTGAACTCGGTTCCAGATAGATCCGGTGTGATGAGATGAAGAGCGGTGCGAATCGTAGAGGCTAGAGCGGCCGGCAGAAGGGGCGTACGAACGACCAGATAGACAGGGCCAGATTCATCTCTCTGTCGAGTCGGGAAATAAAGTTCGTTACCCGATTCCTGTTCAAGCGCTCTGTGTCGTACGTCTGCGACGACACCTACAACGCGGCGGCCAGGATTTGAGCCGCCTTCTCCGATCACAATTTGGTCCAGGGGATTCTGGCCGGGCCAGAGCGTACGCGCCAGCGTCTCGTTGACCATAGCGACAGGCTCACTTGAAGGTGTGTCTCGCTCTGAGAATTCGCGGCCAGCGCGCAGAGGAATTCCCATGGCGGCCAGGTAACCGTCACTCACGATACGGATATAGCCTTCCGGAAAATGTCCGCGCGCGTAGACCTTACCCTTCGCAGTGACATCCCAGCTGCGATCTCCAGCGAGCGGCAGCACATCCGTGAGACCTGCACTGCTGATTCCCGGTAACGACCTCGTGCGAGCCAGGACCTCGTCGAAATAAGTATTCCGTTGAACTCGAGTGGAATAGCTGTTACTCGGATCAATACGCAGCGCGGCAACTCGCTCCGGCTGAAATCCCAAATTCTGCTCTAGAACTTTGAGGAAGCTGCGCGCAAGAAGTCCTGCTCCCACCAGAAGAACACATGCCAGCGCGATTTCAGAGACAACCAGGCCGCCGTGAATCCATGTGTGCCGCTTGCTCCCGGTGGAGGCACGACTGGTGTCTTTCAACGAGTCGTGGACAGAAATGGATGGGACTTGCAGCGCTGGAATGAATCCGAACAATAGGCCGATGAGAGCAGCGAGCAGCACCGAGAAAACGAGCGACGCTACATCCATCCTAACCGTCGAGAGGAGTGGGATGTTGAATGCCCGCAGACCGTCCAGGAGGCGCGTGCCGCCTATCGCCAAGATTACACCCAGCAGACCGCCGCAGAGTGATAAGACGACGTTCTCGGTCAATAGCTGGCGGATCAAACGACGGCGTCCAGCGCCGACGGCGGCACGAATGGCGATCTCCTTTTGTCGCGTAACGCTGCGAGCCAACTGCAGATTGGCAACATTCGCGCACACGATCAACATCATCATGGCGACCGCTCCCGACAGAATGAGGAAAGCATTGTGCAGGCTTCCGGTCACGTGCTGGTCTAGCGACGTGAGTATCGGGCGAAGGGTGTTGCGCTCCGGGTGCTGCTTCTGGATTTGTTCCGAAAGAATCTGAAACTCGGCGCGGGCGGTTTGGAGTGTTATTCCTGGTCTTAAGCGGCCGATGACCGCCAATGTATTTCCCCAACCGTTGGTTTCTTGAGTCAGTGGCATGGGCAGATATATGTCAATCGGATTGCCAGGGGCGAACACCGTGGCGAAATCGAAAGTACGCGGCGCGACTCCCACGATTGTGACCGACGCATCGTTGAGGGTGACCGCGCGGCCGACGATATTCGGGTCGGAGGCGAAACGCCGCTTCCACGTGTCGTAACTCAGTAATCCCGCGTGAGGACCGTTCCATCTGCACTCATCAGCGGAAAATGATCGGCCGAGTTGCGGAGACACGCCGAGGAAAGAGAAAAAGTTTTGAGAAACCTGCAGACTGTTCAGGCGCTCCAATTCTCCGTTTATGAGCATTTTGGCGTCGGCTGGTTGGGAGAATGTGGCATAGGCCGCAAGATCGGAGAACGATTTGGTTTGGTCCCGCAGATCCAGAAAGTGCCCCACCTGAACGCTCCACTCCTTGAGGCCATCATCCGCGCGATTGGAAATCCAGACGAGATGCTCGGAATCATGGAATGGCAAGCCGCGGAGCAGAAGAGCGTTGACGACGCTGAAGATTGTCGAACTTGCGCCGACGCCGAGGCCCACGATTGCGATCGTGAACAACGTGAAACCGGCGTTGCGCCGCAGTATGCGAAACGTGTAGCGAAGATCCTGAAGGAAAACGTCCAGGAAGGGGAGTCCGCGGACCTCCCGATGGGCCTCCCGCAATTGCGAGACGCCGCCCAGTTCGAGCCTGGCCAACCGTTTGGCTTCCTCTGGTGGTGTGCCTTTGCGTATGTGATCTTCGGCAAGCAAGTTGAGGTGAGCGTCGATTTCTGCCTGAAGGTCTCGATCGAAATCGCTGGATTGAAAAACGGCGCAAATCCGGGCAAGTACCCGGTGAATTGAACCCAGCATGATCATTTCGCCCCTTTCAACTGCAGAAGACGGCCGATGGTGCCGGACACCCGCTGCCAGTTTTCCGCTTCCGCGACGAGTTGTTTCTGGCCCGCCTTGGAGATTGAGTAGAATCTCGCTTTACGATTGTTCTCGGAAGTGCCCCATTCCGCCTTGATCCATCTCTTTTGCATTAGACGAACGAGGCAGAGATAGATCGTGCCCTGATTCACTTTCAAGGATTCGTCGCTGATCTGCTCAATGCGGCGAGCGATGCCATACCCGTGCAGCGGCCCCATCGCTGCGAGGGTCTGCAAAACCATCAGATCGAGTGTGCCTTGAAGAATATCAGCCTTGTTCTCCACTACGTGTCTCCTGTGGGTTGTATAGAGGAGTCTAATACCATACCTGTGGGATGTAAAGAGGAAGATTATGATGCGAGTCTGCCGAAACGGTCCAGAAGTCCCGATCTAGGAAGTGTGATTCCGCTGAATGCTGCTCGCACTCCGATCGATATCTTGATGGGCCCCACGATTTTCTCTGTCATAAAAATGTAATACTAATTGTGACAAATCGTAGCAAAACGGCTGCTTAAAGGTGATGAAAAAGGAGTAAGTAGTTTGTCACCGTTAATCACAAGTTGCTGATTTTCCCTCGCTTTACGCTCGCTCCGGCAAGATCTGATTAAAGTGGTCAACTGACTTCTAAGCAGAGGGTCGGGAGTTCGAGTCTCCCCGGGCGCGCCATTCCTCGTTTTTGGTCCTCAGGAAAATCAGGTCGAACGGCTTTCTGTATGTGGGATAAACACTTGCGGCGTCCACCGCGCAGTTCGAAAGCACCATTTTCAGTAATTTTGCTTTTGCGATGGGAGGTTGCTTAACGTACAGAAAATACGCCTTATTCGCGAGTTCTAAAGTCCTCACTGCATCGAGCACTCTTTCCGGGTTTGCCTGCTCAAGACCCTGCATGGCGAGTAAGATCTGTTGTTCCTCACTGACCCATTCTGCGGATTTGCGCGTCCAGAATTCCTCGCTGATTTTGCCGTCCAGTTTGTCCAGGTACGCCTGATCGAGCCGATGACGCACCGCACTCAATCTTTGCCTCAATCGTTCAGCCTGCTGCTTGCGAATTGCTTCGTCGCGGCTTTTATCGCTGAGCAAGGATTTCTCTAACTGGCTCAGCACATCATCCGGGATGTGAATGTCTCGTAGGACGGAGCCGAGCCGGTCGCCGAGTTCTTCTTCGCGGAAGTAGGGCAGCTCGCATTTGCCCCGATAGCCGGTACAGTGGTAGTAGGTGTAGCGGTTCTTCTTGAGTTCCGCCGTGACGGTGCAGTTGTCATAGGCACAGCGCAGCAAGCCTGAAAAAGCGAAGTCACGACTGCGGTATTTCGGCTTGTTGTGGCCCCGGAAAACAGACTGTACCTGCTCGAACACTTCCGCGCTGATGAGCGGCGCGTGGGTCCCGTTGTACAGTTTGTCTTCCCAGATGAACTGCCCTTTGTAGAACGGGTTCTTCAGCAGCCGTTCGAGGTATCCCTTGGCGAGAAGCTGGCCGAACTCCGTCTTGAGGACGTTTCGCACATTTGCAAGGGAGTGCCGGCCCGAAGCGTATAGCTCGAACATTCGCCGCGCCAGAGGCGCTTTCCGGGAGTCGATTTCAATCGTATGTTCGAGCTTGTTGTTGCAATAACCCAAGGGGGGACGGCTGGGATAGATGCCCTGCTCGGCCTTTTCACGCATCCCTTTGCGCACTTCCTCGCGTAAGTTTTCGATGTAGTTTCTGGCAATGACCACCTGAATGCCATGCACGAGCTTGGCTTGCGACTTCGAGTCCTTGCCGATGACCTGGCCTTCTTTGGGGAGGTGGATTTCGATTTCCAAGTCTTCCAGTGTCACGCAATCGCGGAAGTTGCGGTACAGCCGGTCCGTCTTCTCCACGATGGCCGTGCGGCAAGATCGATTTTCGCGGAAGAAACGCACCATCGCGCCAAATTGCTTGCGGCCGGAAATCTTGGCCGTCTCCACGTCAACGAACTCCCGCGCAACCTCGAACTCATGCGCGTGGGCATATTCGCGCAGCAGTTTCAACTGCGCAGGGATGGAGTAGCCTTCGCGTTCCTGATCCTTGCTGGAAACGCGGGCGTAGATGACGGCTGGTTTCATGCGGCCTCCAGGTCGCGAGATGTTTTGCCCACCATGCGCTCACGCCGTTTTTGTGTCAACTGCGATTTCGCATTCCTCGGAAGAATCCCGCCTCCCGGGAGAGCCATCTTGTATGGCACGATCCCATTCGTCGAGCAACAGGACCATCTGGCGCAGAGAGCGGAGGTCTGCGCTATCGAGGTTTTCTCTCCCTGTGGCCCGCTGCATTTCTTCGGTTAGAGAGAGGTCAAGGGTCTGTGTGCAGCGCGTCTCTTCTTTCTGTCCCGCTGAGGGGTTGAAGGACTCCGCCAACTGCTTAAAGAAATCCTGGGGTAGGTCGAACACTACAAGGCGCAAGACAAGCCGTCGCGGGGAGGCCGTACTCCTGCGCACTCCGAATTGTGTTGGACGGGGTTTCATGATTGCTATGCGCTCTTGGTAAGAGCCTCCCTCTTGGTTTGATCCTGGTGATGATTGTTCTTGTGATTGTCGGTGTGTTGGCCTGCCCAGCGTTTGAACTCCGCATCCTTTTTGAACAGGAGCTTGAGGGCTTCACTAACGACGTAGGATGGGTTCGCATCAATGAAGTCTGCGTACCTGTCCAGGTTGCGCCTGACTTCTTCCTCCAGGCGGACCTGGAGGGTTGTGGTCTTCGGTTGCTTCGACGGTGTTTTCAAAAGTGCCAAGCGTTTCTCCTCCTTTCGTCACACACGTTCCATTACAGCTTGCATTACAAACCGCTTGTTCTCCCTCCTGCACACGGACAAAACACGGTCACGCTGCCTGATCTAGTGTTTTTTTCAGCGTAACGTTTCGCATTCGGTCGTTCATCTCCCCATATTCCTGAGACCTACGCTCACCGCAAGGTGAAGAAACCGCTGAAAACGAAGCTGAAGAAAGCAATTCTTACCCTCTTCACTGGCTTCCTCCGAATTCTCGCTCCGCACGCCGGCGCAACACGCTTCGTATTGATGCCCACTTCGACTTGTTGGGCTGGAGCGACCGCCACGGTTTCCGTGGCAACGAAGTGGGGTCGCTCCAGCCCAACTCGGTGCCACACCGCGTCCAGATTGAGCCTCTTGTCGTGCGCAACCTCTTCTCCATCGGACACTTGCTCGATCGGGAAGGTGAACGCGAGGGTGACGCATTGGGTGATCTGTGTCTTTCATGCACCCGTCACCTTGCCGCGCCGCAAATAGCGATCGAGGCTCTTTGAAATAGTTTAGTCCCACACTATATAGAGGCCTCGAAAATGAAAAAACCTCAACGAGAAAGTTCGCATTTTTCCAGAAAGTTTGGGGAGCAATGAGGTTGGTGCCAGTCGGAGGTGAAATCGGCTAGCTAAATTCGGTGGTCACCGGCCAGGCCACCAGTGCCCGCGAGCTGATCGAGCAGGGGAATCGGTCGTGGCCGGACATGCCATGCCCATCTGGCAGGACTTGGTCCGATCACGGCTTTCCGCACGGCTACCAGACCGTGAAGTCGCTTTGTTGGCAACCTGCGCGGATCGGAGTCGCCACAAGCCGTGAGGATCATCCTCACCGCTGCCTCCGCCAACGCGGGCCGCGGATTTGGAGGACCAAGTTGCCGGCGGAACAATGAGCACCGCGCCGAAAACCAGCCGGAAAGCCACGACCTGAACTATGGGAGACCTCGAGAAAATGCAGCCACGGCCATGTAAAAGAGTTTTTTTCGAGCTTCGAGGAGGAAATGGGCCTCCCCCCGAAACTCAGTCCAACGGCCAGTAGTCTCCGCTCGGACGGTCATTCAAGGTCTGATTGCTGTGCGGGCGGCGAAAAACCTGCAATGGGGACGCTATGCGCATTCTTGTTGGGTGCTTACTTGTCGCCGCCGTAAGCGTTGTCCTGACGCAGAGTTCCCAGGAATTTCACAGTCGGTATGGAGAGCCGAACATGGAGCGTTTTACTGCGCGGCCTGGAATTAGTCTCGCAGTGGAGTACGGTTCGGATCATCTGGTCTGCCAAGTATTAATAGAGCCGCCTCAATCGCTCATTCATCAAGAAGAGCAGGCTCGGCTCATGTCTTCGGAGGGTGTGTCTGAGGTTCTGGAAGAGGTCGCGCCGGCGAGCACGAGAGGAAAAGAAGTCAACTCAAGTGTTCTCGTGAGCGGGTGCAACTATGCACGCCTAACGGACTACGAGCACGTTTCGATAATGCGGTCTACGCATACCTGCGACCCTTCGAGTCAAGACCAGGACGTACGGACAGCAATCACCTTTAAACGGGACATCTGCCCAAAACAAAACAAGTAAGCAGACCCGATTCTGGAAATCATTACCGGGACGACTTGTACGGTTTATGCCTTTATCAAGCACTGAGTCCAATTGAGTGAGGATAAGGGCTTTTTTCAATGAGCAATGTAAGCGCGCCGTTTCCTGGGAAAGCCGTTTCGAATGTTCGGTTTTCCATTTAAGATAAGACATATGCGCGCATTCGAAATTTCTCTCAACGGTAAGTGTCTTTGTCTTGCGGGAGTCGGCAATGATGGCGTTCTTTCAACCACAATAACTCACGTTCCGTTTCGCAAGCGACGGGAAACAAGGCTTTACATTGGAGGAATAGCGCTCCCTCAGGACGAACACGTTTTCTGGAAGGAACGTATTCTTCATCTCGGCGACGAACTCCGGCTGAAAGTAGTAGAGAAAGAGACAGTGGACGTGCCCCGCGAACGGGTTCGCCGCGACCCCTCCGCAGAAGCCAAAGCGCAGAAGCATTACGTACGAAAGATGGCCAAGAAGTTCGGGTGGAAGTTTCAGAAGTCAGGCAAATCAAAATGACCTACCAGCTCATGCAGCGGTGACCTCTCCGCATACATAGGCGCTGAGACATGCCAAGCAATCTCCCGACGGCCCAGACAGAGTCAAACCGCGAGGCGAGGTTAGCAGTCTTGACCTCGTTGGCCTGGCTACTGCTTCTGCCGTTGGGTTGGTTCCTCACTTTCAGCCCGCTCGCCCGACAAACACTTTTCAGAACAGTGCTGGGTTTGGCCTACCTAGCCGTGGCTTTCTATAAGCTGCTACGTTGGTCAGCATTCTTCCGCAAGCGAGATTGGATAACGCTGGCGTTCGCGCTGCTGTCAGTCTACGTGCTCGCGTTCGCAACAATCCTGTTGTGGTTTTGGCTTAGTCCACCAACAAATGCCGGTGATTGGGCTGTGGCCCTCGGCCTGTTCGTCATGGGCGGGCTATTTATCTGCGCAGGACTACTCTTGGTGTTGGCGCCCCGAATCGCAGATAAGCTGGGCCAACTTTCAGGAGGGCAGATAGGCTTGCGGCAATCAACTGGCCCTGCACAAGGCTTACGGCTCGGACGAAGGATTTCAGGTGCTTTTCTGCTGGTAGTGGGTGGGTTCGTCCTCAGCGTTGCCATCGGCGCACTGAAGGAAACTTGGTTGCGCTGATTCCGCGGAGCCGTCTCGCATCCGGCACCAACCCGCCTTTCATGCGACTCCAATTGAACTGGAATGTCAGTGGTAGCGCCCGATTAGTCGCATTCCCATCCATTTGACCCGCCAACTTTCGCGACGGATTCCACATCGACGTGAACCGCGTTAATCAGGTGCTGCCGTGATATTCTCGCGGTCCAAAGTGACGCCTCGGCATGTGAAACGCCGAGATATATTGAGGGGTTCTATGCTGTTTTCGCCAGAAATGGACGCGATGCAGGCGCGAATGAAGGCCATTATTCTGCGGGATTCAGAGGGTTTCTTTGATGACCCTAAAGAGAGTGAAGACCTTCAAATTACAATCAGGATCGCCTGCGAATTCTTCGTGTTTTTGCGGCAGTCAAAGGACGTTCCTGAATTGGATGAGGCCGAATACATGGCTGGAACGATCCGTTCAGGACTGGATTGGTTTTTCTCAATGGCTCACACAGGCGGCATTCTGACTGGATTAAAGCTGCAACGCGGTTTCGGTCCGAAATTGCCAAGCAGTTTCCCTGAACTGAAAGCGTCTTACGACTCTGTCTTCCACCAAGTGCTTGAATCTACCCACAGTATCAAGGCGATTGGGTTGTTGTTGTCACTCGTGCAGATGATGTTCCTATTCATGACAGTTTGTTTTCCGTCGTTCCTCTCATTCTCTAGCGAAAGTGGCTCCGATTAGGCGGTGGTCACGTGGCAATGGCAACTTCAGCAAAAGTTGGGAATCCAAGCGGTCATCTTCTACTTCCGGACGCGCTTTTTCTTGATCTCCGCCTGTCAGCGGCGGTTAGCGCCGACCGCCGAGGGAGCGGGAGAAGAGCGGTGCCCTTCGGCACCGGGTGGGGGTAGACACGCCCCCATGTTGGGTGCTGCAGAGCGCCGCGCGGCGCCGACGGTGAACCATCGAAAAATCAGCAGCTTAGAAAATCTCGGGAGCGCCGGAATTTTCCTATATGCGAACTTGTTGAAAACAAAGAGCGGCCGATCCTACGTTTGCAAGAGTTCTGAAATCGTCTAGGGCGCGCCACTTCTTTTGGCCTTTACAGTCAGAGACTTACGGCAGTAGCCTTGCCAGTGTTTAGAACCGCAAATCTGGCTGGGATACCGGATCGCAGGCCATGACTAACTATAAGGAGTAAGCTTCATTGAAAAATTGCGCCGAGTTTGTTTTATCCCTGACGGCCATACTGCTGGCTATCTCTTCAATAATTTTATCCGGGGACGGCCTTGCGCAAACGCAGATGGTGCTGGTTACCACTGGATCGACAATGCCGCAGCCGTTGTACGTGTTATGGGGAGACGAGTACCACAAATTGCACTCTGAAACGCAGCTTCGTTACCTCGCGGTGGGAACCAGCGAAAGTGCCAAGAATGTTCTTTCAGGAGCCGGAGACCTCGGCGGCGGTGACGCGCCCATTCCCGAAAAGCAGTTGAAAGAGGCGGCGTACGCGGCCGTGGAATTGCCCACGGTGCTGGTTGGCATTGCGGTCTTCTACAATGTGCCGAGTAGCGCGACAAGCATTCGCCTTTCGGGGCCAGTGCTTGCAAATATCTACCTTGGAAAAACAACCTCGTGGAGCGACCCGGAGATTGCCAAGCTGAATCCTGACGGTAAGCTTCCTGATTTGTCGATCAAGGTGCTTCACCGCACGGACGGAAAGGGGTCAAACTACATTACTTTCGGCTACATAATAACCTGTTGCTAATAGATGATACTAACCTAAGACGAACTCGATTCGCTTCTGGTCCAGATGCTGAATCCTGAGCTCGTTCAACCGCTCCAGGGCAGGCTCGAGCTTCTTCATCCCTTCCGGGTCCTTCGGATTGCGCCGCAGCTTCACTCGCCTCACCTCCTTGGTCAGCTCGATTTCAGCCGGCATCAGGAGAATCGTGTGAAGTAGCTTGGATAGGCTCATCGAACTTCTCCCCAGGCACTCCCGCAGAAACCAGCAACTGAGGTTCACCAGGCTGATGCGGAAGAAGCCCATAATCTGGTCTAACTCCACGTCGATCTGATAGACAAAGTCTTTACCTTGCAGGCGCAACCATTGCTGTTCGTAGTTCCGCAGCCGCTTGAGATCTTTCCCCCACTCCGCTTGGATCGACTTCATTTGCCTCCGGTATTGGGCGATCTCGCGGCCCAAGGACGTGAGCCGAACTTGGCTCTCTTCCTCCACCACGCGTCGGCCTTTCACGATCGGGCAGCGGGAATGAATGCGCCGCTGCTTCTCCATGCTCAGCGCCAGCCGCTCTTCCTGCCCGGCCATGGCCTCCAGCGGCACGGCCAACTTCTTCCTCCACTCCGTGATCCGCGCCCCCAGCTCCTTCTGCTTCGCCCGCACCGTCTCGTCCGACAGCTTCTTCTTCCCGTACCCCGCCACCCGATTCAAACAGGCAAACGACTTCATGCTGCGGAACTGCAACTCCTCGTGCGGCCAACGGTCAAAGTACGCCTTCACCACCAGACTCGCTCCCACCGTCTCCCGGGGAAGACTCGTGATCAGCACCGTGGTCTTGCCGTGATCCCAGTCGATCCGAATCGCCCGCACCACCACCAGATAGCCCTTCTCCCGCGAATCTTCCAGTTCCAGCTGGCAATCCCGCAGCGTGGCCTCCCCGTAGTAGTAGCGCTTAGCCCGCCCTTGCTCCCGCACCTTGCGCGGATTCCACTGGTTGTCATCGAGCGCGGTGATGTAGTGATAGCGGTCCTGTTCGGCAAACGCCCGCAACGTCGCCACTCCGTTGCTGGCCGCATCCATGACGATCACGCGCGTGACTCGCAAGGGCGGTCCAGGACCCTCTAGCGCCTCTTCGATTTTCTCCATCAGCCCCAGAATCCGTGCTCCCAACGGAGCTTTGCCCGCATAGGTCTCCAGATACACGGGATGGCCGAAGGCGTCATGCACGAACACCTGCTCCAGACAGCCCATGACCCGCCCCAGCATCGTCACTTTGTTCTGTTTGACCCGCTTTTGCGACCACAGCGCCTTGGTGTTGCCGTCCACGTAGTAGCACAGGAAGGGAAGCTCGGAACTCTCTCCCAGCTTCCGCCAATGCTCCTGCCAAAACCCCACCTGGTCGCGCAGCAGATCTTCGGCCAGCCCCAAGTACTTCAGCTCCCGCAGGAACTTATCCAGCGTGTGATGCTGATAGTTGAACCCACAGAAATGCTCCAGCGCATTCCCCAGAGGAACGTTGGCCGAGCGCGTGCCGCCGTTCAGGGTAATCAGGGGGAAAGCTAAAATCCCCAGACATTTCCGCTCCAGAATGAAGCCGCTCACTTGGAACAGACCCATGCGCGAGTAGTTCTTGTCCTCCCGTTTCTCCTCCACGGAGGCGAAGCGCTGCTCGCGGACGTCCCGGCGCTGGTTATAGGCCACCGTGAACCGACCGGCCCGGCGTCCTTTGCGGTCCTTGCCGACTCGTTCCTGGCGGTAGGCGGCGCTGCGCCGAAAACGGGCGAGGGAGTGCGCGATGACTTCTGCCGTATGTGCGACCCAGCCTAGATGCAGGGCCAGCGCGGCCAGGATTTCGAAACCGCCGCCCGAGGTCGTCACTCGTTCCGGTTCCTGGGGCCGCGGCCAAACGATCGACTCTCCCACCCGGTGAAGGAAGCGGCCTACCGTGCTGCGATCCACCTCAATCCCCAGCGTGGCGTAGAGCGACTGGCACATTTCTTGCAAGCTGCGCTGGGGATTGCTTTGATGCGCGCCCCGCAGGAACGCCTCCGCCTCGGGGGTGAGTTTGCGACGATTTCCCTGACGCCGCCCGTCCAGGAGACCGGCGAGGCCTTGGGCCGCCAAGCGGGCTTGGTAACGAAAATACTGTGGCCGACTAAAGGGCACCGTGTATCTGCGGAAAAACTCGTCCACGGACAGATCGGATCCAGCGATCTTTTCTACCATCGCTGCGATCTTCTCGGCTCTGCTTTTCCCGCCGGCCGTGGACCTGTTCATCCACCTCAACATAGCCTAAACATGGCAATTTGGCCAGCATGTTCTGCCGTGTTCGTTAGATCGTGGGGAATCAAACGGTATAACTGGACAATGCTGTTCAGAGGGGAAGACTCAAGCTCGTCTTGGCTGCTAATTATAAGCTCTACCGATTCCTTCCTCCGGGCGAGAGAGAGTAGATCATATGTTGAGCTTAGATCTGGTCCAGTCTCAGCTAATTGCAACAGCCCTAAATATCAGACGATAGTCATGTATTTCGCGCAACACATCGTCCTCGTTCGACCGAAAGACGTAATGATCTGCATTTGCTAATCGAACAACGTGCGCGGAGGGTAGCGCAATTTCGAATGCTTTTGC
>QHYH01000070.1:0-1254 GCA_003223215.1 Acidobacteriota bacterium
CGCCCGAAGCGCGCCGCAGCTTCGGTAGTTCTTCGACAAGCCGTGCGTCTCGATCATCTCGCGCTCTCCTCCAAGGGCTTTGCCGTTTTCGACCAGCTCTTGCGGATCGAATCAACCAGTTCTTCCAATTCCAATCCCACTCTGCGCGCTTCTGTCACTAGCGTCGCCACGTCCTGTTCGATCACATATCTTCGTGTCTCAGATGGTTTTCGGGGACATCCCGCAACAACCGTTCCGATCCCTGGCTGGACTTCAAGCCACTTTTCCTGGATCAAGTACTGAACTGCCTTGTGAGCGGTGTTGGGATGAATTTTCAAATCTGCTCCAAGGGAGCGCACAGAAGGGAACGGTTGGCCTTTTTCCAATTCTTTACTGAGGATGGCCTTCTGCGCGCCCGAAACGACTTGATCGAAGATGGAAAGTCCTGGGCGAATCTTTATTCCGAGCGAGTTCATGGCGGAAGTGTGACACATGTGACACGCAATGTCAAGAATGCAGCGCACTGAACGTGCAAGCCTCGCTCGTCAAAAATCCTCAAGGAAGTTACGGGCGACATGTTAGATCGTTGGCCGCAGCCAGCAATATCTGAGGCGATTTCTTAAACCCACAACGGACTGGACGAGTTCTCGCCGAATGATGGCAACGTCGGAAGTCATGCAATCGGCGGAAGCGGCGGTGTTGGCCAGGATGCCGTCGAGACGAGACTCACGTAAGACCCCGGGGCTGGCCACTCTCTCCACTGCGGCCTAAACGCGCCGCCCGTGGCGTCGCAGGCCTCCGTTCCGAGAGTGGCCAGCGAAGACAAACCATGCTCTAATGACGGAACCGTCGGCGAGCGAACCGCACTGCAAGCTATTCCACTTAACATATAAGTAGGACATTGAAAAATATCTCCCTTTTCTGCCCCATTTTTCTGGGGCACCCAAAAGCGAGGGCTACTGCTTCCAAAGCAAGTGGCTGCTTTATGGGAGGGAACCCAATGGTGTAAGGGCGGAACCGGGAAAGCAGAAGCCACGAAGCTGCAGGACGCAGGAATTAGCCTGAAGCAGTGCCCAGAAAAATAAGCGGCAGAAAAAGGCTGACCTACTGAACTGGGAAGATCGATGCGGTACAGGCGGAGCCATGTGAGCAGGTACAGCGGAACAGAACAAAAACAGCCGTGCCACGGTCACCACAGGTTCGAAATGGTGCTCGATTCGAGTGGCACCTGCGACGATGAGCGCCGGATGGCCGTAGGAAATGAGCTCGGCGATT
>QHYH01000070.1:1288-2839 GCA_003223215.1 Acidobacteriota bacterium
ATTAGGGCAACCTTCGCAAAAGGCAGAAATCCGCATAATTCGCCGGCAAGAAAGGCCTCGCGTGGAACAGCGTCTCGGGCTTCAGTGCTGCGACGCGACGCACGATGATTCCATCATGTGTTCTGAGATACACTGTCGAGTAATAGGTCGCCTTCTTCGAAAACCACATGAGCGGAAATGGTGATGACAATTTGGATCCCGAGCGTGCGCAAGATGCACGGGGGTCCTTAGAGCGACAAAACGAGCGCCTGCAATTACTCCTGAACCTGACAACCCGCATCACCTCGAATCTCGACCTGCGCGAAGTGCTGCGCGCGATTTCTGCCAACTTTCGTGAGCTTATGCGCTGCGACGGAGCCGGTGTCTGGTTGCCAGGCGAAGAAGCGGGAACGTTCAAGCTATATGCGTTCGATGCGTCCAGCAGTAAGGGCTTCGCCAAAGAGGATCTGATCATCACTCCGGCCGAAAACGATCCCGGCAAACGAGCATTCGAGACGATGAAGCCGACAGTCGCCACGGTTGAGGAGATGGGTTGGCCCGGCGGCGGCGAGGGGTACAGACTCGCAGCGGCGGAAGGCGTGAAGAGCGCTTGTTTTATCCCGCTCGTAAGTCGCGGCCGGGCGCTGGGGGACCTGATGATTGTACGTAAAACGGAGGGAACCTTTACGGCAGAAGACGTCGACTTCCTCAGTCAGGCTGCCGGCCAGATCGCAATTGCCATCGAAAACGCCCTTGCCTACCGTGAGATCTCCGACCTGAAGGACAAACTGGCGCAGGAAAAGCTCTATCTGGAAGAAGAGATACGCAGCGAGATGAACTTCGAGCAGATCGTGGGGTCGAGCGCGGCGCTCAAGCACGTCCTGCAACTGGTCGAGACGGTCGCTGCGAGCGATTCAACAGTCTTGCTTTTGGGCGACACTGGCACAGGGAAAGAATTGATCGCACGCGCAATCCATGACCGCAGCCGCCGCAAGGAACGCACTTTCGTAAAACTGAATTGCGCTGCAATTCCCACCGGTCTATTGGAAAGCGAGTTGTTCGGGCATGAAAAGGGAGCGTTCACCGGCGCCATCAGCCAAAAAGTCGGTCGAATGGAATTAGCCGACCAAGGCACGCTTTTCCTGGATGAAGTGGGTGACATTCCAACTGAGATTCAGCCGAAGCTGCTGCGTGCCTTGCAGGAGCGCGAGTTCGAGCGCTTAGGCAGCACGCATACACGGAGGGTGAACGTTCGGCTAATTGCCGCAACCAATCGCAATCTGGAGAAGATGATCGCCGATCGCGAATTCCGGAGCGATTTGTTTTACCGGCTGAATGTATTTCCGATCCGCATCCCGCCGTTGCGAGACCGCCGCGAAGACATTCCGCTGCTGGTAAGCCATTTCGTTCAGAAGTTTGCGAAGCAGATGCAAAAGAAGATCGAGAGTATCCCGGCGGCAGCGATGAAGGGCCTGGCGGCATGGGAATGGCCAGGGAATATCCGCGAGTTAGAGAATTTCATAGAGCGCGCTGTCATCCTGACTCGCGGCAAGTCGCTCGAAGCACCGCTTT
>QHYH01000070.1:2859-15491 GCA_003223215.1 Acidobacteriota bacterium
GCTGCGCAAACCGGGCACCGACACACGGCCTTCTCCCGGCGTACAGCCCGCGCAGGAAGATATTGCCCGGATCGTCAAAGAAAGCATCAGCGCTGCCCTGAACGGGAAAAAGGACTTCTCCGACGAATATTCCCAAAAGCAGCGGGAAGAAATCGTACGTGCCCTCACCGAAGCTAAGGGTCGTGTCGGCGGGGCTGATGGAGCAGCCGCGCGCATGAGTATCAATCGCACGACACTCATCTCGCGGATGAAGAAGTTCGGAATCGATCCCCGGCAGTACGCCTGAACCGCGCTAGCCTTTCCAAATCATTCTGCTGTCGAAGCTGACTTCGACAGTCTCAACTCTCGACCCAGCCGATTTAATCCCACCGCGAAGATTCAGTGAGTTACAGCCTCGCCGAGGTTGGCATGCGCCTTGCGTTCCTTCCTGTGTAGTGAGGACGCATGTTGAAAATCTCGACTGTCGAAACGCGAAATCAACGCCGGTTGGTGCTTGAGGGCAAGCTTATCGGCCCCTGGACCGACGAGCTGAAGGTCGCGTACGAAATGGCCAACTCGGATTTGAACGGCCGCGAACTCGTCATCGACCTGAAGAACCTGACGACGATCAGCCAAGCAGGCGAAAACGTCCTTGTTGAGCTGATGAAGCAGGGAGTGAAGGTCCGGTGCTGTGGCGTCTTCACGAAATACGTTTTGAAACAGCTTACCCGCAGGGTGCGCAGGAATGGAGCACATGAATGAACTTCTTAAGGTTGTCTTACAAAGGGTCACCCGCTGCGCGGAAGTTCACTCTGCGAATGGGCCTTGCCCTCGCGCTAGGCGCGAGCCTCACCGGATGTGCCGTGGGGCCAAAATATCATCGCCCGACGGCAAACCTTCAGCCATTTCACAACGCCGTCTCTATCGAAACTCGTACCGCCTCTCTGCCGGCACCAACTCTCGACCAGTGGTGGACGGGCTTCCGTGATCCTGAGCTGACACGGATCGTGAAGCGGGCGCTGGACGAGAATCTCGACCTGGCCGCTGCCATGACGCGGGTGCAACAGGCGCGTGCCGCTGCACGAGGAGCAGGAGCGCAGCGCCTGCCATCAGGAAACCTTTACGCTTCGACGACCACACTCTCCCAATCGACCGAGAGTATGACGGGCCGCGCCGCCGCCCACTTGCCCGGCTATGATCGCCACCAGAACTACTACGATCTCGGATTCATGGCCAGCTGGGAAACAGATCTGTTCGGCGGTTTGAAGAAAGGAGCTCAAGCAGCTACAGCCGAGGCTCAGGCGGCCGAAGCTCTCCATATCGGAACTCGCGTCACGGTTGCCGCGGAAGGCGCTGATGCCTATATGCAGATACGGGGCGCGCAGGCGCGCTTGATCTTCGCAAACGACCAGATCGCCACTGACAAGCATCTCGTCGAACTGGTGCAGCAGCGCAGGGATGCGGGCGTAGCTTCCGACCGCGAACTCGCTCAGGCCCAAGCCTTGCTGTCGCAAGCGAAGGCGACGATTCCTCTGCTCACAGTCTCTCTCGAAGCACAGCTGAACCGGCTGGACGTCCTCATGGGCGCGCAGCCAGGAACGTACGCAGCGGAGTTGAGCTCTGTCGCAGAGATTCCCGATGTACCGGAAATTTCTGGGTATGGGACGCCCACGGAGCTATTACGCAGGAGACCTGACATCATCGCTGCGGAGCGAATGGTTGCTGCCTCGAACGCTCGCATTGGCCAGGCCCTCGCCGACTACTATCCAAAGCTCTCGCTTTCAGGGATCGTAGGGTCTCAAGCGGTCGCGCCCGCCCATCTCGTCGAGCGAGCGCGAGGCGTCAATGCCGAAGCCTTGCTCCAGTATCGTAGCTCCGTCCTGCACGCGGCCGAAGATGTCGAAGACGCCTTCAGTCTACTCGCCCAATCGGAAAATCGCCGCAATGAAATCGTTCGCGAAATCGCTGAGTTGCAGCGGGTGCGCGACCTGTCGCAAGAGTCCTACGCCGCCGGTGTCATCGGACTGACCGACGTGCTCGACGCGGATCGTCAATTGCTTGCGGCCAAGGACGACTTGGCGGTAGCTCGGGAGAGTGCGGCACGTGCAGCGGTCGGTTCTTATCGCGCTCTCGGGGGCGGCTGGCTCCCATGATCGAAAACCCAACAAATAAAAGGAACTGCCATATGAATCGGATCAATTTCAGTTATTCCGCCCTAGTGCTGGTCGTTACCGGCCTCGCACTCAGCTTAACTGGTTGCGGTCAGAAGCGGGAGTTAGACCCAAGAACACAGCCGGAGCTGGTTCGCGTAGTGGAAATAGGTTCGTCGTCCGGGGCAGATCCCGCGTTCACTGGCGTGGTATCGGCGCGCGTTCAGAGCAATCTTGGTTTCCGGGTTCCCGGAAAGATCACGAGCCGCTTGGTAGATACGGGGCAGTTTGTCCGCGCTGGACAACCGCTGATGACGATTGATCGAACCGACTATGTCCATGCCATTACGGCGCGAGCCGAAACCGTCACTGCAGCAAAGGCAAAGGCCGTTCAAGCTGCCGCCGATGAGGCCCGATATCGCGGTTTGGTCAAGACCGGTGCGGTTTCTGCTTCAATCTACGATCAGATCAAGGCCGCATCGGATGCGGCACAAGCTGAGCTCGCTGCTGCCACCGCTCAGGAGCAGGTTGCGAGAGATGAGGGCGGCTACTCACAACTTGTTGCGGACGCGGACGGCGTCGTTGTGGAGACTTTGGCCGAGCCAGGACAAGTAGTAATGGCCGGGCAGCCGGTTGTGGAGCTCGCCCATTCGGGCCAACGAGAGGCCGCAGTAAACCTGCCCGAGACGTTGAGGCCGAAGCTAGGATCGAGGGCATACGCCACGCTTTACGGCAGCACCACGAGAGTTCCGGTTCGATTGCGACAGCTTTCCGGCGCTGCTGACCCGCAGACCCGCACCTTTGAGGCGCGCTATGTTCTCGAAGGCGCTGCCGCGAATGCTCCGTTAGGAGCAACCGTTACAGTCCATCTCTCCGATAGTGTTGGGATCGACACGTTGCAAGTGCCGGTCGCATCCATTGTCGATCAAGGCAAAGGACCTGGTATCTGGTTATTGAACGCGTCTACATCCACAGTCACGTTTCAACCGGTGCAAGTACGGCAATTGGGTGAAGAACTAGCCATCATCAGCGGGAACTTGCATCCAGGACAGCAAGTCGTAGCCCTTGGAGTGCATCTCCTTCACGACGGCCAACGCGTGCGTGTCGAGACCAAGGCAGAACTTCGATGAGCGAGCACCATATGTCAGAAAAAAACGATGCGGCTGCGAAGCAGTTTCTCAACCTGTCCGCCCTTGCAGTCCGTGAAAAGGCGATCACTCTGTTCTTGCTCATTACGATCGTTGCTGCTGGCATCTTTACCTTCCTGAAACTAGGACGCGCAGAAGACCCTACCTTCACGATCAAGGTATTTACCGTTGCAGCGGTGTGGCCCGGAGCGACGGCACAGGAGATGCAGGATCTCGTTGCCGAGCCGCTGGAGAAGCGCATGCAGGAATTGCGCGACTACGATCGCGTAGAGACCTTCACCCGGCCCGGCCTCGCGCTGATGATGGTGACTCTCAAGGACACGACGCGCCCGGAGGACGTCCCGGAAGAGTTTTACCAGGCTCGTAAGAAGCTAGGCGATGAAGCACACAAATTGCCTCAGGGCGTATTCGGTCCCTTTGTCAATGATGAGTACTCGGATGTGACGCGCCAGGTTGCGCGCGAAGCAGAAACTCTTCGGCAGCGGATGCTTCATGTGCCCGGCGTGAAGAAAGTTGACATCGTTGGAGAACGACCGGAACGAATTTTTGTCGAGTTCTCATATGAACGACTGGCTACGCTAGGAGTTAGCGCGCGAGACGTCTTTGATGCACTGGTTCGCGCGAATGCGGTGACCCCATCTGGATCTATCGATACGAAAGCTCAACAGGTTTACATTCGCCTGGATGGCGCGCTCGATGATCTGCAGAAGATTCGGGATACGACAGTCGTGACGGGCGGGCGCACCCTAAAGCTCTCTGATATTGCCGATGTGAAGCGCGGATACGAAGACCCCGCGACTTTTCTTGTCAGCCATAATGGCCAACCGGCCTTGCTTCTCAGCATCGTGATGAAGGAGGGCTGGAACGGTCTGGACCTTGGCAAAGCCCTTGTTGCCGAACAAAAGAAGATTTCCGCCGACCTGCCTGCAGGCATCAGCTTCAGCAAAGTAACGGATCAGGCCGTAAACATCCGCGAAGCAGTGGATGAGTTCATGCTGAAGTTCTTTGTCGCTCTTGCCGTCGTGATGCTCGTTAGCATCATCAGCCTTGGCTGGCGCGTAGGAATCGTTGTGGCAGCGGCCGTTCCGCTGACGTTGGCGGCCGTCTTCGTCATCATGCTTCTCACTGGAAGAGTGTTTGATCGCATAACGCTCGGCGCTCTGATCCTCGGTCTTGGCCTTCTGGTTGATGACGCGATCATCTCCATCGAGATCACGGTGGTCAAAATGGAAGAAGGGTGGGACCGCATGAAGGCTGCTGGGTATGCCTGGAGTCATACTGCTGCTCCCATGCTTGCAGGCACGCTTGTCACCGTCATTGGTCTCATGCCAGTGGGGTTCGCTCGATCGACCGCTGGCGAGTATGCGGGAAACATCTTCTGGGTAGTGGGTTTTGCCCTGCTCACCTCATGGGTTGTAGCCGTAACCTTTACTCCTTATCTAGGCGTGCAGATGTTGCCCGAGATCAAGGCCCTGTCCGGTGGCCATGCAGCCATTTATGCGACCCCCGGGTACGAGAAGCTCCGGCGTCTGATCGTCTGGGCGGTACGCCGGAAGGTTTTGGTCGCTTGCGTCGTTCTGGGCCTCTTTCTTGTCGCCGTCGCAGGCATGGGACTTGTCAAAAAGCAGTTCTTCCCTCAATCCGATCGGCCTGAACTCTTGGTAGAGGTGACTCTGCCACAAGGCACCAGCATAGAAGCCACCACCGCGAGTGCGAAAAAAGTAGAGGACTGGCTGCGGCTGCAGCCCGAAGCCAAGATTGTTACGACTTACATTGGGGCGGGTGCTCCGCGCTTCTTCTTTTCGTACAATCCAGAACTCCCGAACCCTAATTTCGCCAAGATCATTGTTCTGACGGCCAATGAGAAGGCTCGAGATCATCTGAAGTTCAGGTTTCGTGAACAAGTTGAGCAGGGGCTTGCGCCTGAAGCCCGTGTGCGCGTCTCACAGCTTGTATTTGGACCCTATTCACCCTGGCCGGTAGCGTTCCGCGTCATGGGCCCCGACCTGGAAAAGGACCGCGCGATTGCGGCGCAGGTTCAGACTGCAATGCGGGCAAATCCCCATACTCGACAAGTGAATCTGGATTGGGGCGAGCGCGCGCCAACCGTCCATTTTGTGCTCGACCAAGCGCGGCTAAAACTGATCGGCCTTTCGTCGCAAGAGGCTGCCGAACAGGTCCAATTTCTTCTGACGGGTGCGCCAGTGACGCAGGTTCGTGAAGATATTCGAACCGCGGAGGTGATCGCTCGAAGTGCAGGAACCGACCGCTTCGATCCCAGAAAGCTGAACGACATGACGCTGATGAATCACTGGGGAAAGGCTGTTCCACTTAGCCAGGTCGGCCACATCGAGATTCGTCCGGAAGATCCGATCCTCAAACGTCGCGATCGCGTGCCGACCATCACAGTGGAGAGTGACATCGACGAGTCTCTTCAGCCTCCCCAGGTTTCTGCGGAAATTGAAAAAGCGATTCAGCCGATTATCGCCAGCCTGCCCGAGGACTACAAGATCGAAACGGGCGGCAATATTGAGGAGTCTGGGAAAGCGAACCGGGCACTTTCAGTCGTGTTTCCCGCGATGATCGTGCTGATGCTCACAGTGATCATCTTCCAGGTGCGGTCATTCTCTGCGATGTTCATGGTGGTCCTTACCGCGCCTCTCGGTCTCGCTGGTGTCGTTCCAACATTGCTTCTCTTTCATCAACCATTTGGGTTCAATGCGATCCTCGGCCTGATCGCGTTAGCTGGCATCCTGATGCGCAATACGCTGATCCTCATCGGTCAAATCAAAACAAATCAGGAGGAAGGTCTTGACAGTTATCACGCGGTCGTCGAGGCGACTGTACAGCGATCGCGGCCGGTGATCCTTACGGCCCTTGCAGCTGTATTGGCTTTCATCCCTCTGACCTTCTCAGTCTTCTGGGGGTCGATGGCATACACCCTGATTGGGGGGACTGCCGTGGGTACGGTGCTGACCCTCATCTTCCTGCCTGCACTCTACTCGATCTGGTTTGGAGTAAAACCGGCAGCAGTCCCGAGCGATGAGGCTGAGGCAGCGCTGCGTCCATAGTCGAAATGATTCTTGACAGAAATTAAACGAACGAAAGGAGTCTTATGAAAATCACAGGTCGCACGATCCTTATTACCGGAGGCTCTGCAGGTATTGGCCTCGCGTTTGCCCTCAAGTTTCTCGAACTCGGCAACCAGGTCATTGTGACTGGCCGGCGGCAGACAGTGCTCCATGAAGTGAAGGCAAAGTATCCGAAGCTCCACACGATTCAGGGCGATGTCGCAGACCCCGCGCAAATCGCCTCTCTTGCAACGCGCGTGAAGGCTGAATATCCAAGGCTCGACGTGCTGATGAATAACGCAGGCATCATGCTCCACAAGAACCTCAAGGTCCCGGCGACTGACCTCGACGGATTGATGGCCGAGATGAACATCAATGTGGGGGGCGTGATTCGCATGACGTCCGCATTCATCGACATTCTCGCAGCCAACAAGGGAACCGTCATCAACGTATCCTCTGGCCTCGCCTTCGTGCCGCTGCCGTCCGCGCCGATCTACTGTGCCACCAAGGCGGCGGTTCACTCCTATACCCAATCGCTCCGGTTCCAGTTGGAGGAAACTGGCGTTGAAGTGATCGAGCTCATGCCGCCGGCCGTGAAGACCGACCTGTCGGCAGACATTGCCGAGGGCGACGGCATTGCTCTAATGACGACAGACGAGTTGGTGAAGCAATCCTTTGCGTTACTCAAGAAGGGGGCCCTGGAGATTCGGCCGGGTCAGGCCAAACAACTCGCGTTGATGCGCCGCCTTGCACCCGATTTCATCAACCGGCAGCTCTGGAAAGCGTCGAAGAATCTGGTTCCGGTCGCAGCCGGACAGGCCGGCAGCGTGGACTTATAACAACAAGCGGGTCTCTGGGTTTTGGCTGCAATAGCATCCGTCGCCGTCTATTTTAAGTAAGATAATTCATTTCTGACCTGGCGTAGGTTCCGCGTTCGTAATCATACGACACGCGTTCGATCAGTGCTCTTTCTATCCTGCGGCTCTTTAGCGGGGTGATGATCAGTTTGTTCATCGCTGGTATCGTAGCTCTCTTAGTTCGGGGACGGCCACGAACCATGCCGTGGCAGTTGGTTCACTGCGTGCTCTCCATGCCCTGACCATCGGCGGAGTTACGTTCTCGTACACGCTCCAGAACCTCGCTTCCGCCACATTGCGTGGCTTTTTTGGGCTCGCTAATAGCACTGGCGATCGAAATCCCAGACCATGGTCGCCAAGAGATCCAGAAATTTGCTTATGTTTCGGCAAGTGCATGATGGATGGCCATGGCTTTCTCGAAATGATTCACGGAATCGGCAGCTCGCTGAACCCGATCGTGGATCGTTTCCAACGTAGAACCGTGCCTTCTGGATCGAGTTCAAGCATGAACTGTAACGGCCTCTCAACGTTGTGACGCCAGATTCTCGAAAAGGAAGAGACCGGATTTCCCGGCGACGATTACATCCTGGTCGCCGTCGCCTGTGCGCGTGCTGTAGTCCAGGACATGCCTTTTCCATTTCAGCGTGCCGTCCACGATCATTCGCTCGTACCAATAGACTCCCAGCGGCTCATTGGCACCTGGATCGTGGTCGTGCGCATAGTAGCGTTTGCCCGTGATTAGTTCGAGTTGCCCGTCCCCGTTCAAATCCGCCAGTGTCAACGCGTGCGCCTGTGACCAGCTATTGTCGATCAGGTGCTTGGTCCACACACGGTTGCCCAGGGCATCCTTTTTCTGTTCATACCAGAAGATGCCATAATCGTGCGCCAAACTGGTGATCAGGTCCGGTAATCCATCGCCATCCACGTCCTCCACGTGGATAAATCCAGTGGCGCCTAGCTCGAACTCCGCGTGAAAGACCCACTGACCGTTCCTGGGGTCGGGCGGCGCCTCGAACCAGCCTTGGGGCGTGACGATGTCAATACGCCCGTCACCGTTGACGTCGCCCACGCCGATGCCGTGCCCGTAACTCCGAGGGCTGATTGCATGCCGCACCCACGGGTCCCGAGCGCCCCGCTCTGCCAGTTCATACCACGTCAAGGGGAAGTCGCGATTGCCGAACTGAGGCAGAAGCTGAAGGGGACGGCCGGTATTAAGGATGTCCACTAAAAAGACAAACTCCACCGCAGAACCTGACTCGATCAAGTGTTCACGCCAAGGCCGGCCGGATCTGCCAGGGTTCTCCCACCAAGTCAGAGGCTTCGTCCAATAGGAGCAACTGACGATGTCCGGATAGCCGTCCCCGTTAACGTCGATGGCTAGATCGCTCAGATTTTCCTGGTAGTCAAAAGTGTAGGGCAAGTCGCGGAATTTGTGCTTGATGAATCGCGGGCCGATCCCGATTTCCGGGGGTCCTTGCTCGTACCAGTTCTCTCCTGAGATGATATCGAATCTCCCGTCCTTATTCATGTCAGCGACAGCCACAGTTTCGCTGATCCCCAGATCGAGCGTATGCTTGCGGAAAGGGATGGCATCATCTCCTGCCGCCACCGTTGCGATATGGATGTAACGGCCGGACTCCTCTTCCGCCGTTACTACGGATCCGCTCCGTGCGGTATCTTTGCTTCGCGTATTACTGAACACGGCGGCAGGAACCCCAGCGCCCACTGATTTCAGAAACTGTCTTCGTCCGCCCTTTCCGCCATGGTCCAACGTTAATCCTCCTCTCGGTTGCGTCGGGTATGTATAGCGCGGGCATCGATCTCCTCGCTTTGCGCCTTGATGAATCGAAACCCCTCCCTTGCAAGCTCGTCGCCTGAACTAGCCAGGTCGCGCCAGATGGCGGCCGCGGCAGCCAGCTCCGGTTCAGGCTGGGCGAAGGATTCGATCGTCAGCCAGCCGTCGTACCGGCTCTCCTTTAGCGCCGCGAAGATACCTTGCCAGTCAGTGTGACCTGTGCCCGGAATACCTCGATCATTTTCGGAGATATGCACATGCCCTAGTTCCTTGGCCACGGCGCGAAGTGAATCCGCCGGATTACTTTCTTCAATGTTGGCGTGGAATGTGTCGAAATGAATCAGCACATTCGGCTCCCCCACATCGTGGACCAATCGGGCCGCATCACTCAGGGTGTTGAGGAAATAGGTCTCGAAACGATTGAGGGGCTCAACACAAAGGGTGACACCGAGTTTGCGGGCTCGTTGCGCGGCCACCTGCAGGCCTTCTACTCCCCATTTCCATTCGTCCGCCGTTCTGCGATTCCCGGTCATTACTCCCAAGCCCGCATACAGTGGGCCACAAATGATTTTGCCTCCGAGTTCCGCTGTCCGCTCAATGCATTGCTTCAAGAACTCCGCCCCTCGCGCGCGTATCTGCGCATCCGCATCTATCAGGCTGGCTGCTCGTGGTAAGACGCTGCAGGTGGTGCGTTCGAGACCAACTCCATCAAGGATCCGTTTGACTGCCGGAAGGCCGGAAGGTTCCGTCGGCGATAAAAAAAGCTCGACACCGTCGAAACCCCATTCCCGGATGCGAGAAAACAGCGGCGCATGCCGTTCGCCCACATGCGTGGTCCACACCATGGTATTCACGCCATATTTCATGTCTTCAAATCCTGTGCGGCCTTATTCAATTCGTTCCCCTGCTCGTCGGAAACATGCCTCGGCGCCCGAGGCTGCTGCGCCTTTTCGCGTTGTTCCCCGGCCTGATTGGCTGGGATCTGATGCCGAGCACAACCCGGGAAGGCGGTAAGGTAAGTGTTTCCCTGATATTGCAGGTCTTGGTGAATGCCGATGGCCGACGTATAGTACCCATTCACCGTCATCAGCTTCAGGGCTCGAAAGAATCGCTGGAGATCCGTTGTGGGATGGCCTTCATTGAATGCTGATTTTGCGAGCGCCTCTGCGAGCGATGATTTTGCAGCCTCGCTTTGTACCTGTATCAACCCTTCGCGCCACTGCTTTTGGATCGCAACACTGCTGGCGGCGAGCATTGAATCTGCAAAAAGACTCACCTGCGCAGCGTGCGCACCGGGGGAGTGACTATCAGCGGGAATGATCATTTCCATAAGCCGATCGAGCAGCTCGTTTTCTTCTGAGGTAAAGAATCGCAATTTGTAATTGCCTGCCGACCAGCCCACGGCGCCAGTTGAATGGCACATACCGGCTGCCACGACATCGAGTTTCGAGGCCAAGGTGCCTAGCGCGACGATTCTGATGGCCGTCCTACGTTCCATACAACCTCAGGGTTTTCTTTCCGGCTGCTGCGCGATTAGGAGTTCAATTCTTGGACCCCGCGCCAGACCCTCAGGCGCAGACTCAAAGCTCACCTCTCCGCCGCTGTTCCTTGATATAGTCTGCCGCCCGAAGCGAAAGCGCCATGATGGTAAGCGTGGGGTTTTTTTCGCTGGAGCTGGTGAAGCAGCTTCCGTCGGTCACGAAGAGATTTTTCACTTCTCTCGCCTGGCAAAAACCGTTCAGGACCGAGGTTCTCGGATTTTTTCCCATGCGAATTGTGCCTACCTCATGGCTGGCAAATCCTCCAGGAGCTTCACCGAAATCAGGAAACACTTCCCCCTTCAAATTGGAGCAAATCTCCATTAGGCTTCGATTCTTGTCGCGCCACAGGGCAAAATCGTTCTCGCTAAACCGGAAATGGACTACTGGGATCGAAATGCCGTTCTCATCCACCTGATGCGGTTCCACGGTGACGTAGTTTTCCGGCCGGGCCTCAGTTTTCCCAAATGCGCCAAGCATCAAATAGCCCGGCTGCATCTTGCGCACGCGCTCTTTATACGCAACACCGTAGCCGCCGATGCGCGAGGCGTGATTGGGAAACATGTAGCTTGAAAAATTAACCTGAAGTCCCCAACCGCCGGCGTAGTCCTTTTCTCCTGCGAGATGATTGTAGCGCGGTATATAAACGTGGTCCGTCGCACCGTCTTGGTTAAACGGAGGAGCGCCTTCAAGCTCCTTCAGAAAAATATCCGCCCCTCCCCCCAGATGACCGTGAAGCTAGCGCCCAACGACACCGTTGGAGTTGGCCAGCCCGTTCGGATGCCGCGGCGAGCGTGAATTCAAGAGCAGCCTGGCGGACTCCACCGTAGCGCAGCAAACGACGACGACTCTTGCTTTTACTTCTTGCTCTCGCTTGGCTTGTGTGTCCACAAAGGACACTCCGCGCGCTAGCCCTTCCCGGTCCACCAAGATTTCACGTGCCAGCGCATTCTGACGCAGGGTAAAGTTCCCGGTCCTCTGAGCTTTAGGCAGCATGGCCACCGCACTGTTGAACAGCGCCCCCACATCACAGCCGCTCATGCAATGGCCGCAGTAGTGACATGGCGGGCGGCTGTCATAAACGGTAGTGAGGACGGCTTTGCGCACGGAGATGAGAGGGATTCCCATGCCGTTCGTAGCTCTGTGCAAGATGTGTTCGCTGCACCGCCACGGAAGCGGGGGCAAATAGTGTTTCCCTGCAGGCACAATCTCGAGCCCGTCGTCCTGGCCGCAGACGCCGATCATCTGCTCAATCCGCTCGTAGTAGGGTTCCAATTCGTCGTACGTCAGCGGCCAGTCTTCCTCGATGCCGTCCGCTGACCATCCCTTGAAATCTCGCTGCGCGTAGCGGAGCACCACGGCATTCCAGTGCACGGTCCGGCCGCCCAGCACACGTATCCGGTCCACACTGACGGAATCGCAGTCCTCATAGCGGATCGAGGTGGATACACCTCCCTGGTAGAAAGGTGCTTGCTTCTCACCGCGCAACCCTCGATAAGGCAGTTCGTAAGGCCATTTGTGCGAGAGGAATTTGCCAGGCGGAACTTCCCTGCCTGCCTCAAGCATGATGACCTTCGCCCCACCCTCGCATAACTCTTTGGCCACTACGCCACCCGCCGCTCCCGAGCCAATGATGCAAGCGTCATAAGTAGGTGTCTGGCTCAACGTGTCCCCTTCGACCACTCCCATTCCAAATGGAAATCACTCCGCTGCGATAGATTCGGTTTTGGTTTCACACGCATCACAAAAACCTAGCCAAGGGCTTCGCCCTTGAAATCCCAACGACTTCCGAACAGCGAAGTAACAGCGTTACATTGCCTCGGTATACGCAAAATTTGTTGAAGTGGTTCTGTTCATGAATTCGCAGCTAAGAATCTAGCGACGTTGAATTTCAAAGCTGACGAAGGGCGTCGGGAATCTCAGTGAGCTATTGCAGCAACGTTCAAAAACAACAGCGGTGCTAACGAAGTCATTCCGCAGATGCAAATGAATGCTTGCGCCCATCATACATGGTCCCGCGCGCCCCGCTTTTTTCGCTCAGTTTGCCATCAATCGAGGTTAAGCGATAGCCACAAATGGGCCATAGCTCACCGG
>QHYH01000071.1 GCA_003223215.1 Acidobacteriota bacterium
GTGCGCAACGTCCTCTGTCCCAGACAATGAGTTCGTGTCGGCTGCGGGCGTGGTAATTGCAATTCAGGCAGGCAAAACAGACACAAGACTAATCGAACCGGCGTCATTTGCGGACCTGGGAGAAATATACATGGTTCGCGTGGACCGTTGGTCGCAGCCTCATAAGGAGAGGTACGTCCTCGTCGAATACATCCACCACGCTGACCTCATCCGGTACGACGAGTTCGCCAAGACCCGTTGGAACTTCGAGATACGTCAAGCATCACAAGAAGAAACCAGAGACTGTCTCAGTTGGATGGCCCGTGAGGGGGCATTTCATCCGACGGCTTTCGGTGCCAAGATGAAACTTCCCGACCCAAAAGTGCTTTCCTGTTTCCTGATGGATAAACGGCCTTCAGTCGTTAGTGAGAGCGTCCCCAAGCTGCCAACGCCTGGTTAGTTATGTGGGGTACTCGGAAAAGTGCCTGTCACTGGCGAGACGGGGTTGTGGGAAGTTTGGGCCGTATCACCAGCCACACGGGCACGCTACGTGCAATTCGCGAAGGTTAGTTTGAACGAATAGGACTTCCCGAGCGCCCTCTTGGCGTGCTCTGCGTGTATTACGCATTTCTATGACAGGACCTGATTCTGAGCGGATACCGGATCGGGTTCAGTTCACGTAAGCAATTGGATCGACAGAAGAAAAAGGAAAAACGCGAGAGTCCTGCCGTCTCCGACCATCTGTCCAAAAAGCAGATGGCCGGGGTGAACACAGTTTTATCCAACTCGTACTGTTTCAATGAGTTCCAAAAGAGTGGCGCGCCCGGCCAGACTCGAACTGGCGACCCCCTGCTTAGAAGGCAGACGCTCTATCCAACTGAGCTACGGGCGCACGGTGCAATCTATTTTAGCATCAAGCACTTACAGCTATTTCTTGGAAAACTTCAGTTTTAAATCTCGGTGCAATCGGTGCAGCAACGGCCTTTTCGGATGGATTCTTGGGAAGATCGAAACCAAATCCAACGGCCTCGGCCTCAGCCAAGCGCATGCCAATCTCCTCGAACAGATGCGAGTAAATCTCTGACATGGTTTTTGGCTTGTGACCCATCCAAAAAATGTTGATGTCCTCTTGGCACCGCTTACCAAGCAGCCACGTTTTGCGGAAACGACGGAAAGCGTGCCAACCCATACCCGGCTCGTCTAATCCCATCGCCTTGAGCCGTTCCGTTAGCCAGCGATCTTCGATGTTGTTGTGGCAAGTGTGGCGTGCCATTCCGGGTAGCGAACAATAGACCGGGTTTGTCGCCAATATAACGTTGCAGGAACTCCGCAACGTCCGGGTGCAAGTCGACATCTCGATAAGCCGCATTTGTCTTTAAGCATGTGATGATGCGGGGTGTGTCGCGCTCGACTTGCTGCCGAACTTCAATAGTGCGTCCATGGTTCGTAATGTGTTTTGTTTCAAGGGCAAGTGCCTCCGAGATTCGCATCCCGGTTGCCGCAAGCAAAACATACAACGCCTTCTCTTCGCCCCCACTTTCCTCAACGAGTTGAGTAATTGCCTTAGCCTTGAGCGAAGGACGCCGCTGCTCTTTCTGATTGACCATAGGCAAGTCCATGACGCTGCTATCCCACGTTCTTTTGTGAATGGGCTCACCCGTCTCGCCATCCTTGAGGGAGGCGACAACCTGCTTGATGTACTCAACATATTTATTCACGGTTCGCGCCGACAGGGACTTTGATTTCTTCATCTTGTCAACTACCGGTTTGACCGTAATGTTGTTAACACTTCCTAATGTAATGGCATGTCACCAATGGCCGGAAGTATCCATTTATGGAGGGCGGCTTTGATACTGGCCGCATCCTTGATGGGTTCCCGGTCCCGTGTAATGATACTTTATTTCACGTTCCTGGCGACATCAGGAATCCCAGAGCACGAACCCCTTTCGGTGACAATAAACGACTTGCCGCCGTGGTGGGTCCGGCCAACTCATGCTTTAGATTTAGAAATGGCCAACTCTTGCTAAGTGACAGCCTCCTCCCCCTCCCTCTGCTGCTGACTGACCACCGTGACCACCGGCGGCCAGATGACATGCGGCCAGGAGTGCGATAAGGTGCCCCCACCAGGATTACAGGGGTTAACCAATGCCGAGACGAGGAAAGCCGAAGAAGGGACTGAAAGTAGAGAGCCTGCAACTGCTGGCGCGGACTGAAGGCCTTGCGGAAACTTCAACGAAGAGGGGACTGGAAGTGCGCGGCGGCGTCCTGTCCCTTCCGAAAATGACGACCGGGCTTAGCATCAGCGGGTTGCCCGCGGGTGCTGTTGACATTGTAACAGCCGCGGCCTCCGCGGGATTCTTGGCGCACGGGAAAAGCATCGGCGGAAGATGATGCAGGATAACCCTCGTCTGCTCAGACATTTCGAGATTTTCGGGAGGCACAGGGCCGCATCAAAGGAGCAGCAAGGTTGATGAGTAACGCACTCGCAAAGCACGATGCTCTCCTGTGCCAGCATAAGTTTGTTTTGGTGCGTGACGACAAGCACAAGGTCTATCGAAATCCTGAAGGCAAAGTCTATGTCACGGCTGCGACTCCGTCCGACTGGCGGGCTGGGTTCAACATGCTTAAAGCGCTGAAGCGTTGTATAGCGGAGCCCGCGAAGCCGCTGGTACTTGCTATCAACGACTTCGAAAGGGAGCAAGCTGCGCAGCTAATCCAAGGTCAGCCGAAGCTGCAACACGCCGCTCACGGGATGGGCAGCGGCAAACAGAAACATAGCCGTGGTACCGGATTCATTTACGACGGGCCAAGGATGATCCCTGAAGAGCAAGCTATTCGTGAAGTCCAGCGTCAACGAGCCCGCGAAAACGCTCGGCGTCGTGCAGAAGAGAAACGGCAGCAACGTGAACACAATCGCGCTTTGCGGCAACAAAAGAGAGCAGCGGCAGAAACGGCGGCAAGAGAGTTCGAGGAAGCATACAGACCGTTTCTCAACGTCACTCGTCGTATCGTAGACAAACTTGAAGCAGATTTTATCGCGATGTGCCAGTCCAGCATTCGGCATCGTGCATGGTCACCAGACCTCACGTTCTACGAATTCCCGGTGAAGGGTTCTGGGGACGACAAAGCCGAACGGTGGGCTCACGGCCTGTTCATAAGCGGCATCGAAGAAGCCAGAGAGTATGGCGAAGAAACAACTATGGATTACATGGAATGGTTGATTGAAGACCTTGCTAGCAATTGCTCGATGTATCTGGCTCGTTCAGAACAGCGGGTCACCCGAGTCATGAAGTTTGTTGAGCGTCAGATGGCGAAATCGAACAGCATATGGGACTTGCAAGACGCTCTCAGCGACGAAATGGAACGACTGGACGACGCGATGAAAGCTTGGGAGACCGCCCGGTTGTACGGTGATTTAGATTTCGAACTTGACGACTGGCTTGCAGGGCTAGGAGTCAACGTTTACGAGGACCCGGTGATCGATGTCATCGTCCACAAAAACGAAGTGAGCGTTGTATGGGACGTGGGCGCCAAACAGCCACCCCGGCACGGCAGTCGCAGGTTCGACATTGTAGATGCACTGCCAGGTGGCTGATTCGGGCAACGCGCTCATAATTCTTGCGATAGTCCGAGCCGACCACAGCAAAGCAGGAACTCCTCGTTACTCAACATATCGGGTACCTCGCAGACACCGGGTGTCCTAACCCTGATTCAGCTCCGGCGCCAGCGGCGTTCATTCTTCAGCGCCAGGGCGTACCTGTGGCCTGCTTCGACCATCAACTCGTGCAGTTGCCGGCCATTCCGGATGGCGCGCTCCAGTTCAGGAGCGAGCTCATCCGGCACGTAAATCGAGAACCGCCGTTTCCCTTTTCGGCCATAGAGTGCGTAGCTGGAGTGACCTTCACCCGATTGGCAAAGCCGGCAGTGCTCCCAGATGCAGGGGCTCTTGCGCAGCGATAGCGACCCCCATCGCAACCGGCCAAAGGTCGCGGATGGCCTCCTGGAACCACCGCTTTACCTGCTCCGATGTGTCTTGTCGGGGAAACGTTCGAGCCCGCTATGGATATGGATGCGTTCCCGTTACATCAATCAGGGCAGGCGGCCTACGCCAGCGCAAGGGCATAGCCGACAGGTCCCGCTGCCATGCCGACCGGTGGGCAAGTTTATCGTTTAGAACTGTATCCACCTCTTATAAATCATTAGTTCCTCTCGAAGCTCACGTGCCAAAGGCACAGTGGGATAATCGGTGAACTCGCATAGTCTACAGCGAAATCACACCGCCAGGTCCTGATAAGTGGGGTACTCGGAAAAGTGCCTGTCACTGGCGAGACGGGGTTGTGGGAAGTTTGGGCCGTATCACCAGCCACACGGGCACGCTACGTGCATTCGCGAAGGTTAGTTTGAACGAATAGTACTTCCCGAGCGCCCTCTTGGCGTGCTCTGCGTGTATTACATTTCTATGACAGGACCTGATTCTGAGCGGATACC
>QHYH01000188.1 GCA_003223215.1 Acidobacteriota bacterium
ATCGCTGTCGGCGCGAAGCAAAGCAGCACGACGGTGGAAACCGCTTCGTTGAGCACGATAGATAAACGGTTCGTTCGCCGCCAGATCTTCGAGGACTACATTCTTGACGCCGCAAAGTGCGCTTGACCGGAAAACAGCGAAACTTCACTTCATCCAACCGATTTTTGACGCTTAGGTACCGGGGAGTAGTCTAGCAACCGCCATCCTATCATAGGCTTGCAGCCATTTCTGGCGGTGCCAAAATTTCGGTTTTCGGTCCATTCGGTCCAAAACGACAATTTTGTTGCCGAAGTTGAACCAACTTTCGGTTCTGGACTGGCTTGAACCCGCGCGGAAGCTTGAAGCCCAAGCCCGCTCTTTCGGCCCATTCCTTGCGCAACGCCCGTTCGTGTTCGGCCTTGTCGTAACGGTCGGACATCGTCTCGCCCGTACGCTCCGGCTTCCCACTCGCGTGCCCCATCCAGAACCGATAGACTCCTGGCGGGGTAGAAGTGTAGTTGCGCAAGTACGTGTTGCGAAAACGCCGGAACGCATGAGCGCCGCACTTCGGCTGCCCCAACTCTTCTAAGATCGGGTGCAGCACGCGCCGCAGGATATTCGACTGGTGAAGCTGCCGCCCGGTTCGCGTGCAAAATAGCAAACCGGACTTCCGTTCTCCAATGAACTCCTGTAGGAGGTTCGCCACCGAAGGATGCAAGTCGATCTCCCTCTCGCCGTTCCTCGTCTTGGTGTCGTGCATTTGTCCCCGCCAAGCCTTCTGGCAGATGTGGATGCACGAGCCGTCCGCCGAAACGTGTGGGATCTCGATACCGAGAGCTTCTCCGAAGCGCAACCCAGACGCTGCGCTGAGTATGAAGAGCATGCGGTGCTCGTCCCTCAATTCGCATTTCACGTCCACGTTGCGTTTGGTGTCCCTGTACGTGTACTCCCGCGCGGCCACGATGCCGCTGACAACGTCGCCCGTAAAACTCGGGGTTCTCTGTTTCCGGGGGTTGATGACCGGCATGTTGATAAAGGCATCGTTCCACTTGCGCGGATAGACTTCGTCGCCCTTCTCATTGATGACCGAGGCCACAACCATTTTTACGACGTCGGCATAGTTGCAAATCGTGGATGCGCTCAAGCCGCCTTCCACCATCTTGTTGACTAGCTTCTTGAGCGCAAGGTTATCGACCGCTTCCAAAGGCAGATCACCGAGATTGGGGTTGAGCCAATTCTTGAGGCCAGACTCCCACCCTGAAAGCGTCGACGGAGCCACGGGCTTGCTTCTCCGATTCCTCATCCCTGCGAGCCAGGTTTCCACCTGTTGCCGGAAAGTGACCACCGTAGCTTTCGACTGCGTTACGACCCTGTCGAAATACTCCTTGGTGTCCACTCCGCTAGCAGCGATGATCTCCTTGGCTTTGCGTTCCCTTTCCGACACTGAAAGTTTGCCGGGACCAGAGATCGGGCAGATTTTCGCGCGCACCCTCACCCTTTTCTCCTGTCCTGGAACATCCTTCCAGTACCGAACGACGTACCACTTACCATCTTTCTGAATACTGCCATTCTGACCAGATCGCCTTGACATGGATTTTCTTCCTATCCGTGCTGGCTTCTCTGGTGTCGCAGGCCAAATGGTAGCGTGATTCGTGCTAGGGGGCAATGGAGCGGTCGTAGGAGTAGTTTTTTCGGGGCAATCGGGAAAAAACAACACTCCGTCGGAGTCGCGTCGCTTCGTGTTGTTGGGGAGAGGCCCATAGGTTGAGTGAGCCCCGTGATATTTTCCTTGGCTCGCTTGCAAGTGCGCGAACGCCTGCAGGCGACAGCTGCATTTCGCGGCCACATAACACTCCTCGATTTGATTTGTGTTTGTGGAAAAGCGGAATGGAAAGGGTGGCCAATCAGGAATGAATAAAGGAAATGGTTAAGGGAAAATGGGTTAAGGGGCGAAAGGGCTAAGGGAATGGATTCCGCCCTGTGGTTATCGAAAGGGAAAAGGAACCGCCGAGTTGCGGCGGCAAGCTTGCCGCCGCAACTCGGCGCGCTGATGGCTCCCGTGTTTGCAGTTGCTCGGGTTCATTTTGTTTGTCTCAGGAACTCGCGGAACAGCGGGTGGTAGAGCGTGTATCGCCCTCGCCCTGCACGGATCAGGAATCCCTTGCCGGCGAGCCTTGCGAAGTATTCCCTTTGGAATTTGCCTCTGAAGTCGTGGGGTGCAAGCTCACTTTGCCCCATGATGGCGAATTGATGGATGAGATCGAGTTCCTTGGTGCTCAGTTGTGACACGTCCAGGGCGAACTTTTCGCGGCCCAGCTGATCAAATATTGCGGGCCAAGTCGGTTCGAGCGCACGCGGCTCAATTCGGCTTACCGTGGCCGATAAGTGCTTACAGACAAATGCGAGAAAGTACGGGTGGCCAAGGGTTTTTTCGTGAAGCCAACCGGCGACTGCTGCAGACGCGTGAGGCGAGAGATGTAAGGCCGAGTCCGCGTATTCTAGCGTCTCTTCGAGGGTGAACGGCTGCAAATACAGCTTCGTGTAAAACCGCACGGCGGGCTCGGCCAGAGCTTTTGTTTCGGCGAAATAGTCCGACTTGGCCGAAAAACAGATGCTGTAATTCATGCCCTCGATACCGAACGACTGGAATTGATCCCTGACTATCAATGCAAGGTCCGCTTTGCTGATGCTGGTGATGTTCTGGAAATCATCCACAAAGAAGATCGCGCCGTTTCGCCGTTCAGTCGCGCGGGCCGCAAGAAGTGGTTATGTCGATAGTATTCTTGCGAGTCTTCGATAGATTGGCTGCTGCGGTAAGCTGGTCATACAACAGCTACGCGATGCTCCAAGGCCATTGCCATCTAATGATGTGGATACACAATTCGTATAGAAAGTCAGTGAAGACGCAAGACCCTCGTAGGATTAGCCGTGCAAGACGATTCTTCCAAACCGACGATGCCCGCGGCAGCGATGAGCAGTTCGCAGGATAGCGAACGCCGCGAAGCACCGCTCCATCCCTTCATAGCTAGCGCCGAAGAGACCGACCTGGCTTCAGGAGCCCGACTGTCAGCGCGTGTTTCCGAACTGAGTCTGAAAGGGTGTTATCTCGACACGCTAAATCCCTTTCCCAAGGGTACGCGTATCAGGCTTGTGATTTTTTACGGCGGCGAGACTTTCACGGCACTTGCCACAGTGATCTACCCTCCAGCCCAACATGGGAATGGGCATCGAGTTCTCCGCTCTGGAACCGGAACAGTCGGAAGTCTTGTTGAGCTGGATCAAAGAGCTGAGCGCAAAGTAGTAGTGCCGGATCTAAGCAGGAAACCGCTAGTCATTTAGCTGGCTGGCTCCATTCATCTCCTGGATGTAGCGACACGCCGCCCACCGAGGCTCACAATCATAGAAAACACTCCAGGTTGTTGCAGAGAAGGTCTGCGGAGGCCTGTAACAGTGGACATCGTTACCGTCGGGATTTCTCGATGGTTACTCATTCGCTGCTAGCGGGTTTCCCCCACTCCTCAACCCGTACTACGAGCTGCAGGCCAACTGCAAATTTTGTGCTCTCGATGCGTTGGCAGTAAATCACGCGTGCCAGAGACGCTGTGGATTTAGTGTATCGTGCTGGCAGGACTTACCTCGACGGCGTCAGCCGAGTTCGTATACAAGTGGTTATGGTGTCGTCTCTTTTGCGCGAACATCCGCCGGTCGGCTTCGGAAAGAAGCTGTTCGGCATCCATGCCTTCTTCCGGATAATAAGCGTGACCCACACTCACAGAAAGCGCATCCGTGCCGGATATCTCGCGGCCAGCCTCGGCGGCCAACCGTTGCAAGTGGCGTATTTTGTCCTCCAGAGCTTCGGGTTTTAAACCAGAGAGAATCAGAACGAATTCGTCCCCACCCATGCGGGCCACGTAATCGTATTCGCGGCAAGTCTGCTTCAATTTCTCCGCAAAAGAGGTCAGCAGTCGGTTCCCTTGCAAGTGGCCGAACCGGTCATTGATCTGTTTGAAGCCGTCTAGGTCACAGACCAGTACGGCGAGAGACATCCGGTGACGCCGGCAACGCGCCAGTTCGCTATCGAGCTGGATAAAAAGAGAGCGAGCGTTCGGCAGACTCGTCAAATAGTCGGTCGTTGCCGTTCGCTCGGACTGCCGGTACTTCAAAGAATTTTCAAACGAGAGAGCGATTTTCGAACTGATTGCCAGCAGGATGCGGAGATGATCTCGGGTAAAGGCATCCGCTTCCGTCCGATAAAGCGCGAGAACCCCCACGACGCCATTCACGCCTTCTAAGGGAACGGCCAAGACAGACCGCAAAGAATGGCCGTTCGTGGGATCATTCAAATACTCCGACTCAGTTGCCAGATTTCCGTTCACGATCGGCTTCCGGTTCGCGGCAACCCAACCCGATACGCCTTCCCCAATCGGAATCCGAAGCGAAGAAAGGAGACGAAAATTATCACCACTCACGTGTTCGGGAACGAGCTGAATGTTTCGGACGGAATAGATTGCGATCGAGTCGTAGGGAACCAAGTGTTTCAGGCGAACTGCAAGCATGGATAGTGTTTCGTCCAGGCTGAGGGAGTTACCCAGTTCTCGAGTGAGCTCGAACAGCATTTGCATTTCATGCCGCGCCGCGGCGATGCAAGTCAGGAAATCAATCGAACTGCTCCCCGGAGTGATCGGCCCGCTATCGCTCTTTTCAAATCCCGCTCCTGGAGCTGTTCCGCTATCCACTTTGATGTTTCTGGACAGTCTGGTTTGTTCGCCACCCTTGACGTTTGCCAGAAGCTCGAGTTCGCGGTAACGCCGATGAAGCACTTCCACGACTTTTGGGTCGAAGCTCTTTCCGGCTTCTCCAACGACGTGCTCCATGGCTTTTTCCAGTGGGAGGGCCGGACGATACTGACGGTCCGATGCAAGTCCGTCGAGGCAGTCAACCACTGCGAGGATTCGCGCACCGGTCGGAATTTCTTGCCCGCGCAGTCCGCACGGATAACCATTCCCATCCCACCGCTCGTGGTGGGCGCGCACAATCGGAACGACCGGATAAGGGAATTGCACCCGCTCAAGGATTTCCGCACCAACGAGCGGATGGATCTTCATGCGCTCGAATTCTTCGGGAGTCAGCCGCCCGGGCTTGGAGATGATGTGCTCAGGGACGGCCAGCTTGCCGATATCATGAAGAACTGCGGCCGCGCGAAGAGCTTCGAGATCGGATTCCGACAGGCCCATTTCCTTTCCAATGGAAACGGCATAGACCTGCACGCGCCGAAGGTGCTCATGCGTGCTGTGATCCTTCGCCTCGATTGCGAGTGCCAGAGCTTCGATCGTTCGAAGATGGAGAGCGGCCATACCCTCGGCGTGATTACGTTCGGCTTCCAACCGGGCCAGGTAAAGACGGTACGAGCGGAAGATCAGATAGACAACCGGAAGGATCAGGAGAGAAGACTGCCAGCCCGTTTTTTTGTCGAGAAGTTCTACGATTCCCGCAATCGCGGCTCCCAGCAAATAGTAGGGGAAGGACCAAAAGTAGCACTCGGACCAAACCTTGCGTAGAGGCTTTTGCTCGGTAAGCGAAATCACGCACGCTACAGGAGCAGTGTTTAGGACGAAGAAGGTTGACGCTGCGGCGACCAGCATAAGCAGTTGGTTATTCGCAGCAATCTGGCTCACCCTCGAATGAAACAAATAATATGTGCCGGCCACGGCACTCGCCATGCTCGCAATGTTGAAAGCAACTTGGATCGGCTTTGGCCACGTCTTGGCTTTCCAGTAACACTGAATCACCGTGCCCAGAACGCCCATTAAAAGGGTTTGTGCCAGAGTCAACTCACGGACGCCGATCAGAATGAACAGAAAGATCACCGACATGGTTCCGTGCACGCCCGGAAGACTCACTTTCATCCCGGAGGCGAGAAGAGCCAGAGCGAGATAGCAGATGTAGCGTGAGGGCTCGGTCCACTCACCATGAAGAAGCCCGAGCGACAAAGACAAAAGTCCGCCAAGAAAAGTAATCCCGATGTAGACCCGAGCTTTCGTAGAGGTGGGAAGCATTAATCGCGTACCAGCGAATAGTGTTGGAGCAACCAGGCTGCCATCATCGCCCTTGGACGTTGCCCAACCGCAACTTGTTGTAAGATCACGACTTCGCATTCTGGCAGCACGTTTGCGAGGTGCGCCGCTCAATCGCCAAGCGGAGACAACTTGTCGCAGCCCTCTCGGACGCAGTCAAAGTGTCTCTGCTGTTTGCCTACGACTTCAATGGACCCCTTGGTGATTGACCATTTCCATAACGCGCCGCATCGCTGCGCTGTGGATGACGGCCGGTAATCCGAGAATCGATCCGTGACTACAACTCATACTTGTTGCTCCCAGAAATCCCGCTAAATGATCTATGGAGCGTCGAAGCTTTTCAAAGAATGTTCCGAGGAGGACAAATTGACTATGGTACTTCTGACCTGAAAATATGGCCCGAAAGTACTCTCAGAAATAGGAGCTAACCCTTTATTTCTGAACCACCTAGTCCGTGCAAAGCCCGCCCGTGAAGAGGACCGAGGGATCGGTCTGAGAAAGGCGCCTTTAGCGGTGCCACACAGACCAAGCAGGGTCTCCTCGAACGAGCTCACCCCGGCACACTCTTCCTGGACGAGATTGGCGACCTTGACGCCCGTTTGCAAGTGAAGCTGACACGAGTTTTGGATGGCACGCCGTATTACCGCCTTGGTGGGCTAAAAAAGATCTCCCCGGACGTTCGCATCGTGGCTGCCACAAATCGGGACTTGGAGAAAGATATTGAAGCGGGAAAGTTCCGCAGCGACCTCTTCCATCGGTTAAGCCAGGTTCACGTTCAAGTGCCACCCCTGCGCGACCGGCCGGAAGACATTCCCGTGCTTGCCGAGTTCTTCTTGCGCGAGCAGAACCACAATAGTGTGAGTATCGCCCCGGCCGCACTGGACGAACTTCGTAGCTTCCCGTGGCCTGGCAACGTAAGGGGACTCCGCAATGCCGTGATTCGCGCTGCGATCATGAGGTCGGGAAACGAAATCCAGCCAGAGGACTTACCGCTGGGAAGCAGAAGATCCCGCTTCAATCGGGCTCCGTCGTTACAAGTCTCGACGAGATGGAACGTCAGATGATTTTTCGGGCGTTGGATCAGACCTGCGGCCACCACGAGAAGCCGCAAAGGTGCTCGGGATTTCTCGGCGAACATTGACTCGTAAGCTGAAAAAGTATGAGGTCGCTAATGCACTTGAAGCAGTCGCCGCTGGTTGATTGCCTTCCAGCACATGCGGAAGAACGTCGGAGGAATCCACGCCGGGAAGTCCAAGGTGTGATTCTCCTGGATATCCTGAAGTCAGATTTGCGTTCTTCGCCTATTCGTGCTTCTCTCATTGACTTGAGCGCGTCGGGATTTCGCGCCTCCCATGCCTCCAAAGAGCTCTGCTCCGATCAAGAAGTTACCTTCTTCCATGATGAGGGGGAAGGCAGGGCCAGGGTCGTTTGGACTCGCATCGTTGGTCAAAGCGTGGAGAGCGGCTTCTTGATTTGTCAGGAAAAAAGGCAAGAGTAAGAACAAATTGAGGTGGCTGCCCTTCGAGAGTTCCGCCAATACTTTGGGCGTTTACATGGAAGGGCCGCCGTGGCTCCATATCCGAGGTTTTCCTTCCTTCTAAGGCTTTGCCCCGCGAATGTTGAAACCTGTTTAAGGGACATCTTGTCGTATTGGCCCTGCAGAATGCTAACCCGCAAAATCCCAAAGGATTAGCAGGCCCAAACCTTGCTTGGCGAATCGTGGTAGGTGACAAATTGTCGCAACGACCGCCGCGAGAATTCCCGTAACGCTTTCATTCTAAAGGACTCCTTTCAACACCTTAGTTGGGAGATCCAAATGCCTTAACAGCCTTAACACAATCTCAGTACACCGGCGGGAGGGTTCTGTGACCGCGACAAGACGCTCGCAGGTCGTTGCGTTCCTCTTTAGCACCATCCTGGCAGTTGGGGCTCCTTCCGCCCCCAACCCTCAGCTCGCGAAGGACCTTCACGAGCGCAATCCCAAACCCATCGACGTAATCATTCAGTTCAAACATTCTCATAAGCCGAACGACAATGATGAAGCAATTCGTGAGGCAGGTGGAGTCCTCAAGGCCGAGCTCGGTTTAATGTCTTTGTTTACCGGGTGGCGCGCCTTTAGTGAACAGGTTCTGAAAATTCTGCTGGACAAATTCCGCGACTTCGGTTACGTTAAGCTGCGAGAGTTCGAACATGGCGTGGCCGAAGAGCTTCCATCCAGCTGGCCTCATCGAAAAATTAAAGCAGAAGATCGCCTCCCTTCAGCAGCAGTGGCGCAGTACTCGCGCCGAGAATGAGCGATTGCGCAAGGAAAACGAGCAATTGCGCCAGGAGCAGGGGAGGCTTCGTGGGGAACGAGAACGGTTGCGTGAGGAAAACGAGAGGCTGAAGCGCCAACTGGAAGAAGCCCAGCGGGCCAACAAGCGACAAGCCGCACCCTTTTCCCGCGGTCAGCGGAAAGCCAACCCTAGGCCACCAGGGCGCAAGCCCGGTACCGCCTACGGCCAGCATTACCGCAAAACGATTCCGCAGCAAGTCGATCAAGTGATCGCCGTGCCGCTGCCCGCGCAATGTGGCTGCGGAGGCGCTCTGAAAGTAGAAAAAATCGAGCCGCAGTATCAACACGAGGTGGTGCGGAAGACCATCTGGAGACGCTTTGATATTGCCGTCGGTCGCTGCCGCAGATGTGGGCGACGAGTGCAAGGGCGGGATCCGCGACAGACCTCTGATGCCCTGGGAGCGGCGGCGGTGCAACTGGGTCCGGAAGCGCTGGCGTTGGCGGTGCGGATGAACAAGGGGCTGGGAATGCCGCATGGCGATGTAGCGGCTGTGTTACAGGACGGTTTTGGCTTACGCGTGCACCGCAGCACGATTTGCCGAGCGGTGGAGCGGGTGGCGCGCCGGGGCCAAGCCACCTGGCATGCGCTGCGCGAGGCGGCCCGCCGCAGCATGGTGAACGCCATCGACGAAACCGGCTGGAGGGTGGAGGCCCAACTGCGGTGGTTGTGGGTGGCGGTGAGTGAGCAGGTCACCTACTGCGACATCTTGCCAGGACGCGGCTTCGAGCAAGCGGCTTCGCTGTTAGGGGAGAATTACGACGGTTGGTTAACCCACGACGGTTGGGCGGTGTACTACAAGTTTCTCCGGGCAGGACACCAAAGTTGTATGGCGCATCTGCTGCGCCGCTGCCGGGATATGGCAGCAGTGGCCTCGGCATCGGCATCCCGCTTCCCGCTGCAAGTGAAAGCCTTATTGGAAAAAGGCTTGGCCTTGCGAGACCGCTATAACCAAGGAGAGCTCTCGCGGCACGGGTTGTGGACGGCCACGGGACGGTTAGAAGCCCAACTGGATCGTCTGTTGCTGCGCCCCGTTCGGGATTCCGCCAACCGCCGTTTGAAGAATCATCTTTGGCGGGAGCGGCCCTACCTGTTTACCTTTCTTTATTGTCCCGGTCTGGATGCCACCAACAATGCCGCCGAGCGGGCCTTGCGACCGCTGGTGGTGGCGCGCAAGAACTGGGGTGGGAACCGAACTCAGAAAGGAGCTCGTGCACAAGCCATACTCACCAGCATCCTGCAGACGGCCCAACAGCAAGGGAAGAAGCCGCTGGAGGTGCTGATCGCCTTACTGGTGGGGAACGACCAGGGCAAGATTCTCGACCTGGTGCCGCGCACCCGAGAAATACCTCAGGATTCTTCGCCTGCTCCTCCACCTCGGAAAGGGGTGGCCTGCGATCTCCGCGGGCCGTCGCAAACAGAGTTTGTACTTCCACCGGAGTCGGTGGCTCTCTACGCTATGCCGAAGGCGGTGGACGGTGCGCGGGTGTCTGTCCAGCCATGACGTTAGGTTTCCCGGATGCTTCGCCGCGAGAAGAGCGGAAGAGTCTACCCGTTTCGTTGCGCTTCTGTGGTCGCCTGTTCACGGGGCCGGACTTGGAGTTGATGCGGGTGGTGGTGCATGACTATCGCGGCCTAGCGGTGACGGAGATCGCGCGAACGGTGTGCGCGTTGTTGGAATGGAAGCGGCCCAATGGCCGGCTGAAGGATCACGAGTGCCGGCAACTGTTAGAGCGCCTGGCCGCAGAGGGCGTGCTGCGGCTTCCGGCGCTGCGGCCAACCGGTGGTCGAGGACCGCGGCGCGTGGAGCTATCTCCGTTGCGTTGGCAGCCGGAGGCGGTGGAGTGCGCAGCCCGTGAATGCGAACCGCTCAAGCTGGTTCTGGTGAAAGGCCCTGAAGAAAGCCGCTTGTGGCGGGAGTATGTGGAACGCTATCACTATTTGGGCAGTCGGGTGCCCTTCGGTTCGAACCTGCGCTATTGGGTACGGAATCGCCAACGGGAACTGGCCTGCTTGCTGTGGACCTCGCCAGCTTGGAAGATGAAACCGCGAGACCTTTGGATTGGTTGGAGCGATGAGCAAAGGCAGCGCCATCTACCATGGATTGTGAACAACGGCAGATTCCTGATTCTGCCCTGGGTGCACGTCAAAGGACTGGCGAGCAAGATCCTGGCGCACGCTGCGCGGCAACTTCCAGCGGATTGGGAAACTTACTACGGCCATCGTCCGCTGCTGCTGGAAACCCTGGTGGATGCTAGCCGCTTTCGTGGAACCTGCTACCGCGCGGCCAACTGGATCTATGTAGGGCAGACCACCGGGCGCGGTCGCATGGATCGCGAGCACAAGGCTCACGGCAAAGTCATCAAAGACATCTACCTCTACCCGTTGGTCTTTGACGCCAAGCAGCGGCTATGCAGCGGGCCTACACGGTAAACAAATACGGTTTAATTAACGGTGGCCTGTACTCAGTCCCGGCGAACAGATTGGAGCATCTTTCCAGAAATCCCAACATTTCGTACATCTCGCAAGATCGTCCACTCGCCTCACTTCTTAACAACACGGCCCCGGCCGTAAATGCCAATATCGCGTGGAGCCAAGGTTGGGACGGAACGGGTATCGGTGTGGCGGTTATCGACAGTGGTGTCAGCAATGATAAGGATTTCCAGGTTTCCGGTAAATCGACGTCGCGCATCTCGTACTCCCAAGCGTTCTATGGCGGGTCCAAGACGTACGACGAGTACGGTCACGGCACGCACGTGGCCGGCATTGTGGCGGGCAGCGGCGCGAATTCGACCGGTTCCCAATACATCTACACATTCAAGGGCATCGCCCCCAATGCGAATCTCATTAACCTCCGCGCGCTCGATCAAAACGGCTCTGGCACAGACGGCACCGTGATTTCTGCCATCCAAGAAGCCATTCAGCTCAAGAGCATGTACAACATTCGCGTAATCAATCTCTCTCTCTCTCTCGGCCGCCCGGTCTTTGAGAGCTACAAACTCGATCCCCTTTGCCAAGCCGTCGAGGCGGCCTGGAAAACGGGAATCGTGGTTGTCGTCGCGGCAGGAAATTCAGGACGCGATAACTCGCAGGGCACAAACGGCTACGCCACCATTACCTCCCCGGGCAACGATCCTTACGTCATCACCGTGGGTGCAATGAAACGATGGGCACGCCCACTCGCAACGATGACTTGATCGCAAGCTATAGCTCGAAAGGTCCGACGCTTTTTGATCACGTAGTAAAGCCCGATATCGTCGCCCCGGGCAATCGTACCGTCTCAGTGCTCGATGCGAAAGGGTCTCTGCAATTCACCTACCCGGCTAACGACGTCCCAGCGTCTTATTACCAAAGGAATCCTTCCCACAGTGGATCTCCTTATTACATTTTAAGCACGAGCATGGCTGCCGCAGTCGTCAGCGGCGGAGTGGCGGTTCTGCTACATGCGCAGCCGAACTTGACGCCGGACCAAGTGAAGGCCCGGTTGATGAAGACAGCTTCCAAGAGTTTCCCTGCCTACAGCACTGCGACCGACCCGACCACCGGAGCTACCTATACCAGTGAGTACGACATCTTCACGGTCGGCGCGGGCTACTTGGATGTCGCGGCGGCCCTTGCCGATTACGACGTGGCAACTGGCAATGCGCTGTCTCCTACGGCTGCCTACGACTCCAGTAACGGCAACGTCTACCTGATCCTTGGTTCAGGCGCTGTTTGGGGCTCTGGCGCCGTTTGGGGGAGCGGTGCGGTCTGGGGTACGAATGTGTTCATCAGTGGCTCCGGCCCGGTCTGGGGCAGCGGCGCTGTTTGGGGCACGAGCACCAACCAAGCGTTTGGCGCAGTCTGGGGCAGCGGTGCGGTCTGGGGCAGCAGCACACAACAATCAGTGGAGACTATCAACGTGGCGATTACGGGTGAGCGAGGAGAATGAAGCCTCCCTCGCCGACGCGTCGCGAGCGCGCTGAGTGCACGCCTTGCTGACGTATTCTCCACTAACCGAGAAGATGCCAACCACAGAAACCCCGGGATTGTCCCTGTCGCCAAGAACCGGCTGTACTTTTGTACTACACCTATGCCCTACCTGTACTATCGACTGCCCTGCAGCCAGACCTGATACTCCCAGCATAGACAACACCAAGGCATCGGGCCGCGCCCTCTCGACACTTCCAGTTCTTGGCCCTCAAGGCAGTTTAGGAGCCCAGCTTATGTCCGCCACACTTGAAACAAAGCGACCGTTGCACGACAGCATTCTACAGACGACAACGACCTGGGGTGCGCGGTTCGCTTTCTTGGCCCTGATCACGCTGCTGGCTGCCGCGTTGTCTTTTGCCGACGGCAAGCACAAGCTGTCGAAAGACCTTGAAGAGCTGAAAAGCGGCTTAAGCGGCGCGACAGTGGATGTCATCATTCAATTCAAACAGGCGCCGACGGACGCCCAGCACGGCAAGGTGGAAGGCCATGGCGGCGTGTTGAAGAAGAAGCTGGATGTGATTAGGGGAGCACATTATTCCGTCCCGGTGAAGTCCCTCCCGGCCTTGGCGGATGATCCGGACGTTGCTTACATCTCGCCCAATCGCCCGCTAAGCGGCACTTCCACATCAACTCTCGACTACACTCCTGAAAGCGTCAATGCTCAAGTCGCGTGGCAGCAGTGGGGTTTGGATGGCACGGGCGTCGGAGTGGCGGTCATTGACAGCGGCATCACCGCCGTTGGCGATCTCTACTGGTGGATTCCGTCGAATCAGACCTACGGGTCGCGCGTTGTTTATAGCCAGAATTTCGTGCCTGGCACAACGGATACATCAGACCTATATGGCCACGGAACGCATGTGGCCGGGATCATTGCGAGTCAAGGGTGGTTTTCCACCGGCGGGAACTTTACCCACACATTCAAAGGGATTGCGCCGAACGCAAACATCATTAACCTGCGAGTGCTAGACCAGAACGGCGCCGGCACCGACAGCAGCGTAATTGCGGCGATCCAGACGGCCATCAGCCTGAAATCTACGTACAACATTCGAGTGATCAACCTTTCGCTTGGCCGCCAGGTCTACGAGAGCTACACGGTTGATCCGCTTTGTCAGGCAGTTGAGGCTGCATGGAGCGCGGGCATTGTCGTCGTTGCTGCGGCTGGCAACCAGGGCCGCAACGACAGCGCGGGCACGGAAGGTTACGGCACTATCGCCGCTCCAGGCAACGATCCGTATGCCATCACTGTGGGCGCTATGAAAACCGCGAACACTCCCACGCGTGTTGATGACACGATTGCCAGCTACAGCTCGAAAGGACCAACGGCATACGACTTTGTCGTGAAACCTGACATCGTCGCACCTGGAAATCAGGTCGTCTCCACGCTGGCGCCGAATGCGCCCCTATTGAGTACTCCCACCGACGTTTATCTGAGCGAGTACTCCTCCTCGACGACCACCAGCACCGGCTCGGGCGGCAATACCAAGAACAATAAGAAGAACTCCACGTCAAGCCTGACCGCGAACACGATCTCGCCGTCTTATATGCGGCTGAGCGGCACCAGCATGGCTACGCCCGTGGTCAGTGGCGCCGCCGTACTCCTGCTTCAGCAAAATCCGAACCTTACGCCGGATCAAGTGAAGGCCCGTTTGATGAAAACGGCCTCAAAAAACTTTCCTGCCTACAGTACCGTCACGGACCCAACCACGGGCATCATCTACACCGATTACTACGACATTTTTACGATTGGCGCTGGCTATCTGGACGTTGGCGCTGCCCTCTCCAGCAACGACCTGGCCGATGCTTCGGCTGTATCTCCGGCCGCAGTCTTTGATCCCTCCACGCAAAGCGTCTATCTCGTTACTGGGCAGGGCGTTGTTTGGGGAGATTCTTCACCGTGGGCCACTTCGCTTGTTTGGGGCACAAACGTCTTCGTGAATGGAACTGCCGTGCTGTGGGGGAGTAGCGTTTGCTGGGGCACGAGCTCCAACGCGGGCTTCAGCGTCGTGTGGGGTAGTGGTGTTGTCTGGGGCGACACATCGAACCAGGCGACTTCCAAAGCGCTAAGCATTTTACTGGGCGGTGAGAATTGAACGCGCAGAGTTGGCACGAGGCCTGACCAGTGACAACTAAAGCCAAACTCTACATATCGTGGATCGCCGCCGCCGGGCTCATCGTCTTGGTCGCGGGCTTGTCCCACTGGCAGTCCACGGGACTCCCACGTCTTCTCGCATTCCTTTTCCTAGCGATGGTGCTCTCTACACAAAAGATCCGTCTCCCAGGAATGAAAGGCACGATGTCGCTCAGCTTCCCGTTCATCCTGGTCGGGATCGCAGACTTCGGCTTCGGCGAAACACTTCTGCTGGGCTGCACCGTTGCGTTCGTGCAGACCCTGTGGCACGCTAAAACCCCTCCCAGACCGGAGCAGATCGTGTTCAACATGGGAACGTTAGTGCTGTCCGCTGGATTGGCGGACTGGCTCAGCCACGCGATATTGCGGCTATTGCATCTTAATTCTCTCATCCTGCTTCTTGCCTCTGCTTCGCTAATCTATCTGCTCCTGAACACAGGCCTGGTTGCAGGAGTCATTTCGCTGACGGAGGAAAAGCCTTTTCAGAAGGAATGGCTTCACTGCTTCTATTGGGCGTTTCCTTATTTCCTGGTGAGCGCGGTTGCTGCCGGTCTGGTCAGCACATTGAGCCACTCCGAAAGCTGGATCGCGGGGCTCCTGGTGCTACCGTTGATCTATCTGTGCCATTTCTGGTATCAGATTCATGTCGAGAGAACTGTGCGCGTCCAAGCCGCCGTCCCGGGTTCGGATGAGATTTCTCCGGTCCTCGTGCAAGACTGATATGATAGTTTCGCTTCTCAAGTCCCGACGAGGGTGACTGCCCCGTCAGTCTCAACATCTGTCCATGATACCCGTGTCGTAGAAACAGGCTGTGGCGAAGGTTGCGCTTGACGTTCCGCAGCGTTCCCGAGTTTTCGGTGAGTACGGAAAATAGAAAAAGTGAACTGATTGAAAGGCAGTAAGTTAGAAATGTCCTTGAGCCGAAGGCTTAGAAGAGTCCGAGCCGGACATGCAAACTCCAGGTGAATTAAGTCACTCGTCATCGTCCGTGGCAGCTCCAGGAAACCTTCCTGAGGCCTCGCATTCCCTGAGGCAACTTATTCAGTTCACTGGGGTAAACCGCGTTTTGCAGGCCCTCCTTGAGGGCCACAACAATCTGAGATTGCGCACCAAGCTGTTGTTGTGGCTTGTGCTGTTTACGGCTGCGCTCACTTCCGCCACTCTCCTTGTAGTGCGTCACTCGGCTCAGGCCCTAGTCCAAAGGCAAATCCAACAGGACGCCCGCAACGCCGTCCTGACAATCCAGGCCGTTCAGAACCAGCGAGAGATGATGCTGAGCCGCAGGGCCGACCTACTCGCGACGTTAGCATACGTGAGAAACGGACGCGACGACGATCAAGGATGCCAGCCAAAACCCGGGGCAATTCGGCGATTGCGACCTGTTTGCGCTCGCGGACCGAAAAGGCAAGATTATCGCCCTGCAAACGACTACCTCAAGGCTTTCCATTGCTAGCGCTGAAAACCTCCTTCGACGCTCTTTCATAGAGGGTAGTGGTCCCGGATGGTGGTTTGATGGCGCGCATCTTTTTCAAGTGGTGCTGCAACCGTATTACGAGGATGAGCCAGGGAAAAGCCACCTCCTGGGCACAGTTGTTGTCGGGCGTGAGCTTGACGCCACGGGAGCGAGCGACCTGGGGCGCATTTCATCGAGTCACCTGATCTTCCGGTACGGCAACGATTTTGTGATGAGCACGTTTTCGTTCGCCAAGGAGCCAGAGCTCGAGGGACAGCTGCGGGACCGTCCCAGAGGTGAAGAAATCCGAATTGGCGATGAGAAGTTTTTTGCGAGTTCTCTCGCGCTGGAATTCGGCGCCCAGCCAGCCCTAAGCCTCACTGTTCTGAAGTCTTATGACGAGGCCACTGCATCCCTGAAGAGATTGAACCGCCTACTGCTCGGGCTGGGTCTAGCCGCCGTCTTAGGTGGAGGCATATTGGTGTTTGTTATTTCGGACAGGTCCACGCGTCCGCTGGCGTACCTCGCGGAGGGAGTGCGCGCCCTCGAACATGGTGATTTCATCTATCCACTGAAATCGCATGGTGGTGATGAGGTAGCACACGTCACCCGAGCTTTCGAGGACATGCGCAACACACTGCAGAGGAACGAAGAACAAAGACAGCAGCACGAAATACAAAGGCAACAGCTTGAAGTACAGCTCCGCCAAGCGCAGAAGATGGATGCGATGGGGCGCCTGGCAGGCGGCGTAGCTCATGACTTCAACAATCTCTTAACAGTCATCAAGGGTAACAGCAGTTTATTGGTTGACTGCCTGCAATCCGACGACCGACTCCTCGGACGCATGGAGCAAATAGAGAACGCAGCGGACCGCGCCGCTTCGCTGACTCGCCAGTTACTCGCCTTCTGTCGTATGCAAGTGCTGCAGCCGAAAATCCTGGACTTGAACATACTGGTCGCGGAAATGTGCAAACTACTTAGATGGTTGATTCGCGAAGATATTGCCTTCACTTTCCACGCGAGCGAGTCTCTTGGACGAGTGAAGGCAGACCCAGGGCAGATCGAACAAGTCATTATGAATCTTGCAGTGAATGCCGGCGATGCTATGCCATCGGGCGGCAGTCTAACCATCGAAACAAGTAACGTGACATTGGACGGGAAATGTGCCCTAGCTCACCGGCCGATTCTGCCGGGCAAGTATGTTCTGCTAGCGGTTAGGGATACTGGTCATGGCATGGATGCCGAAACGAAGGCGCGCATTTTCGAACCCTTCTTCACCACCAAGGAGCAGGGCAAGGGAACTGGACTGGGGCTTGCCACCGTTTACGGCATCGTTAAGCAGAGCGGCGGCTGCGTTTGGGTGGAATCGGAGCCGGAGAAAGGCGCGCGCTTCGAAGTCTACCTCCCGCGAGTCGACGAGGCCGCGGAATCTGTTGCATCGGAGGAAATTGCGCTCACTACTGTTCGTGGGCGCAAAACCGTGCTAATTGTGGAAGACGAAGAGGCGGTCAGGGCCCTTGCTTGCGAATTGTTAGAGTCCGCTGGCTACAAAGTGCTTACCGCCAAGGATGGCACAGAAGCTCTCGCGGTCGCCGAACAGTCGGACGAGCCGATCCATCTGCTGCTTACCGATGTCGTGATGCCCAAGGTGCGAGGACCCGAGCTCGCCAAACGGCTCAAGGGCCTGCGGACCAAGCTGAGGATCGTTTACATGTCTGGCTACCTCGAATACAACACAGGCAACGAAGACTTCCTGTAATTAATTAGCGGGGGGCTGGACAAATTCCCTGGTTTGAGTTATGTTGAGCTGGATGATACTGCTCAGCGTAACGGCTCGTCATCGAATCGAAAAGCTCGAAAACGAAAATGAGAAGCTGCGTCGAGAGAACGAAAAGCTTCGGCATGAAAAGGAACTCGTCGA
>QHYH01000072.1 GCA_003223215.1 Acidobacteriota bacterium
AGAGAGACGCCGTTCTGTTGGTGCGCCTGGGCTTCGTTGGATTCCAAGGATTTTGCTCGCGCAATGAACTTGACGGCGCGCCCGGAAAGAGCCTCCGTGCGCCGGAAATCTGGCGAACAAGATCCGCATCTACCCCGACACCATCGGGCTCAAAATCCAAATTCACACACCCGACGTTGGGCGCAAGCGCGCGAGGGACGCAGGCTACTCACGCTCGCGGACGTCAACCAGCCCGCACTCACCGTCTGTCCGACATGAGCACAGCAACATGCAGCTGGCCCTTCCGTCAACCAGTTCCCCAATTTCAGAGTCATCAACGAGATCTCGAGGCGACGGTTACAAGTGATGCGGCGGCTCGCCAAATGAACAGAACTCCGCGTTGTGTTGAAGATCGCGCAATCGCAGAGCGGTGTTTGTCGGAGGCGGCCGTGCGAAGTTTCTGGGACGAAAAGTGTGCTTCCCCAGATTCAGTGTGTATTAGATGTGAAGCCCCTTAAAGGTACGCCTGCCGAGCGCTCTGTGACTAGGTCGTTGTCATTCTATAGCCCTCTGACGTTCTCCTATCCAGGTATCGCCACGGAGTCTGCACTGCGCGAGGTGTCTTCGAATGAGCAACGCATGGTCGACCTACTTCGCTTCAGATCGAGCAGGATCGCCTCTATGATTCGCGTTCCGGCCCTGCCGTCCCATTTCTCCGGTGCTTGAGCCCTTGGTCCAGTTTTCGTCTGCGCTTTGATGGCATTCCGGATCCTCTGGGTGTGAGTACCAGCGATCGTATTCGTCCCAGAACTTAAGGTAACAGGCCTCTCCGTGTTCTCCCGCACCGTGATACAGGGGACTCCCAGGTAGGTGGTTTCTTCCTGGATTCCTCCAGAGTCGGTGACCACTAGGACGGCGTGTTTCATCAGACAGAGAAAGTCAAGATACCCAAGAGGTGCGAGGATGTAAATCCCTTTCTGCGGAGAAGGATTCTTCGGACCATTCGCCTCCGCTTTCCCATCTTTGAATTCAAAGAAAGGCTCAAGCCCAAATTCCGTGATTCGCTTCCGAGTTCTCGGGTGAGCCGAAAAGAAAATAGGGCACGAATCCGATAATTCCCTCAATCCTTCCAAAATGCTTAGAAACGTTTCTCGATGATCAACATTCGAAGGACGATGGAGAGTCAAAAGTGCGTACTTCCAGGTCCCGCTCGCTGACAGGCGCTTGCTTGATCCGTTTCGCAAACCTAACTTTTCAAGGATGCCGGACCGGTCCGCTTTTTTTTGATAGGCAACCAGAGAATCAATCATGGTGTTACCCACGAAACAAATTTTATTGTCCGGGATACCTTCGTTCTTCAGGTTCCGAACACCGCTCTCCTCGGTCACAAAGAGCAGGTCAGAAAGGTGATCAGTCACGATGCGGTTTACTTCTTCCGGCATCGCACGGTCGAAGGAACGCAGGCCGGCCTCGACATGCGCGATCATGGGCCTTGTTTCATCCGAATCGTATGAAACCTTTGCCGCCACCAGTGCGCAGGCTAGGGTGGAATTAACGTCCCCCACGACGACAACCACCTCCGGGCGCTCCCGCATAAGCACCACTTCGAATCGCAGCATAATCTCCGCTGTTTGTACGGCATGGGAGTAGGAGCTGACCCCCAAATGTACATCTGGCTTCGGCAGGCCAAGATCGGCAAAAAACGAGCCCGACAAGGCCTCGTCGTAGTGTTGTCCCGTGTGAACGAGGACTCCTTCAATCTGGTCTGCTTCAATAGGTTGTTCCCCGGGCGAAAGCGCCGCAGTCCTTTGATTGTGCTCGCGGATAGCGGCAATTAAGGGAGCAGCCTTCATGAAATTTGGCCTAGCTCCGACAACAATCATGATTTTCATGTTTGTGCTTTCAATGGGCGTTCGCCCTTCATCCTGCACTCTGCCGGAAAGCGAAAGCCTGTTGGAGCTGGAGCATGCTCTAGACTTGGCCCTAGACTTCGTTAAAACCCAGGCCCAGTCCCAGCGGCTCGAGGGCACCGAAGATTCCAGAGCCGATTCTGAAACTCAACAAGCAGCGTTCACAGGGTCCAGGGAATTCCTTCGCGATGGAGGGGTTGTCACACCGGGGCGCACTGCCGCGCTTTTTGGATAAGGGACGACTTTACTTTTCACGAGCTTGGTCCCAGACATTTTTGTCGTGCCAGAAGCTCCAGTCGGCGCTCAAATGCTAGACGGACACGCGGATCAATCGATCCAAGCTGTGCCGCAGCCGGTGGGTATAATCTTGGCTGTGTTCGAAGGGAGCGAAACTCTCGATTAGCATGATTGACATTCATTCTCACATCCTGCCTGGCGTGGATGACGGTGCTTCAAGCTGGGTCATCGCCGTCGAGATGGTCGTGGCCGCAGCAAAAGATGGAATTCGTCACATCGTAGCGACGCCGCACAGCAATGCTCAATTTCGCTACGACCGTTCCGCGTTCGCAGATCGCTTGCTGGAACTCAGAAAGCGTGTAAATGTCCCAATCGAGCTCTCTTTGGGATGCGACTTCAACTTCTCTCTAGACAACGTGCAAGCTGCTCTCGACGACTGGCGGCAATTTTGCATCGGATCCGGTCCCTATTTGTTGGTCGAATTCAGCGATTATGGCATACCGCCGAATGCCGATACGACTTTACGGCGACTCATACGTTGCGGGGTAAGACCAATAATTACGCACCCTGAGCGAAATCCGTTCCTCAGGTCGAAGCCGGACATGCTTTACTCGATGGTTGGAACGGGCTGCTTGGTACAGGTGACTGCCAACTCTATTACTGGATTCTGGGGAAAAGAGGCCCGCCGAACTTGTTTGGGGTTGCTCGCGCGAGGTTTAGTGAGTGCGGTTGCCACTGACGCGCACGATTTGACACGGCGACCTCCGATCATGAGTGCCGCTCGCGACGCCATCCACAGCAAATTCGGAAAAGACATCGCCGAGGCCCTATGCTCAACGATTCCAAACGCGATTGTTGAGGGAAAGCCAATTCCCGATATCCCTTCGCTCAGGACCCTCCGCGAGGCCGGAGGCTAGTCGCTAGTCTGCCATTCTATTCACCCGGCAGTGTCATACCGTGCTATACGAATTCGGCAGATTTGGCATGCTCTCTGCCCAGTCCGTGATGAGCAATAAAATGAAAATCAAAAAGGACCACAAACATGGACCGGCAATGCCCTGCCGCATTGCAGCGACTCGCGAATGCGAAAGGTGGCCAAGGTGGATGCGTAAAGGCTCTCAAATCGGACGGGCGATTCCACTCCATGCTTCACAGCCGCGACAAACGCACGGAGCTCTTCTCGATGCCCCTTTTTATGAAAGAAACTCCGTTCCCGCCGGTGCTGGTTGCCGCGGTAAAAGTGGCAGGTTCGGAAGTCCTCGCATATTGCGGTTCGCCCCTGACCGAAAACTTCGATGCGTTCTTTAGACACGCTTGCGCTAGCCGAAGAGAGGTAGAGGACCTCGCCCCGAGAGCCATCGGCGAATCGAATGTGAACGTGAATGTTGTCTTCAGGGTTGGCGTCAAGATGGTCCACGGGCCATGCTTGGACTTCCACCGGGAGAGAGGAAGACAAAAACCCCATGAGGTCTACGAAGTGGCAGATCTCGCCAATCACTCGGCCATGACCTTGGGTCGGGTGATGAACCCAGTGCCCGCTCGGCAGCCGTCCTGCGTTCACCCTGTAAAGCATAGACAGCGGCCCAATGCGGCCCTTAAACAGATCAGTGCAATCCGCGGCGAAGGGAGAGTAGCGGCGATTAAAGCCCACGGTCAGGATTCGCCCCGAACGTGCATAAGCCTCGGCTATCTGATTCAGTTCGGCTTCATTGACGCATAGCGGTTTCTCGACAAAGACATGTTTACCCCGGTTCAGGGCGCCAATCACCAATGAGGCGTGCAGGTGATGTCGTGTGCCTATGAAGACCGCATTTATGGCCGGATCATCCAGAAGCTCATTTGCATCTGTACAGCAATAACCAAACCCGAAGTTCCGCGCCGCTCTTTGTGCCGAAATCCCGGTGGCATTGGCTAGGCCCACAAACCGGACACCAGAGATCTTTTGCAGCGCAGGAATCAGTTTTGCCCGGCTGAAGCTGCCGGCGCCAATCCATCCCACGCCGACCGTCTCACAAGTTCCTTTTGGCCCAGAGGGACGTTGCAAATCTTGTCT
>QHYH01000189.1:0-27721 GCA_003223215.1 Acidobacteriota bacterium
AAGAGCCGTATGCGGATCCTCGCCTCAGCCCTCGGGGCCTGCCTAACCCGGCAGGCAGGTTTCGCCGCGGCGCGACCTGCGGCAAGTGGCGGACTCTGGCAGGAGATACGCGATCAGTAACGATCTTTGTCCCTGAAGCGGGATGATCCGGGAATTCTTCCTAACCCTGGTTCAATCGGCGGCATTACAGCACTGTTGCTCGCGAGGGGAATATTCAACGAAGGGCTCGCAGTACCGTGCAACACCGCGCATTTCTTTGCCCCGCCGAGATTCTTTTTTTTTCTCAAACTAAGTCCTGCCTGAGTGGAAGCGTTCACGAGACATTTCCGGACACAATTGTGACGAATTTGCCGGGTTCTCTTTCGCGGTGGATTCCATGTGGATGAGAACGCTGTTTCCCAGGCACATCGTGCAATCTCCTTTGGAGGCGAAGCACATTGACGGCCCCGGGAAAAACATTTGCCTTCTCTCGCCGGCGGAATCACAGTGATATAACACCATCTGGAACCAGTTGCGTGCGCACCCTATGCAGATCACACGGCGAGAAGCGCTAGAACACATCCTCAAGAACTCGTCGCTCGCCATCACCGGCCTGCTGAGCAGGCCGGTGCGTTTCCCCGTTTTCGAGACACCTACAGAACCCGCGCAATTTGAACGCCAAGAGGTCAAGCATATTGCCCAAGATTTCATGCAAAAGTTTGGTGCGCCCGCGCTTTCCGTCGCGATCGGCCACAACGGCCAAATCACATATTTGGGGGCTTTCGGAGTACCAAGCCGGGATAGCCACGAGCAGTTGACGGCTTCTCACACTTTTCGAATAGCGAGCGCCACGAAGCCGTTCACTTCCGTGGCGATCTTCAAACTCATCGAAGATGGCCGGCTTAAGCCTGAGGACAAGGTTTTCGGGCGACTGGGGGTTCTAGGTACAACGTATGGCAGGCAGCCCTACGGCCCGGAAATCGAGCAGATCACGATCGACCATCTCCTGACCCACACTTGCGGTGGCTGGGACAACGGAGTGGATGATCCCATGCTTTCCAATCTCGAAATGAATCACCGAGAACTCATCTCATGGACTTTGGACAACTGCCCTCTCAAGAATCCGCCCGGCAAGGTTTATGCTTATTCCAACTTCGGATACTGCCTCTTGGGCCGTGTAATTGAAAAGCTGACTGCACAAAAGTATTCCGCCCATGTCCAACGTACGATCTTTTCTCTCTGCGGAATAACTGACATGCAGATCGCGGGGAACACGCTAAGAGAACGGGCGACGACCGAGGTCACTTATTACAAGCGAGGTTGGGGAAACCCCTATGGCATGAATGTGGCGCGAGAGGATTCCAACGGCGGCTGGATAGGCACTCCCGCTGATCTTGTCAAATTCGCAATGCATGTTGACGGTGTGGGTGTCGACCGGAGGCTTCTGAAGCCCGAAACAGTTCGGCGAATGACAACACCTGGGAGGAATCCGTACTACGCGAGAGGTTGGTTCGTTGACCAGACCGGACGCATGTCACATGGGGGTAGCCTACCAGGATGCACCGCTATGTTCGCTTTAACAGCTGACCATCGTTCCGTAGCGGCGCTTACAAATACGAGCGTTGAAGAGGAAGATCTTGACGCCGCACTGCGCGACATTTCAGCACGGGTGAAAAACGGGCGCTATGGAAAGTGACTCTCAGCCAGCTCCTGATAAGTGGCGTTCCCGTCCATTTGACGAGGCTCCCTTTCGCGGCGGATTCCATGTGGACGGGAACGCTGTTTCCTAGAAAACGGTATCGTACGGCCGGGCCGAATCCGGACAGACTCAAGGAAAGGATAAGAAGAAAAGAAATTCCTTGACATTGGATCGAGGCGACTGGTACAAAACGTACCATGACAAAACGTACAGCTTCCACTATGCGCGTGCGTCAGCCTTTGACCGACCTTGAGAACGAAGTCATGCAGGCCGTGTGGGACGGCGGGACCTGTACAGTGGAGGCTGTTCACCGGATCGTCTCACGCAAACGAAACCTCAAAGAGGCGACAGTTCGCACGCTGTTACGGCGACTTGAGCAAAAAGGTTACCTCCGGCACGAGTCGGACGGTCGAGCGTACGCGTATCGGGCGGTAGAACCGGCACGCAGCTTGGCAGCTCGCGCCGTGCGGCAAATTATCGACCGTTTCTGTCGAGGGTCTGTCGAGGAACTGGTTAGCGGAATGGTGGAAGCGAAGGTGTTGAAGAAGGACGAAATCGGGGAATTAGAGAGATTCGTACGCGGCCGCCGGTGAGGAGGCGAGTGATGGAACGTTTATTTCTGGAGTGTACAGTTCGAGTTTTCTTGTTGATCAGCGCTACGGCAATACTGCTGCACATCATGCGGGTCAAGGACGCGGCAGCGAAGCATCGCGTGTGGACTGGTGTGATGGTATTGATGCTGCTACTTCCGGTTTGGGCGACATGGGGACCAAAGGTCAGCCTGCGGGTCCTGCCGCCGCTACCTCGCGCTATGTCACATGGACCGATAGTGACAGAAGGCAGTCTTCAGGCACCAGTGGCGCAGAAATTATCGAGCGGGGAATTGTTGCTGGTGAGTGTCTATCTGGTCGGCTTCTGCGTTCTCGTTCTTCGGCTTGCTGTCGGTACGATCCACACGCGAAGGTTGATTCGTTACGCTGTGCTACAGGATGGAGTTCGCACAAGTCCGTTGTGTGCTTCGCCCGTGACGGTAGGATTTTTCTGCCCGATGGTGATTTTTCCGGAGAACTGGCGGGAATGGGAACAATCGAAGCTGAATTCTATCTCGGCGCACGAGGAGGAACACGCGCGCCGTCGCGATTCGCTATTACAGTGGTTTGCGTTGCTGAACCGCGCCGTCTTCTGGTTCCATCCGGCCGCGTGGTGGTTGGAGCGCACACTATCTGGTCTGGCGGAGGAGGCTTGCGATAATGCCGTACTGGCGCGTGGGAACAATGCTCGCGAGTACGCGGCGTGTCTTGTGGAACTCGCACGGTCTGTGAGTCGCTCAGGAGCGCGCTTAAACATCGTGGGGATGGCGGTGCCGGGCGGTCTCCTCCGTGAGCGACTTCGCAAAATCATCGAAATAGGGCCACGTCCACGCATTTCAGGCAGTTGGATGGGGTGTGTCGCCGTAGTGTGCGCGATCACTTGCGCGATAGCTGTGGCTGGAACGGTGGAACACGCTGAAACGAAGATTCCGCTGACGAACCAGACTGCTCGGTCAGAGAATCCCAAAGCAGTGGCGGAACAGCCTTCTCGGCCCTCTTGTCGATATTGTCCCAATCCAGAGTTTCCCGATGAAGCAAAAAAGGCCAAGATTTCATCCGCGAGTGCATTGGTTGAAATTACAGTTTCAGAAAAAGGGAATGTGGACGCCAAGAACATCCGTGTTATCGAGGACCCCGGCCATGGGTTCGCGCAAGAAGCGGTAGCGGTAGTAAAAAAATGGAAGTTCAACCCGGCCACGCTCAAAGATGGCAAGCCCACCAAGACCAGAACTACCGTTGAAGTTCAGTTTACGTGGCATTCCGACTAACCGTTCGCAGCTATTACCAGTTCTCGTCCCCTCGGAACTGCGCTCGTGGCTGGCGCGGCTGCAGCTCCGCCCGCGCCGATGCGATTCAGGGCGACACCGGCAAAGCCAAAGCCGCCTACCAGGACTTCCTCACCCTCTGGAAAGACGCCGACCCCGATATTCCCATCCTCATCGCTGCGAAGGCCGAATACGCAAAACTATGGTCGTTCCTTGCTGAAATTCTGCGATCAAGTTTTGCCAGCTCCTGGTAAGTGGGGTACACGGAAAAGTGACCGTCACGGGCCAGAAACTGCCTTCGAGGAGATGAGAGCGCAAGCGACTTTCGACGGTCCCTCCCCTCACACAACAAGGCTCCGTTCAAGCTTAAAAGCCCTCCGGCCAATGCTGGGCGCCGTGGTAGACCGCGAGGACCACGATATCGGTCTTCTCGATGGCATACGCAACGATGAACGGCGTATTCGAAATGATCAACTCACGCGTCCCCGGAACCCGGCCTGCTCTTCCCGACATAGGGTAGACGGCAAGTTGTTGAACGCTGGTGACGATCTGCAGGGTGATCCGGGCGGCAACCTCCTCACAGTTGGATAGGGTGATGTAATCGTGAGCCTGATCCAGTTGCCGAGTCGCCTGCTCGGTCCATTCAATCATTGACGCGCGCGTCCCGTCCTCTTGAGCCCCTTTACGACCTCCTCATGGCTTAGGACGCGGCCTTTTCGCTTCTCTTCCAGCCCCTTGCGAACCAATGCGTCCTGATAGGCGTGCAGTTCGATGTAGTTGGTGATCGCCTCGTTAATGAGATAGCTGCGCGAACGGTCCTGCGCGGCGGCCAGCGAATCAAGAGCGTCGATCTTTTCAGTGACCGCACGGAAACTGATGGTTTTCTCATTGCTTCCCATAATGCCAGAACGATAACACATATTTTTCTGTATTACAATTCGGTGCATCCTGGATTAGCTGCAGAGCGCGTGAGCAGAGGCTTCCCCTCGCTTCAATTCTGGTTAGTCTGTGGCGTCGGAGGACTAGTGACTGTCAGAGGCGGTGAGCGACTGGGCCATTTTAGCGGTCCATTTAGGGCCACCCCTTTCCCTCTTGTCGAGGATCTCAGAACGGTCCTCGCCGTGAAGGGTTCGCTTCGCCGCGCAACGCCGGCGCGCCCTTGACCGCTGCGGGCCGTTCTGAGAGAACACCCCCTTCCAAGAGGGAAAGGGGCAGAGTGAAAAGTAACCAGACCACCGCTGTTTTGGCCCCTTTTTCCGCCGCCATCGACACTCCGCCGCCGTGCGCCAGCCCTCTGGAATTTCAATTCTCCGCGGTCGCTGTTTATCAAGCATGTGGTTCAGTAGCGAACCCCGTATGGTCAAAATTCCCGCACGCATTGAAAAGGCTTGGTTTCCGGTCTCACAATTTTCTGGCACAGCCAGTTTCTGAAACCTCCAGAGCCATGTACAGTCCGGGTTCGACGATCAAGTCTAGAGAGGCTCTGGAATGATTTGGGCTCGCATGCTTGCTTACATCACCGGAACCGTAGACCAGGAACTTCTACTCCGTACAAGATCGACGAGAGTCAGTAACGGTACGCGCTGTCATAAAAACGTAATACTAATGGTCGTGAATGGCGGCAAAATGCGAACGAAAGGTGAACAAAGAAGGAGAAAAGGATTCATCGGGTTTAGTCGCAACTTGCTGATTTCCTTCGATTATGGCCAACTCCGGCAAGTTCTGATGAAGTTGGTTGTTCGGCTGTTAACCGAAGGGTTGCAAGTTCGAATCTTGCCCGGGGAGCCAGTTACCCTTTCCCTCTCAAGCATTTACAGCCACTTCTAAAACGCTCGCAGATTCGAGTTTCCGTCCATTCCGTCCAATGACGATGATTTCGGCCGGAAGCTCGAAACCCAAGTCCTGTTCCTCGCCAAAGGGTCGGCGTAACAATGCTACAGCAGCTAGCTTGGCGTTCGGCCGGAGTTTTGGCGAACGACAGGGGTTTGAGAAGATTTCTTGGGAGGAGACGGAAAAGCAGAAGGCGCGAATGTGCCGGGCGCAGGAATTGGCCCGAAGCCGTGCCCAAGAAAATGAGCGGCAGAAAAGGGCAGCTATGGAAATCAGTGACAGTCGGGATGAAGAGCGGACTGCAGTCAGTTGAACGGTGCGAACTATTCGTAACGCAGAGCGACCATCGGATCGACGCGCATCGCACGCCGCGCCGGAAAGTAGGCCGCAAGCGCCGCCACGACAATAAGAAATGCAGCTGCGCTTGAAAATGCCAACGGATCAAGTGGGCTAACCCCGAACAGAAGAAACGACAAGACGTGAGATAGCGCCACGGCGCCGGCGAAGCCCAGAATGATGCCCACTGCCACGGGTCGCATTCCTTGCTTGAGCACGAGTGCCATGGCATCCGCTTTGTCGGAGCCCAAGGCCATGCGCACACCAATCTCGTGTGTTCTTTGGCTTACAAGGTAAGCCATCACGCCGTAGATGCCGACTGCTGCCAATAGAACAGCTAGCACCCCAAGTATTGCTGCCATTGAAGTGCCGATTAACGCGGGCAGTCTCTGCAACCACAACAGGTCATTGATCGAATGCGTCGGGGCAAGAAGCAGTCCCTTGTCCAGGGTCCCCAATGCGTCGCGAATAGACCCAAGGGTACTTTCTGGATTATTGCGAGTGCGAGCCCAGAGTATAAGAGATTGGTCGGTCGGATCGATGGGAAAGTAAAGATGAGCGAAATCAACCTGTAGGAGTCTGGCACTCCGAACGTCACTGACAATACCAATGACTTCTGCATAAGACGATGATCGACCCGAGGCCTTCAGCCGTTTACCGATAGGATCTTCGCCGGGCCACAACAGCCGCGCAGTAGCGTTGCTGACGATAACCGTTGGTGCGCCGGTTTGCGTAGCTTCATCGAAGTCCCTGCCACGAACAAGCTGAATGCCAAGCGTCCGAAAGTAGTCTGGCGAGATGACCGTGTAGGGGACAAACGGAAGGCTGCGCGCAGATTCTAGAGAGACTGAAGTCCATCCTTCGGAGGCGAAACAGGCTGACTTGATTTGAGGCAGCGCACCCAGCCGTTCGACCATTTCGCGGCGAAGTGACAAGGCCATTGAGCTGCCATACCCAAGTGCAGGGAAATCCACATCGACCGCTAACAAGTCTTTGGTCTCGAAGCCGGGGTCAATCGCCTGCGATCGCTGCAGACCCCTGGCGAGCAATCCCACAGCGACGAGAAGCATAAGGGATAGGCTCACCTGCGCCAGAACTAGTGCTTCCCGCAGAGACAATCCCAGCAAACTTCGCCTCTGCCCAGGAACAATGCCAGCGTCCTGCTTCACGGCGGACGTCAGGTCGGTTTTCGAAGCCTGAAGTGCAGGCGCTAGCCCGAAGGCAAATGTGGCCGCCAGGGACAATAAAAAAGTGTAGCCAAGGATGCGAACGTCTGGGTCCACACGAACCAACAGATCAGGCGGGTAGAACTTCTGAAGCGACTGCTGGATAGAGAACCACAGAACATGGCAGGCCCATGTTGACAAAAGGAGGCCCACGATCCCGGCCAAAAGGGCGATGAGCGCGTTCTCGGTCATCAATTGACGAATTAGCCGGCTACGACCTGCGCCCAGCACCAGACGGACGCCCACTTCCCTCCGTCGCGCCATAGCGCGTGCGAGCAATAAATTGGCGACATTGGCACAGGCGACGAGCAGCACTATGCCGGCGGCAGCGAGCGCGAGCGTAACCGACACCACAAACTCGGAGCCCGTTCCCCCAAAGTCAAGAAAAGATGCTCGCTTCACAGTAAGGCGTGTTGTGCTGCCGGTCTGATGCTTCTCCTGGGCAGGAGGTGTGTGGGCAAGCTCCTGGGCAAGGACCGTCAGTACCGCCTGCGCCTCCTTGAGCGCCATGCCTGGCTTTAGGCGGCCCACCATGCGAACGTTGTAAGCATTCGCATCGTTCACCCAGTGACTTCCTGGCACGATGTACGGTTCCATCGCCAACGGAATCCATGCATCGGGAACGGCGGGAGGGTCCCCACTGCCAATGAAATCGCGTGGCGCGATGCCCACCACAGTGAAGTGCGTCGCATTCAAGAGGAGGGACTTTCCCAGGATGTTCGGGTCGGAACTGACTCGTTGTCGCCAGAATTGATAACTGAGTACGGCCACGGGATTGGACTTCTCCGACTGGTCCTCCTCTGGCAGGAAGGTGCGGCCAAGCACTGCATTGATGCCCAGCACTTCGAAGTAGTTTTGCGAAACAAGGCGCGCGTTCACCAAGGACGATTTGGACACTGCACTTGTGTCCTGCTGACCGCCGTAGACGACGTCGTAACAACAACTGTCGGCCGCCAAGCCTGAGAACACGTCATTATGGTCTCTGTAATAGACATATTCAGGAAAGGAAAACAGAGTGCCGCCATAGCCTTGAGGAATCCAGCGGACGACCCGCACGATATGATTCGGATCTTTGGCGGGTAAGGGTCGGAACGCCGTCGCATCGAGAGCGGTGAAGACGGTGGTGTTGACCCCAATACCAAAAGCTAATGCCAGAACAGCTAGGATGCTGAACCCGAGGTTGCGCCGAAAGGCCCGTAAGCCGTAGCGCAAGTCCTGCCAGCAGGTCTCCAGAAAAAATTCCCAGCGGCCAGAGCGAACGATTTGTTTGCCGACTTCGAGGCTTCCACGCTCCAAGCGGACTGCGCGAAGGGCTTCTTTGCGGCTCATCCCATCCTTCATCTTTTCTTCGGCGGCCATCTCTTGATAGGCGCGAAGCTCTTCATCGAACTCCCGGTCGACCTGTTCCTTTCGGAACAATGATCGAAGCCCGTTTCTAATGTTCCGCAACAAGGACTTGCGTACTCCTACTCGTAACGCAAAGCCACAATGGGATCGACGCGCATCGTCCGCCGCGCGGGGAGATAGCACGCGAGGATTGTCACCGCGCACAAAACCGCTGCCACCCCGAAGAAGGTCGCCCGATCAGTCGGGCTGACCCCGTAGAGCAAGGATGAAACAAGGCGCGCTGCTCCAAATGCGATCCCCAGGCCGATGAGCAGGCCAATTACAGTTAGAAGCAAGCCGTGTCTGATGACCAGGTTCATAATGTCGCTGCGCCGAGCGCCCAGGGCAACGCGCACACCGATTTCGTGAGTGCGTTGGGAAACGATGTAAGAAATGACCCCAAACAGCCCGATGGTAGTTAGGACCAACGCTAGAAATCCGGACACGCCGAGTAAGAGACCCGTGGCCCGGGCAGGAAAGAGAGGGAGGCTCATATATTGCTGCATGGTTTCCAAATCCGTTGGGGCGATAGTGGGGTCCACGGAATGAATTTCGCTCCGAATGCTGTCTAACAAAGTTGCCGGGTCACCCGAAGTGCGCACGACGAGCGCACGCCTCGCCCACAGTTGAGGTCGAAAGACTACAGGTACGGGATCCTCAGCAAGGGTTCGATACCTTCCAGTAGGGACGACTCCAATGACCTCGGTGCTCGACTTCTCTCCGAAAAATGTCATTCGTTGGCCCAATGGATCTTGGTTTTTCCGGAGCCGTTTGGCCAAGGCCTCATTGATGATTGCCACACCGCTTCCTTCGACGCCCTCGGAAGAAATAAAGTCGCGACCTCGCAACAGCGGAATACCCATAGTCTGAAAGTAGTCGGGCGCAACCCGCAGTATGTCGACTGGTATCCCATCGTTTTTGTTTGACTCGGGGTGCATTGGATTGAGGACAGTGTGCTCGCGCGCAGGTCCAAGGGGCGATGGTCGGTGAAGCTGGCCGCCGTTACCCCAGGAAAAGCCCGAACATGCTCGGATAGCTGTTCATAAAAGGTGCGCACTTGAGCCTCAGAATAGCCCAGGCTTCCAGGGTCGAGAGTCGCGGCGATCACATGCCGCGTGTTAAAGCCGGGATTGATCGAACTGGCGTTCCGGAGACTTCTCACGCACAAGGTAGCGCAGACGAGGAGCACTGTGCATGTAGCGACTTCACCGATGATGAGCAGGCTGCGCAATCTGGACTTGCGCAGACCGGCTGGCTGAGTTTCGTCCTTAAGATTCGAAGCCACCGGGGCCGACGCGCTGCGGAGGGCCGGCGTCAGGCCAAATGCGATACCGCAGATCAGCGATACGATCAATGTGAAGACGAGGACCCGCCAGTCGATGGGTAGCCTGAGCGTGACGGGCAAGCTCGCGGGTTTCAATGCGAGCAGGAGCGGCGCCGTGAAGTAGGCCAAAATCAATCCAAGTAATCCTGCAAGGCTGGAGAGCAGCGTGCTTTCGACGAGCATTTGCTGGATCAGTCGGCTCCGCGCCGCGCCCAAAGCAGAGCGAACGGCCATTTCTCGTGTTCGTCCGGTCGCTCGCGCAAGCAGGAAACTGGCCACGTTCGCACATGCGATAAGAAGAACGAATCCAAACACCGCCATGAGCAATGCCGTAAACGCCCTGACGTAAACGCGGAAAGGAGCCGGAATGAGGGTTGCCGGGAAGACGGTTGCGTCATAGTTCCTTTTCAGGTCGGGATGATCCATCTCGATCCGATGCTCCAGCACGCCCGCCTCGGCGCGTGCCCCGCTTATGCTGGCTTCGCGTTTCAGGCGCCCAATGGCTATGAGCGAATGTACGCCCCAATTGCTAAGTCGTCCTTTGTCCCTTGTGATTTGTTCGACCATCGCAGTGGGGGCCCAGAAGTCCGGCTCGAAGCCCACCAAGAGACCAGTGAAACCCGCTGGCGCTACTCCGATGACGCTGTAGTTCGCGCCATTCAGCATGAGGGTTTTTCCGAGAATCGTGGAATCAGAACCGAGGTATCGGCGCCAAAAGGCATAACCAAGCACCACCACCGGCTGAGGATTGGCTGTCTGATCATCTTCCGCTGAGATCGTGCGGCCCAGCACAGCATTCACGCCGAGTGAGGAGAAGAAATTGCCTGAAACAATCTGACCGAACACCGTCTGACCATCGCCGGACTTGTTCCAGATGACTAGGTGCGGTTCGAAATCGTACGCGAGCATTTCCTCGAAGGACTGGTTGTGATCGCGGTAGTAGACGTAGTCGGGATAACTCAATGGGAGATAGCCCTGCGCGCCGGAATCCCGTGGATTGTGTATCCAGACCTCCTGCAGTTGCTCAGGTGCTTTGACACCTGTGGGCGGACGGAGCAGCAGAGCATTCACAAACGTGAATACCGTCGTGTTCAGGCCAATGCCCAGGGCCAATGCGATGACGACGGCTGCAGTCGAACCTGGATTCTTGCGGAGTAGGCGGAAAGCGAAGAGAAAATCCCCCCACAACGTGTCCACAACAGATTCCCAGCTGCCGGAGCGAACGATTTCCCTGCTGACTTCGAGGCTTCCACGCTCCAAGCGGACTGCGCGAAGGGCTTCTTGGCGGCTCAACCCATCCTTCATCTTCTCTTCGGCGGCCATCTCTTGATAAGCGCGAAGCTCCTCATCCAACTCCCGGTCGAACTGTTCCTTTCGGAGCAATGATCGTAGGCCGCTCGCTATGTTTCGCAACAAAGACATGCCTCATCACTCACAACGAATTGCAATCATCGGGTCGACCCGCATGGCGCGGCGTGCCGGCACTGCGCAGGCTAGCAGCGCGACCCCTGCCAACAATGCAGTCAATCCGGCATAAACCGTCCGATCAAACGCGCTCACGCCAAAGAGAAGGTCCGGCATGCCGGGAGAAACTAAAACTGCGTGCAACACCCCCGAAACGGCGGCTGAAAGAACCAGGCCACAGCCCGCGCCGCCGATCACAGGCAGCATTCCCTGCTGAACAAGCAACCGGAGAACATCGCTTTTCGACGCGCCTAACGCCAGGCGGATTCCGACCTCTCGTGTCCGCTGCGTGACGACGAAGGCCATGACTCCGTAGAGTCCAACCGCACCGAGAGCTACAGCAAGAAACGCCAAAATCGCTGTCAGAATCGCGGCGGCTTGTGGGACAAACTCTTGCGAGTGCATGAAATTGTCCAGGCTCAGGAATCCCAATGTCGGCAGCAGGCTTCGGTCGAAACTTTCAAGCGATGTGCGGATAGCTGCGAGAGTGTCTCGTGGGCTTCGCGCCGCCCGAATTAACAAACCGTTGGACTGAGACGGATCGCCGGGAAGATAAACGTATGCGGGGTCGATGCGCGAAATGTTGGTGAAACGAACATCCCTGGCCACGCCAACGACCTCGAATTCTTTCCATTTGCCATCGAATCTTAAGTCCAGCTTCAGACGCTTTCCAACCGGATCCTCCCCTGGCCACGCGTTGCGTGCGGTAGCCTCGCTCACAATCGCCACCGGAATGTTGGCGTCCGCTTCTTGCGGCGTGAAATTCCTTCCCCGGACGACCGGAATGCTTAACGCCGCAAAGAATGTGGGCGAGACGTAGTTGATCAAGATCTCATGAGGCGCACCTTTCGCCGTTGCGTGGTTCCCCTCCACAAGAAGTGGCCGCGTGGATGTGCCCGCGTAGGGAAGGCGATCAGCTAACGCGACCTCTGAAATCTCGGGAAGCGTTTGGAGGCGCGCCATGATTTGCCGCTTTAGAATTGTTGCCTTGCCGGGATCATTTCCGAGACTGAACGATAAATGAAACACCGAGCGCGTCTCGAACCCGGGCTTCGCCCCTTGAGCCTTCGCTACACCCCGCGACACCAGCCCCGCGCTGATGAGCAGCAACATCGATACGGCTACTTGCCCGCCCACGAGAAAGCTGCGGAAGCGTGACTGGCTCGGCGGCTGTCCATAACCGCTTCCTTCCGCCTTTAGCGCATCGCTGACGGAAGCCTTCGAAGATTGCAATGCTGGCCAGAGACCAAATAACACCCCGCTCGCAAGCGAGACTATAAGCGTGTATAGGAAGACGCGAATGTCGACCGTCAGAGGCGCAACCAAAATCCGGCTCCCCCGCAAGACATGGATGAGCCGTGCCAGGCCGATCCATTCCAACCTGGCCGCCCACATGGACAACAAAAGGCCGGCCAGGCCCCCCATAAGCGCCAGCAACATGCTCTCCGTCAATAATTGGCGAACTAGCCTGCCGCGACCCGCCCCGAGTGCAAGGCGCATGGCGATTTGCTTCGTCCGGCTGGCGCCTCGCGCAAGCGACATGTTTGCCAAATTGACGCAAGCCACGAGCAAAACGAGACCGACCACCGCCATCAATCCGGCAGCGAATGCTCGGAACCAAAGCTCGTCTGTTACGCCAAAGTACGTCGCCCTATGCAGCGTCAGCCCGATGGTTTGGTCCTTCTCTACGTGGTCCTGCTCAAACCGCCGAATCAGAACTTCCGTTTCCGCTTGCGCTTGATCGATGCTCGTCGCCGGAGCCAGCCTGCCAACGATTTGCAGCGGCTGATTCGATGGTTCGTGCAGCCAGTCATTTTGCGGCTCTAATTGCGTTTGCATTTCCAGCGGCGCCCAGAAGTCAGGCACTTCTGGCGGATTACCCGTCCCGATGAAATCCTCCGGCGCGACTCCGATGACCGTCAGCGAAGTCCCGTTGACTTCCAAAGCCTTACCGATGACTTCACGGTCCCCATTCAATTGGCCCCGCCAATATGGATAGCTCAGGACAATGACGGGATTCGAGCCGGGAGCCCGCTCCTCGCCTCCTGCGAATGCTTGGCCGAACTCCATTCTGATTCCGAGGACCGAAAAGTAGTTCTCCGACACAAGCTGGCACTGCAAAGGCAACAGCTCGTGAGGTGCTGTGGACCCGGTCTCTGATCCGGATGGCGCTGTTGCGAGTGCCTGTCTAGGCCAACTTGCCGCGATTAGCCCTAAGAAAGCGTGATTCTGACTACGGTAATAGAGATATTCCGGATAGGAGAAGTCGTATTGGACGTCGCCCATCGCCCCGCTGGCGAACCACCTTTGCAGTCTCACAACGTCGTGCGCATCCTTCACCGGGAGCGGCTTCAGCGCAACAGAATCGAACGCGCTGAATACTGACGTGTTCACACCTACGCCAAGCGCCAGCGTTAGAACGGCGACAAGGGTGAACCCGGGAGACTTGCGTAGCATGCGGAGGCCAAAGCGCAAATCCTGCCAACACGTTTCTACAAACGATTCCCAGCCGCCAGAGCGAACGATTTCCTTGCTGACTTCGAGGCTTCCACGCTCCAAGCGGACTGCGCGAAGGGCTTCTTTGCGGCTCAACCCATCCTTCATCTTCTCTTCGGCGGCCATCTCCTGATAAGCGCGAAGCTCTTCATCCAACTCTCGGTCGAACTGTTCCTTTCGGAACAACGATCGGAGGCCCTTTGTAATGTTGCGTAAGAAGGACATGCGTAGCCTCCTACTCCTCCTATGAAAATAGCCGCGTATCTCATTGAAAAGATTGGCTCAACAGTGAGCGGCTATTTTCATCCTTCGTTGTGGCTCTCCGAGAGCCATGGGTTACTCGTAACGCAAAGCCACTATGGGATCGATGCGCGAAGCCCGTCGTGCCGGAACAAATGCTGCAAACATCGCGCAGCCGGCAAGAACTACGACAGCCAGGCCTAGAATGATTGGGTCATAACTCTCGACACCATAGAGTTGGTTCGCAAGCAGGTAGCTTCCTGCCAGCGCTGCTGGTATGCCGATGGCCAGCCCCAACCCGAGCTGGGTCAGCGCAGCGCGCAACACCAAGCCGAGTACGCTCCGGCGATCGGCGCCGAGGGCCATGCGAAGGCCGATCTCATTCGTTCGGCGTGCAACCGCATAGGCTGTTACACCGTACAGCCCCACGCAAGCCAGGATGAGCGCCAGCAGGCCGAAGAGCTCCGCAAGCCGAGCGATGAGTCGTTCTTGATTGAAGTTGCGCGCCACGTGCTCGCCAAAACTCATCACGCTGAGGACGGGGAGATTTGGATCGACCTCGGCAAGTGCTTTCCGTACGGCTGGCTCGATGTTCTGCGGTTTGCCTGCCACGCGCAGCTCAATGGCATAGACCCATCCGGCAAGGGGCCCTCCGGGTGGGGTTTGCAGCAACGGCAGGAAGAACGTAGCGTAAGCAGGCCCGCGCGTGTCCTGATATTTCGCATCCTCGACGATGCCGACAATTTCAAAGTCGCCGCTATGACTCACATCTCCCATCCCAAGGTGCTGCCCGATGGGATTCTCATTCGGGAAAAATCTGCGCGCGAACGTTTCATTGATAACGGCAACGCGTGGGGCACCGGGTGTGTCACGTTCATCGATGGTGCGCCCTTGCAGCAAGCGCGTTCCGATGGTTTCAAAATAGTGCGGACCAACCCGGTCCCAGGAAGGCGCCGTCCAGCGATAATCGGGTGCTTTTCCTTCAATGTAGACGCGTTCATTCGAGTTGTCGCCGTCCAAAGGGGTGTACCAGGACAAGCTATCGCTCAGAACGCCGGGGATTCGCGGCAGCGCCTCCTCAAGCCTTTCATAAAGCCCTGCAAGCTTATCTACCGTGTAACCGGCTAGTGATGGACTTATTTTTACGATCAAACGACCCTCGGTCGCGAAGCCGAACTTCTGGTCTTCGAGGTTACGCAGGCTTTGCGTGACCAGGCCCGCTGCGATCAAGAGCACAATCGAGAATGCAACCTGTGCGATGACCAGAGGCTTCTGCAGCAACGAAGCGCGATCGCCCTTGGAACGGCCCGCTCCGCGCAGGGCATCGAGGGGATCGGATTTCGACGCTGTCCATGCGGGTAAAATCCCGAACACGATACCTGTCACCAGCGATAGAAAGATGGAGAAACCGAGCACAGGCAGGGAAGGCCGGGCATCAATAGGAACATAGTTGGCCCCGCGAAAAGCAAGCAGCAGGATGGCATGCGTCCCTGCGTAGGCTACATAAAGTCCCGCCGCTCCGCCTCCCAGTGCCAGCAAAACACTTTCAATGAGCATCTGCTGAATCACCCGGCTTCGTGGCGCGCCCAGGGCCAACCGGACCGCGGTCTGCGAGCGGTTGGCCGATCCGCGAGCCAGCAGCAAGTTAGCGATGTTCGCGCAGGCAATCAGCAGGACCAACGCTACAATGGTGACTAGAAGGTGCAGGCCGGCAGCGTAGTCCGTCTGCATCCAGTCCACGCCGCTTGGTGCCGCAGTGAGATGGACGTGCTGCTTCGGAATGTCGCCTCGGTCGCGCTCCGGAATGATTTCGCGGTGAGCGTTGAGCCACTGCTGCAATTCCCCCGTGAGCCGAGCTTGCACGTGCTCCGGCACGACGTCCGGTCTCAATCGCCCGATCACATAAAGCCACTCAAATTCAGGGGCGAACAGCCAGCGATCCTCGTCGTTGGCAGCCAAAGCCAGCCAGAAGTCAGGAGGATCGCCCCGCAGAGTGTCGCCGTAGAATCCGGGTGGCGCCACACCTGCGATAGTGCAGGGGACGCCATTGATATTGAACGTCGAGCCGATTGCCGATGGATCAAGCCCGAAGTGCTGCAGCCAAGTGTGATAGCTCATCACCGCGACCCGGGGCGCGCTTTGCGAGTCATCCGGTGGCGCGAGGAGGCGACCCCCGAAAGCGCGGACACCAAACATCTTGAAGTAATTCCCTGAAACGTACTCGCCTCTATAGGGCTCGACCGAGGAACCGCCGTGGCGACGGACGCTCAAATTCGACAAGTGGGACTCAAACGCGGCGAGCTCCGTGAATTCAGGCGTGTGATCGCGAAGGTCCTCATAAAGCTGATAAGAATAGAGAACAAAGCTGCCGCCGTTCTGTTGTGTGCCGTCCATAACACAGCAATTGTTGTTGTCACCCAGCCGATAGAGCTGCGCGGGGTTCGGAACAGGCAGCGACTTCAGCATCACCGCATCTATGAGCGTGAAGATCGCCGTGTTTGCGCCTATACCCAGTGCCAAAGTAAGCACTACGACAGCCGTGAAGCCGGGGGACTTGCGCAGCGTGCGAGCGCCAAAGCGCACGTCGCGCCACAATGTATCCACTATGGATTCCCAACCGCCCGAGCGAACGATTTCCTTGCTGACTTCGAGGCTTCCACGCTCCAAGCGGACTGCGCGAAGGGCTTCTTGGCGGCTCATCCCGTCCTTCATCTTCTTTTCGGTGGCCATCTCCTGATAGGCGCGAAGCTCATCATCCAACTCCCGGTCGACTTGTTCCTTTCGGAACAGTGATCGAAGCCCAGTCGTTATATTTCGCAGTAAGGACATGAATAGTTTCCTATTCGTAACGCAAGGCCACTATCGGATCGACACGGGAAGCACGGCGGGCAGGTATGTAGCAGGCCGCGAGCGCCACTAGCGCGAACAAGACCGCAACGACAGTGAACGTCAGCGGATCAGTCGGACCTACGCCATAGAGCAAGCTTCGCATGAATCGCGTAATTGCGAACCCCGCACCGACACCAACAAAGACACCAGCTGTCACGACCTTGAAGCCTTGGCCAAGGACGAGTTGCAGGACATCCTGCGGTTTTGCACCTAAGGCCAACCGCACACCAAACTCGTGTGTGCGCTGGCTAACGGTATAGGCAATCATTCCAAAGATTCCAATCGCCGATAAGAGCACGGCCAAACCTGCGAACGAAGTGACTAGAACCAGGCTCAGCCGGCGCGGTGCGAGTGCCCGGAGCAAGGCATCGTTCATTGTCTGCATGACGTCAATCGGCTGGTCTGCTCGAACCGAATGGACTAATGCGCGAACCGTTCCCGCAAGCGAAGTGGGTGGGCCAATGGTTCTAACGAATAGATTGAAGCCCGCAAAGGCATGGTTCGTTTCATCCTGCAGGTAAGGTGTGTAGACGGCCGGCTCAACCGGCAAGTCCAATCCTTTCTGTTTTACATTTGCCACAATCCCGACGATCTCACGAAGGCGCGGGGCACTAGTTGTGTTCCGACCTGCTCCGACATAGTTCACGCCGATCTGCTTGCCGATTGGATTCTGTCCCGGCCAGTAGGATTCCGCCAATGCTTGATTCAGGATCACGACGGGAGACGCGCTCGCATCATCGCGCACCGTAAAGAAGCGCCCATTAAGGAGACGGGTACCAATCGCTTTGAAGAATTCCGAACTGATCCAACAAGCCTCCACGGTCGGAGCGTTCATTGGGTCATTTGGCCGGTCTCCAAAAATCAGCGTGGCTGAGGGTGCATATACGCCGGGCATACACTTCCCTAACGCGGCCGCACTCACGCCCGGAAGTTCAGCTGTCTGTTCTACCAACTGAGGGAAAAAGAGCCGCGCATCGCGCGAATCGTTAGTGCGCAAATATGTGGACAGGAGATGGTCAGGGAGGAAGCCGGGGTCGAGATGTTCAGCCTGCTCGAAGCTTCGTAAGAGCAAGCCGGCTGCAATGGATAGCACAACCGCCAGGCAAACTTCAGAAACCAGTAGCAAACTGGAACGCTGCCCTGCGATAGAAGCGCTACCCTTCCGCTCTGTTTTCAATCTGGCGATCACGTCGAGGTTGGAGGACGCGGTGGACGACGCTAGCGCAAGCAGCAACCCCGTGAAGGCCGTGATGAAAAAAGCGAACAACAGAGCGTAGGCGTCGACGCCGATGGATGCGTTTCGAGGAAGAGTGTTTACGCGCCCGAAAAGCCTGACGCTGGCCAGCGCAAGTACTATCGCGGTAGCGCCTCCGAGAGTTGCGAGAACTAGATTTTCCGTAATGAATTGCCTCATCAGGCGGCCTCTGCCTGCCCCTAGGCTCACTCGCACCGCAATTTCCGCTCGCCGCTTTCGATTTCTGGCAAGCAGCAGGTATGCCACGTTCACACAAGCGATCAACAGAACGAGCGAGACTGCAGCCATCACGAGCTGCAGCTGCGATCTGACATTTCCCGTGAGTTCATCCTTGAGTGGGATCAAATGCACCGAAAGTTCTTGGGACTCTCCTGGTCCTCGTTGCAAGATCGCCGTCAATTCTTGCTCGGCTTGCTCGGATGTAACTCCAGGTTTAAGCCGTCCCACAACATCCAAGAACTTGTTGCCTCTGATACGCATCCACCGGAAATCCGGCTCTATCTTTGCCCAAATATCGGTCTCTGGAAAGAGATCGGGCACTGGCGGCATCACACCGATGACGGTTTGGCCCGTCCCATCCAGGTTTAGGACCCGCCCAACAACATGGGGATCACTGCCGAGTTGCTCCGTCCAAAAACGGTCCGAAATGACCACCTGTACGCCGTCCACGTGATACTCCTCGGGCGTGTACAGGCGTCCCAGGTAGGGCTTGATTCCCAACATCGGAAAAAAGTCGTAAGAAATGGCCGTGCAATTCACATTGCGCGGTTCGCCCTGCCCTGTCCAGGTATAAGTCCAACCCGACAAGAAATTAGCGAGGTATTCAAACGAGTGGCTTTGGGCTTTGTAGTCTTCAAACTCCGGCATGGAAGCGCCAATTCTGGCTGGTTGGCTCTTCTGGGTGGCCCAAATGGCAACTAACCGGTCTGAATCTCGGAACGGCAGAGGTATGAGCAGTATGCTTTCGACCACACTAAAAACGGCCGTGTTTGCACCTATACCAAGTGCGAGCGTGAGGGTGGCGACGAGGGTGAAGCCGGGAGACTTCCGCAACATGCGGAGGCCAAAGCGCAAATCTTGCCAACATATCTCCACAAAGGATTCCCAGCCGCCAGAGCGAACGATTTCCTTACTGACTTCGAGGCTTCCACGCTCCAAGCGGACTGCGCGAAGGGCTTCTTTGCGGCTCAACCCGTCTTTCATCTTTTCTTCGGCGCCCATCTCCTGATAGGCGCGAAGCTCTTCATCCAACTCTCGGTCGACCTGTTGCTTTCGGAACAACGATCGGAGGCCCTTTGTAATGTTGCGTAAGAAGGACATGCGTAGCCTCCTACTCGTAGCGCAAGGCCACCATGGGATCGACACGCATCGCCCGGCGCGCCGGCACATAGCAGGCGACCAGCACTATTCCAATGAGCAGTGCAGAGACGCCTACAAAAGTTGCGGGGTCGGTTGTCGTTACGCCGAATAGCATCTTCGCAAGTACGCGTGTAACCGCAAGTGCTCCGGCTAGACCAATGACCACTCCGAAGATCGCCAACAGAAGGCCTCGACCTACGATTAGCGTAAGTATGTTCCGTGCTTCTGCCCCTAGCGCTATTCGGACTCCAATCTCGTGCGTGCGTCGCGTCACCAAATACGAAATGACGCCGTAAATTCCGATAGCCGCCAAAACTGTAGCAATGCCAGCGAAAATGCTGAGTAAGAGCGTATTGAAGCGTCGCGCTGAGATTGACGCCGAGTAAACAGCGGTCATTGGTTCGGCCTCTGGGAGAGGCAAGTTCTTGTCGAGCTCGTGAATTTCTGCCAACGCCCCGGAGGTGAGACTGCTCGGGTCTCCTACAGTCCTGACGACAAGGCTCATGTACGGAAGCGGATTGTACGGCAAGACGTTCTGTTGATAGGGCGCGTAAATCTCGATGTCAGGATCTGCATCCAATGCGAGGTCCCGCACGTCTCCCACAACTCCCACGATTGTTGGCCAGGGCGCTGTTGCTGCCGGGTCTGCAAATGTTATGTGCTGACCAAGAGGGTCTTCACTTGGGAAAAACCGTCGCGCGAAGCTCTGACTAATAATGACGACGGGAGGCGCTGAACTGGCATCGGCCTTCGTAAATGTGCGTCCTTTGATGAGCGGGATGTTCATCACCCGAAAGTAATCTGGACTTATGAGGCGGTCTTGACTGCTCCCAGTCGAGCTTGACATGTCTTTTGAGCCGCGTCGTTCGATAGTGAATTCGTCCGAATCACGGCCAGCACCGAGTGGAAGATCGTTAACAGCACCCGCCGCCTTGACCCCAGGCAGGGTCGCAATTGCTTCCAGGAGCCGAGTGTAAAAGTCAGCCTGTTGCCGGGAATCTGCGTAAGAATACTTCGGTAGAGACACCTTGGCGGTGAGAATGTTCTCAGTCTCGAACCCCGGCCTGACATTTAGCAAACCGACGAAGGTGCGCGTCAAGAGCCCCGCTCCGATAAGCAGCACCATAGAAAGGGCGATTTCGGAGACCGTGAGGAGGCTCCGCAGTCGGAGACCACCGTCGCCGGTCGCAGTGGTTTTCCCGCCCTCCTTAAGCGATTCACTCGGACTTCGTGAAAAAGCCTGAAAAATTGGCGCGAGACCAAACAGCAAGCCCGTTGCCAGCGAGAGCATCAACGAGTACAGAAGCACGTTGGCATCGATCGTGATGGACGTTCCTTGAGGCATGCCGGCGGGCAACAGTCCTGTCAGTAGTTTGATCAGCCAAAAAACTAGGAGGAGGCTCAGAGCTCCGCCAACGAGAGCCAGAAGCACACTCTCGGTAATCAGTTGCCGCGCAACGCGTCCGCGACTTGCACCGAGTGCTGTTCGAAGGGCGATTTCTTTCTGTCGCGCAGATGCGCGTGCCAATTGAAGATTTGCCACATTGGCGCACGCGATGAGGAGGACGAAGCCCACAGCACCGAACAAAATTAACAGCGGTAACCCTACGTCTCCAAAGATTTCATCACGCAATGGCTCCAGCTTCGCTCCCAATATTACAGCGGAGTGTTCGTTCGTTTCGGCAGTCGTCGTAGAAGGGGCATTACTTTGCTCGGTCGTACTTGAGTATTCGCGCCTCAGGCGGGCAGCTATGATGTTCGCTTCGGCTTGAGCTTGGCGCACCGTGACGCCTGGATTGAGCCTTGCGAGGACGTTGAGATAATTGTGTTTACGTTCGGAGTTGTCCCGACTGAGAACAATCGGGACCCATACGTCCATTGGTCCGTAATAACTAGGGATAGAAAAGTCGAAATCGCGAGGCATGACGCCAACGACCGCATATTCATTTGCGTCCAGTCGAATCGTTTGGCCCACAACATTCGAGTTTGAGCCGAAACATCGTTGCCATATCCCGTAACTCAGCACTACCGCGTGATCGCGCCCTGGCTCATTTTCGCCAGGAAGGAATGTGCGTCCCAACATTGGTCGCGCGCGGAGCAGCGTGAAGAAATCTGCTGTGACTCGCCCCGCGTGGATCCTTTGCGGATTCTCCAGGCTGGTGATCGTGAATTCAGTTCCATCAAACGCCGCCATTTTCTCAAAAACTCGGTTCTGATCTTTGAAATCCAAAAAGTTCGGCGAAGAGAACACCATTCCACCGTGCCTGCAGCAGCCTTTTGGTTCCACGCCCCACACCATCACGAGCTGCTCAGGGTTTTCGTACGCGAGGGGGTGAAAGATTGTGGCGTTCAGCGCGCTGAAAATGGCCGTGTTCACGCCGATACCTAAGGCGAGAGTCAGAACGGCGACAACCGTGAATCCGGGCGACTTGCGTAGGGTTCGGGAGGCGACACGCAAATCACGCCAGCACGTCTCCACGAAAGATTCCCAACCGCCAGAACGCACGACTTCCTTCGTAAGTTCGAGACTGCCTCGCTCCAGGCGCACAGCGCGAAGGGCATCCTTGCGGCTCATCCCGTCCTGCATCTTCTCTTCGGCGGCCATCTCCTGGTAAGTCCCGAGTTCCTCATTCAACTCCTGATCGACTTGTTCCTTTCGGAGCAATGATCGGAGTCCGCGTGTAACATTTCGGAGCAACGACATAGCAAACCCCTCAAGATGCTTCTAAAATTCTGGCGATCGCCGCTACCTGCCTTCCCCACTCTCGCGTTTCGTTATCGAGTCTCTTTCGTCCCTTTTGTGTCAGAGCGTAGTATTTGGCTCGCCTGTTGTTCTCCGTTGGCTTCCATTCACTCTCGATTAACCCGTCCCTCTCCAATCGTTGAATGGCGAGAAATAACGAGCCCGCGTTCAACCGGAAGACGCCCCTGCTCATCTGCTCGATTCGGATGGTAATGCCGTATCCATGCATTGCTTCGAGCGCCAGCGTCTTCAGAACGAGCATGTCCAGAGTCCCTTGAACGAGATCGCTTGACTTGTCTCCCATTATGACCCTTCTCTTGGCTGCCAAGAGGAGCGTACTCTTCTCCTACTGGTTGTCAAGAGGGGAAAACACCTGAGAGGACCACTTTGCCGAATGATTGGTCCCAAGAAGTGGACGCAGTGTCGCTCGCACGAAGCTCTCGCCTCGCGTATATTCTTCGGTCCAATTGACGGAATTTCCGTCCAACTTCCGTCCAATTCAAGGGCAGGATAAACAGCGATAAGGCTCGTAAGCGACACCAAACGCGGCACTTAGAGTTTTATACCCCCCAGCTGTTAACCGAAGGGTTGCTAGTTCGAATCTAGCCCGGGGAGCCAACTCTTTTTCATTCAAGCGTTTATTGAAGTTGCGTTCTCACGATTTGCTTCCAGAAAATCATAGTGTCATGTAGGCGTGAAGTTTGTGGTGAAGTGGATTCCTTCCCGATTGAGGGCGCGGGCGCAGAAAATCCGGTGCCCTGAACATGTTGGGCGATCAACGAAGACTTGTTAGCCGCCTATGTTCCGTATTCCCAAGTCATGCGAATAGCGGCTAATCGAGCGTAATTGCAAGATTAAGGATAGCGCGAAGGGGATCCGTCTGAATCATGTTTCATCGAGATTGCTTCGTTCAGGGAAGCGCCGTTCTCTTTTCCAGGAATTGACATTACTTTGAAGATAAGGCTATCCTCCGTGTCCAAAATTAAGTATTGCTACTAGTTACTAGGCTCCTCAATCTCAGACTGGTTCGAAGGCAATAAGAACATGGGCAGCTTAAATCTCCGGTGGAGATGGTTTCGAGGTCGTATTGTCCCTCTTGCCGGATCACTACTCGCGCTTCTTTTAGCGTCCTGTGGCGGGGGTTCAAGCTCATCGGGGATTGGTCCCGCTCCATCACCCAGCTTTTCGATCGGCGTAAGCCCGCAAAACCAGTCCATTGGGGCCGGACAGAGCGCAACGCTGAATCTCTCTGTGAACGCCATGAACGGGTTCAACCAGGGGATTGAAGTTTCCGTAACCGGCCTCCCAAGTGGAGTGACCTTGTCCCCGGCTGCTCCTTTTTCTATGACTACGGGCGGGCAGTCCGTAACCCTTACTGCATCTTCCACTGCGGCACTTGGAGCTTCGACTGTGATCTTCAAGGGGTCGAGCGGCGGCCTGAATTCCTCTAGCCAAGCTACGATTACAGTAACGCAGGGTCCGCCGGGTCTCCCAAACAACAGGACTTCTTTTGTCCGGACCGACGATACGCCAATGGCTGTCGTGTACGACCAAGTGCACCAGTTGATCTTTGCCAGCGCCATCGATCTGAACTGCGTGGATGTGATTCCGGTCACAACCCAGCAGGTCGTCAAGTGCATTCCGGTTTCTGGCGCACTCGGGTTGAGCCTGAGCACGGATGGAGCGAAAATCCTGGTGGGTACGCAAGTCGGAGTCGTTGCTTGGATTGACACGACGACTCTGCAGGTGGTGCGACGAGATACCATCCCTCAGATCCCCAATCCGCAATTCGGTGGAGGGTTCGGTTTCGTGGCGCCGGCCCAGGCGTTTCAGGTTGCAAATGGGAAGGTTTTGCTTTTTTCGCTCCCGGCGTGTTGTGACGTTGGCACCTTTAATCAATCGGTTGGACTTGTGGAATGGGATCCAGTCGCTGGCGCATCTACAATGCGATCAGACTCCGGGGGCGGCGGGCTAGTATCCACTTCAGCCGACCATTCGAAGCTGCTTGTCGCGGGAGGAGGCACTGCCACTCTGTACGATTCCGCGACCGACCAATTCACGCCTGTGCCCGGAGTTCAATTCGAATTCGCGACTCTGAATCCGACCGGCTTACAGTTTGTAGTTGCCGGTGGGACTCCACTTCTTCGGTTCTTTAATCTGCAAATGCAGCAAGTGGGGGCAGTGGACGTTCCCGACTGTTGCGCGCCGAACACCTTGCCGGTGTCCGGGGTTTACAGCCTGGACGGAAAGTTGTTGTACTTAGCCTACCCATCACAGTCCGGTGGGGCCAAACTGATTACCGTGGACGCGAGCACGTTCCAGCTGCTTGGAATCGCAGCTAATCTCTCCACGCAGATTGCTTACGCGGTCGGCGGTGCAAGTGGAATGCCTATGGCCTGTGACTCAACTGGTCTCATATTTGAGGTGGCTGATCATGGTGTTGGGATCGTGGACGCCACCGATTTCCGCACTTTTCAGAATCCACAGGTGGTTTCCGACTTTATCATCGCCACTCCTGATGAAGGACCATTGAATCAGCCCACTACGACACAATTCACAACGGGCATATTCAACTCCGTGCCCGATGTATTTTTTGACGTCCAGAGGGCGTTGAATCCGAACCTTTTTAATGGTGCTGGGCAATTGGCTGCAACGGCTCCTCCTTCGGCAACACCAGGTCCGGTGAATGTAAAGGCCATTGAGGCAGATGGCGTCATGGCTTTTATGCCTCAGGGGTTCGCGTACGGATCACTTCCGGTGCAGTACGGCACCTTTGCCGCAGACCCAAAAGGCGGCGTGCTGGCAGATTTGTTCGGGTACGGATATTCCATAGATATCGCAGGGGCCAGCATTCAAGCGAGTGTCGGACCGTCTCCAGGTCAGATTCAAAAAAAGGTGCTCGTTCCTGCAGAGATTGGCTATCCCTTCCCCCTTCAGCATCTCGTTGTCGCGGTACCAAACGGCACAACGGGTGCCCAAGACATCACGGTTACATCCCCAACTGGAACCGCTACCTTGTCTAAGGCGTTTCATTACGTCCAGAGTGTGGTGGACTACCCTTCGGCGGACACCTTTCTCTACATCCTCTATGACTCACATCGTAACCAAGTGTATTTGAGTGCGGTTGACCACATCGATGTGTTCTCCTTGGCATCACACAGCTTTGGGGTGCCGATTGCTGTTCCCAGTAAGAGCGGAACTCGGCTGACCCTCGGTCTTGCCTTGACGCCGGACGGCTCCAAACTGCTCGCCGCGAACCAGAGCGATCAATCCGTCGCGATCATCAATCCGGATAGTCCCAGTGTTGGCGCCATTGCCCTCAATGTGCCCCCCGCCCCACTATCCGGTAACCCAGGCCCCTTTCAGATTGCGACAACCAGCACCAATCACGCGTTCGTCACCCTCACTGTCGGAAATGCTCTCAGCGGCGGCAGTACGCCCATTTACGACATTGACCTTTCCAGCATGCAGATCACGAACCCCAATCTGCCAGCCGGCAGCATCGTCAATCTGAACAATAACTACATTCAAGCATCCGCGGAAGGAACCGTGGTGCTGGAAGCCACCTCCAACAACAGCGGGGGGCCGTTGCTTTCTTGGAACGCGGCATCGAATACTTGGCAGGTTCATCTCGTTGAGGGCCAGTTCTGGGACAACGTTGCGATATCGGGAGACGGCAACGTTCTAGCGGTCGACAGCTCTTCCGACAGCTTAAGTTTTCCATTTCCCTATTTAGTGGATTCTGGCCTCAACATGACTGCTCAGGTCAACTTTCCGGACATACAAGGGATCCAAGAGGGGCCCTCCCTTCAAATGGACCGGAGTGGTGCTCTACTTTATGCAGTAAACGGCGCGGGTGTGGACATCATAGACGCTCGCACCGGTCAATTGCGTGAACGAGTACTCTTGACGGAGCCGATTCTCGGAGGCCCGACGGAGGTGGTTCCGACTACCCCTTCAAAAGTCATTGCGATTACACCAACAGGAGACCAGATTTTCTTACTGACTAGATCCGGGCTGACTGTCGTGGACCTTGATTCGGTTCCGCTGGGAATCGGCAGCGTTACGCCGGCCTCGGGCCCTGCTGGAACGGTGGTAACCGTTCGCGGCACGGGGTTTGTCACCGGCACATCGCTAAATGTGAACGGAACACCTGCTAGCGCCTCGTTAGTGGACTCGTCGACCCTGAGCGTCACAATTCCAACTGGTGTCCAGAAAGGAGCCGCTCAAATCACACTCAAAACCCCCGACAATTCCCAATTCACCCTCGACGCAGCCTTCCTGGTACAATGAACCACCGCAATTTTTGGATGATCTGCCAGGGTCCCTATTGGCGACGCTCAATCGGCGGTCTAGGAACTTTGAGAAGGGATGAGCGGCGATCATCCCGCCCGCCATATCGCGTGTGACAACAGCGCAGTTTTGCCCACCTGAATTGGCGGTTCTGGTGCCGCCTGGTTTCGTCGGGCGTCCATTTTTCAGGAGGCGAAGATGCTTCGGTTCTGCGCAAAGGCGCGGTGTCATGCAGGTGTCATGTGAATGGTGATGAATGGCGGCAAATCGTAGTGAAAACTGAAAAGAGAAGGTGAATCTTAGTTAGTCCCATTTGATCAGAACTTGCTGAATCCCCTCGATCTGTCTCGGCTCCGGCAAATTGTGACTAAGTTGGTATCAAGGCTGTTAACCGAAGGGTTGCTAGTTCGAATCTAGCCCGGGGAGCCAAATCATCCTTCTCTTTCAGTCAGTTGCAAACTTCTATTCTCACCATTCATCAGTCACCTGGACGGTGACGCGCTTGCCGTACACCTGCTGGTTTGCCTTCTCCATCGCCTCACGAACCTGCTCGACCATGCCGAGTTGATACCGGCGCTTTGTCTCGGGGCTAGTGTGACGCATTGCCCTTTGAATTATGGCGTCCGGTGCAACCCAACTTAGCCGTGTGCAGAAAGCATGGCGCAGGTCGTAAATCGGAAAATGCGGCACATCCGCTCGTCGCAGTGTGGCTTTCCACACAATCTTCACGCCGCCGATCGGCCGTCCGGGCGTGCGCAGGCTGGGGAAAATGTAGGGAGGATCAGGCCCCGATTCTTCTTTCCATTTTCCTGCCAGTTTCTCGCTCCTATTATAATTAAGAGTTTCACCCATGTGGTAGGTCGTCTCTTCGGCGGGCGACTTGCCGAATGTGGAATAGTCCCAAGATATCGAAGATCTCAACGACTCGCAATTTGTAGAAATCAGGTATCTACGGGACCTGGGTGAGTTGATTCAAATCAATGAGGTCCGTCAGGTGCCAGAGCTGGCGGCAAGAATTGAATCGCTTGTTCAGACCCTTGGCCGGGATATCCCCCGCATTAAACGATCGCGCGTCGGACAGTCCATCAGAAAATGGCTGCCGGTCGGCATCGGCTCAGCCGTCACTCTGGGCGCTGCCTTTTTGCCGAATAATCCTTTGCTCAAGTATGTTGTAATGCCGCCGATTGAACCAGGGTTAGGAAGAATTCCCGGATCATCCCGCTTCAGGGACAAAGGTCGTTACTGATCGCGTATCTCCTGCCAGAGTCCGCCACTTGCCGCAGGTCGCGCCGCGGCGAAACCTGCCTGCCGGGTTAGGCAGGCCCCGAGGGCTGAGGCGAGGATCCG
>QHYH01000189.1:27754-47516 GCA_003223215.1 Acidobacteriota bacterium
TAAACGCGACGTCCGCCGGCGTTCTTTGCCGGCGCTCCTTTTTTCCGGTTTTCCATCCGGCCAGACCATCGCCCTTCCGTTCCCGCCCCTTAGAGTAGAACGGGAAGGGAAGGTTCAAAGATTCACGCCCATCGCCCCGTGTGATTCAACCCTGGAGCAGCCTGCAGATGACCTCCTGCATCAGTGCGCCGCGTAACATATGTAACGGGAGGCGCAACGGTTCTCGTCCGGATTTTGACCCAAGCAATTCACCAATTCCCAATCGGCTTGAAGGTGCTCAAAGTCTCTTGCTTAATGCGAAAGACGACATTCTCGACGCCCGAGAGATGACTGCGGCGCTCGATACAGGAACGATCGACGAGGTTGAACTCTTGTAACCGTGATTCGGACCCCTGGATTTCGCTACCTTCTGGCTCTAATACTTCGTGCGTACGTACGCGCCATATCGTCCGTAACATGAAGAGCCCCGACGATTCTTGTGAGGATTGAGAGAGCCATCCATTTTTTTCCTGTTGAACGTCCTTCCGCAAACGGTGCATCGATACACGTAGGTCGGCCCTTGATGTCTCTTTGTCGTCGCACGGGGCATCCTTGGCATGCGCGGCATCGCGGTTGAAGGGGCAAAGGTAAGCGGCCCCGTCGAAGTCAGTTCATCCGCGTAACGTGGGGTGAAGACTTGCGAAGTTACGGTCGCTCCCTGCATTCGGTCTACACGGTAAGACCTGTACTCCCCTGAATCACTGCGTATGGCACCGAGTACGTAGTTCCCTTCGGCAGTCTGCTGCAGCGAATACGGCTCTATGCGGCGAACACTGCCGTCGTAGGCAAGATCGACACAAAGATGATTCGCCGCTGCGAAGCGAATGATTTCAAGATTTGAACGAGACCGAAGGGGGATGTTCATCGGCAACGCGCGTGTGCGCACAGGAACTTCGCCGATGCCACGCTGGATAAGCGCGCGCTGCGGGATCGGCGCGCCGCTCGTTATCCAGTTAAAGAGTTCTGGCAGCGCGTCCCAGAAATCATTTAACGGCGGAAGAGCGGGGAGCTGGTGTGACAACATGTCCGACCACATGGCTTCAAGAGCGGCACGATGCGGCAAGAGCGCCTGGAACGTGGGGACCGGGATCGCCTTGTAAGCGCATTTCTGCTGAAGCACGTTAAGCAGCACAGCGGCGGTCGGCCGGCTCTCCGTATGGCGATAAAGGTTCACTACGTCATAGAGGTCGCGTGGCCGCGTCCGCTCTCCGAGCGCCCGCAGTTTTTCGCCGAACGCTTCTTCGTATGCGTAGCAATTTGCCCATATGCCTCCTTCCGGACGATCTGTGTACGGATGAAAGACCTCGCGCCGGACAGACGGAAACACTAGGCCTTCATCCGCTGTCAGGTCGAGCTTGATTTTGGGCCAGCCGCCAGAAGTTGGCGACACCGGTCCGCGATACGCAATTTTGCCCTGGCAGTTGGGGCGTCCTCGGGCATTGGCGAAGATATCGAATTCGAGCTGGTCAGCAGGAATGTTGAGACCGGATTGTTCCGTCACCCAGGCGATGACTTCCTCAAACACCGTCTGTAAGAATTCCTCGTCGAGGTGTTCTTCATTGCGCAGGGTAAAATCCAGATCTTCAGAAAACCGATAGGTCTCGAAATAGCACTTCTTGAGACACGTGCCGCCCTTGAATACCCAACCTTCCGCAAGTTCCTCATTTGCATTAATGCCGGCGAGTATCCAGCCGAGGACATAGTCCTTCTCGACGACGTTGGGCAACAGCGAAAACGACGATGCAGCTTCGAGGATTTCGCGCCTATCGATCATGAGGCCGTTTTTTTCCTAGCTGACGGCAGCCAGAGACGCCAGGCCGTGGCGAGTTTTTTTGGAGGAAGCGCGGGATCGAGCCGAGCATAACCCTGTGTCAACCGGGTGCGGCACTCGGCGGCGAGCTTGTCATCGTGCAGCCGGGTTTCTGCGAGATATCCGAGGCGCTTGAAGATCACACCGCTATTGAACTCCACTGCGTACCGGATCAACAATTCACGATCAGCGGTCTTAGTTTCGAGATACGCGCCAAGGGTATCAGTTACGTGGTCGATGCCCCCGCCCACCTCGGGTGCGGCGATCATATCGACCAGCGTGCGCGCGGGGTCCGATATATGTACTTTGACAGAACCGCGCCAAAGCGTTTTCAGTCCGAAGAGACGTTCTGGCTTCACGTTGTGCAATACGAAAGCGGTACCTTGGGCGATTACGCGCCTTTCTGTGAGACGCCGCGTAGTGAAGACGAGGGTTTCGTTGAAGAGCTGCTCGGTAAGTTCCCAATGATGGGCGGCCGTCCAGCCGCCGATGTAGCATTGGTGGAAGAGCGTTGGTACGAGAACCCAGGGATCTGCGATCAACTGTTCGCTGCCAGCTAGGTCCAAGGGAACTGGGACGTAAAGCCCGTGTCCTATCCTTCGGAGCCAGCCCTGCTGTTGCCACCGTGACAGAAGTTTGGCCGCTGGACGCCGCTCGATACGGAGTGTCTGAGACACAATATCGACTGACACCACCTCCTTTGCTGCGCGGAGTACTGCAGCGAGCCGCGCGCGGTGGGCTGGCAACGAGTCTTTCAAGCGCTTCATGGCTATACGATAATAGCAAAAGTTCGCAGTTTCTGGGAACTATAGGCAGTCGCATATAGCCATAGTTGCCCCCGAAATCCTGAAAAGCTCCATGGAATTACGGTACGGCTCATCATCGACAGCAGAAAGAATTTCTTCGATTCTCCGGTTTACGCGAGCCATCGGTCCTGCGTTGGGTCTGCGCCACTCCGACCAATCGGGAGGGGTTGGGCTAGTATCATTGTTACGATGAACGAAAACGAAATTCCAATCGTGGCAGGGCCGCGCACGGCTTACATGGATGTCCTCGTAATCTAGCTCAACGAAGAATCCATTGCCGCGAGAATTGTGCCAATCGAGAGTGTTGACCCGGCGGTTTGGGCATGCACGCCTGCCGGGCGCTGTCTTTGGGGCCCTGCATCATCGATATCGCGCAGGTGCGGTGGAGTGCGTGTTTTTGTGTTCATTATATCTGCCGGTGTCCAACCAACCATTCGGCTCGCGACCAAATGCTCGGGCATGAGAAATAAAATCGGCGTTCCGCAAGTTGCTGAACCGAGAGATCTTTTCAGTTGCCTAACCAAGGTCAATAAGTGTGCTGTCATGAAAATGTAATAGGCCTTTTGGATTCCGGGGCCGCACAACCTTATTGTTGCCAGGGAACATGCTCGGCAGAAGCATTACGAGCTACAATAACGCGCAACAAAAGAGAAAAGGGCAGATGGGTACCCGCGCCTAGATCCTTCAATTAGACGGTCTCACGCTGCAGCTTCAATCGGCGAAGCAATTGCGCGTTCGCGGCCACGATGATGGTCGAAGCGCTCATTGCGATTGCGCCCACACTCATGGGCAGATCGAGTCCCCGGCGCACGAAAAGACCCGCTGCGACCGGTATGGCTACAAGATTATAAGCGGTCGCCCAAACCAGATTTTGGATCATCTTTCTGTACGTAGCGCGCGACAGCTCAATTGCCCCGACAACGTCGCGAGGATCACTACGTACGAGTACGATTCCAGCGGACTCAATCGCCACATCAGTTCCCGCACCGATGGCGATTCCCACGTTTGCGGTTGCCAGAGCGGGTGCATCGTTAACGCCATCACCTACCATTGCAACCTTCTTGCCGCCTGTCTGAAATTTTTCCACTGCCGCAGCCTTATCGGCGGGGAGAACCTCGGCTGCGACCTCATCGATTCCGATACGCCGGGCAACCGAACCGGCAACTGTTTTCGAATCTCCGGTAATCATAGCGACCCGAATACCAAGCCGATGAAGTTCGGCGACGGCTTCACTGGATTCGGGCCGAATTTCATCTTCAACTGCGAATGCTCCGAGCAGCCGGTCTTGAGCCACAGCGTACAGAACTGTTTTCCCATCCGATGTCCATGTGGTTGTCAGTTTTTCAATTTCTGGCGGCACCGTTACTTTGGCCTCGGTCAACAGGCGCGGTCCGCCGATTTCTACATTCTGGCTTTCCACGAGCGCCTTCGCGCCTCGACCAGCCTGCGCCTCGAAATTCGTAGCCGAGAGTTGGGCCACGCCTCGACGTTTGGCTTCGGCGACGATTGCCTTACCGAGTGGGTGTTCTGAGGTGGATTCGACAGCGGCGGCACGCGCCATCAGATCGTTTTCGGTAGTGCCGGATGCAGCCGCGAATCCCGACACCGCGGGGGAGCCACGGGTCAGGGTTCCGGTCTTATCAAAAATGACCATATCCAAATTGCGGACACGTTCGAGTGCGAGCCTGTCCTTAACAAGGAGACCGTTTTGAGCGCCTATTGATGTCGAGATTGCGATTACGAGCGGAATCGCCAGTCCAAGGGCGTGCGGGCAAGCAATGATGAGGACCGTTGCCGTTCTGATCAGGGCGTGCTCTCTGTCCCCTGAAAACCACCAGTAGGTGAAAGTAATCGTGCCAGACACGACTGCCACGTAAAAAAGGATTGCGGCCGCCCGGTCGGCAAGAGCTTGCGTGCGAGACCCGGAAGCCTGCGCAGTGGCGACGAGCCGCATGATTCCAGAAAGAGCGGTCTGTTCCCCGGTTGCCGTAATGCTGACGCGAAGACTTCCGCCACTGGCAACTGTTCCCGCAATAACTCTGGCACCTGCCACTTTCGGTACCGTTTTGGACTCGCCAGTAATCATGGACTCGTCAACGTCGGCAGATCCCTCGGCGACAGTGCCATCTGCCGGAACACGGGCTCCGGGCCGGACAAGAACGATGTCGCCAACACGCAACTCAGAGAGTGGAACAGAGCGAATGTCTGTGCCCTTTACGAGCTCAGCTGTGTCCGGGAGCAGGGCCGCGAGTGCATTGAGCGCGCCGCGGGCCTGCGAAATGGCCCGCATTTCGAGCCAGTGACCAAGGATCATGATCGTAATCAACGACGCGACTTCCCACCAAACATCAATTTCGAAGAGGCCGAATGTCGCAGCTAGCGAAGTTCCAAAAGCGACCACGATCGCCAAGCTGATGAGGGTCATCATGCCGGGCTTGTGATCGGCAAGTTCACCCCATGCCCCGCGGACGAAGACCATGCCGCCATAGATGAACACGACTGTTCCGAGGATGGCGGGGATAAATTTCGAGCCGGGAAAGGAGGGCGCGGTGTAGCCGAGCCAATGTTGAACGTCGGGTGACCAAAATACGACGGGAATTGTGAGGGCGAAGCTCAGCCAAAATTTGCCGCGAAACATGGCAACGGAGTGCCCAGCGTGCCGGTCATGGCTCCCGTGCATTTCTGACATCATGTGCCCGCTTCGGCTTCAGTGAGGTTGCAAGCTATTGGCAGTTCCATGAGCGCAGCCTAGCCGATTGGTCAAAGAAGTTCAAACCGAACCACTACCTACATTTGGTTAAGTTTGCTGTTCCAAAAACCAAAAAGGAGAAACATGATGAACTCACTTAATGCAGAGCGAGCTATTTCGGCTAGGTCTGTTTTGCCAATTCCGGCCCTACTTGTGATTGTCATGAGTGTTCACAGTTCCGTGGCGAAAGCGCAAGACAAACCTCCTGGAACGGACGCAAAAGCCAAGGTCGAATTGACAACAGACCCCTCACCTGCACAAAAAGGCAGCAATACAATTCGAGTCAAATTGACCGATCCGGCAGGCAAACCGATCGCGGGGGCGCAAGTGACCGCTACTTTCTTTATGGCGGCAATGCCAGCGATGAACATGCCCGAGATGAAAACTGTGATTAAGGGCGCAGATAAGGGTGACGGGATATACGAAGGCAAAGGCGACCTCGGTTCTGCTGGCATGTGGGAAGTCACCGTCACAGCACAACGAACGGAAAGACAATCGTGACCAAGAAGCTCACCGTTAAAGCCGCCGGTGGAATGTAACGGTAACGTTGTCGCCACTGAATTGAACTTACTAAAGAACGGCCAGGGTCATTGCGGCTGCGGCTGGCTCGTCGGGGTCAACCGCAGCGCGTCAATCATCACACCAATGCGAGGCTGCCAGGAGTTTTCTGTAGATACTCCAAGCTCGAATGAGCACAATCACCCATAGCACCCCATGACCCCAGCCACATCATCCGAGCTACCGGACATCTCTCGGCGGGTTCTAAGACTCCAGGTTCTGACCATCGCCTGGATGGCCGTGGAGGCCGTTGTTTCGCTCGCGGCAGCTTGGAATTCTCACAGTCCCGCTCTATTCGCGTTCGGCGGGGACAGCTTGGTCGAACTGCTTTCGGCAGCGGTCGTGTTCTGGCGATTTCGGTTTGAACTCAACGAAGCGCGGGCGGCTCGGATTGCAGGAGCCTTGCTTGCAGGGCTAACGCATCACGGAATAGCATTGGGCAACGCAGTCCACGGACCTGGCCCGCGGATTCACTCTTCACGTCGATGGGACCGCGCGGAAAGGGAAAAAACGAGGAAAATCTGTTTTGTCAATTGGGAACCAGCATAAGGTTGCACGCAGAGAAGCCGAGGATGTACACTCGGTCATTGTCGATCGGTGCTAGCCGACGGCGGGCAATGAGCTTTCTCAGAGCAGTTCGGTTAGACGACAAATTCGACCCCTTTTTCGAGTTTCAAGAGACCCTTGGATTTGTTCCCAAGCTGTTCTACGCGCAGACCCTACTGCCCCGCGTAATCGAGGCCCAGGCGCGCATTGCGGCCACGGTTCTCCTCAAGGACAAAGCGCTTTCCAGAATACAGAAGGAACAGATCATCCTGATGGTCGCAGCCGCCCGGCAAGACACGTATTGCGTTACCGCGCATCGCAAGATTTTGTCTTCCCTTGGCAAGTCGGAGGCCCAACTCGATCGGCTCTTGACCGACTACCGTCGTGCTGGCTTCTCGGAAGTCGACGTAGCTCTATTAGACTTCTCTGCCAAATTGAGTCAGCACGCGTCTTCTGTGCATTCGGGGGATATCGAAACGCTACGCGGGTGTGGTCTCGACGACGAGTCGATCCTGGAGGCTGTCCAGGTAACGGCTCTGGCCTGTTTCCTTTGTACGCTCTCCGCAGGCCTGGCCCCAGAGCCGGACTTTGAGCCCCGGAAGCTTTCTTCACCCACGATCAGTCCGCCGCGCGAGCCAGGGTCTCCGGGTACAGTCGCGCAGGGCCCGCACGCCCCTGGTAAAAAGGGGCCGTACTTGCGCGCTGTATATCAAAGCCCGAAGACTTTTGGGCCTTTCAGATTTTTTCAGAAGAACCTTGGCTTCATACCGAACATCTTTCGCGCTCAGACTTTGCGGCCCGACGTGCTTGAGGCGGAGGCGGAAGCCGTCGGCAAGATCCTGCTAACCGAAGATGTTCTCACCCGAGTGCAGAAGGAAAGCATTCTCCTGGTGATCTCGGCAGCAAACCTGAACTCATATTGCGTAGCGGTGCATTGCAACATGCTTCGGGGTTTGGGCATACCCTCGGAGGAAAGCGACCAGATAGCGGTGGACCACCACCAGTCCAACCTCACTGAAGCCGATAGAGCATTGCTAGACTTCACTCTCAAACTTGGGGTACGTCCTCTGGAGCTTTGTCGTGAGGACGTAGATCGGCTCCGAGGACATGGTTTCACAGAGGAGCAGGTTCTGGAATCTGAAGTGATGACGGCTCTTACGAATTTCCTCAACACCCTCCAAATGGGGCTGGGGGTCGAGCCAGATTTTGAGCCCCCCTTCGTCCTGGAACAAAATAAAGTGCATCTTCCTGCGGCTGCTAACGCTCCCGTGGAGCGCGGCTTCGTCGCCCCCACGCTCACAACTGTGCACGATCCGGACGCTGGATTGGTAGCCCAAGCGCAGGGTGGGAAGCTGGAGGCTTTCGAAGAATTGGTTCGCCGCCACAGCCAGTTGATTTATCGGGCCCTGGTGGCAATTCTCGGCGACCCGGTCGAGGCGCAGGATGGTATGCAGGATGCTCTATTGAGCGCATTCAAGCGCATTGCGGGATTCCAGGGCCGCTCGAAGTTTTCTACTTGGCTGGTCAGTATCGCCAGGAATACGGCATTCCAACGTTTGCGGGGCCGGAGAGAAGTTGAGAGCTTGGATGAAGGAGAGTGTGAGGAAGATCACGACTTTCGGCCTCGACAGGTGAGAGCTTGGCAGGATAATCCCGAGCAGTGCTGCTCTAAATCAGAAATTCGGCAGCTCGTTGAAAAGGGGATTTCGGGTCTTCCCCCTAAGTATCGCGTTGTGGTGATGCTCCGGGATGTCGAGCAGCTTTCGACGGATGAAGTGGCCCGTCAACTGGGGCTGAGCGTCCCTGCGGTAAAGGTGCGGCTCCTGCGGGGCCGACTCATGCTGCGAGAATGGCTCTCGCCGCATTTCGCGACGAGCGTCAAGAGAGCAACCCCACGATCACGTGCGAGGATTTCTTCGTTGAGTTCGGGGACTACCTAGAAAATCAGGTGTCGCCAGAGGTCCGCAAGGAACTCGAACTGCACCTGTCCCAGTGCCGCGCTTGCCATGTGCTGTACGATTCCACCTGCAAGACTGTGAAGATCGTGACAGAAAGTAGTTCATTCGAGTTGCCGAAAAGTGTCTCCGACCCAATCATAGACCGTGTCATGGCGAAGCTGCGAACAGGCCGCAGCTAGCAGGGTCGAAATTCTATGCTGAGCGAAGCCGCTGACAACTCCGCTCTTGAAGCTTGTCCAGATTCAGTTCAGTTTCCCGGCTCAATTCGATGGGGCGCCGCACATTTTTTTGAGCCCATCATAAGCCTGCGCCCCTGCCTACGAGGCGAACTGCGATCGATGCCTAGGACAACGTGCCCTTCGGGCGTTGCCTATCATCCAGGCCCCAGGACGCGCCGAACGATCACTTCTCCGGGCTCGCGTGACGGATCATGGTTGCCACCCGATCACGCCGCCGGTGCGAAGTTGCGCTGTTTGCGGCTACTGAGGGCGATTCGTTGCGCGATTTCCCCGGCAAACAGGTCGATGGGAAACGACAGATTCCCGGCGAATGTTCAAAAAACTACGTTTTCGTGTGATCGCCAACAGTTAAGAAGGCAGTAAAAATCAAATAAGTGCTGCATCTGGTGTCGCTTACAGCCGAAAAGGTCGCCCAATCACCCTTTTGAATTGGACCGAAGTTGGACCGAAGTGGATGACAAACGGTCAAGAGTTGTCGTGCGTTCAAATCGAGGGCCCGATACGTACCGAATAGACAATTTTTGAGCATACCGTTTCGCAGCGAATTGATTCATTGCCCCGCGTAAGCCTCATTCGTAACGCAGCGCGACCATCGGATCAACTCGCGTCGCGCGCCGGGCGGGGATGTGGCACGCGAGCAGAGCGACAACGGCCAGAAGCAGCCCGACAGAGGCAAACGTAATAGCATCGGTCTCACTGACGCCAAAGAGTTGCGCCTTAAGCAAGCGCGTGAATGCCAGACCGAGCGCGGTGCCCACGACGAGGCCCGCCAGTGTGAGCCGGAATCCCTGGCCAAGAACGAGACGGTAGATGTCTCCCTTCTCCGCGCCGAGCGCCATGCGGATGCCGACTTCCCGCGCACGTTGGCGAGTGGTGTAAGCCACAACGCCATAGACGCCGACGGCAGCTAGCACCATGGCAAGAAAACCGAACGAGGCGGCAAACGTAGCGGCGACGCGTCCAAAAAGTGTACCGAGCTGCATGGTGACGGAAAGCGGATTCACGTTGAACAGCGGCAACTCCGGATTGAGCTGATGGATGGTCTCTTCCACAGAAGAAGCCATGGTACGCGGATCGCCAGTCGTGCGCAGGTGAATGGTGGTGTCGTGCGTGGGGCTGTAGGCCTGGTAATTCGGCAAATAGATGACAGGCTCGGTCGGCGAGGTGAGTAAGCGGTATTTGGCATTGCGAGCAACCCCGACAACGGTGAAGCGATCACCGCCGTCCGTCACCTGCTTGCCGAGAGCGTTTGCACCCGGCCAATAGCGATCGACAAAGGCCTGGTTGACGACGGCAACGAGTTGCGATTCCGCCGTATCCGCTGCGGTGAATTCACGCCCCGAAATCACGGAGGTGCGCAGAGTGCGAAAGTAATTCGGCCCGACAATCGCTCGGCTGATCTCCATCGATTCGTATGGTTGTGGCACGTAACCTTCAATTTGCAGATAGTCGGAGTGGATGCTGAAGCTCAGGGGTGAAAAATCAGCCAAGGTCACGGATTCGACCCCGGGAAGCGCCGAGAGCCTGTCGAGCACCTGCCGGTCGAACGCCGCACCCGTCGCGCGGGTGTAACCAGCTGGCGAGAGCTCGTAAGAAGTAAGCAGCAGATGACTTGCTTCGAATCCCGGATCCGATTGCTGTGCTTTCTGAAGGCTGCGGGTGAAGAGTCCCGCGCAGACTAGGAGAACGAGCGAGAGTGAAATCTGCGCCACCACGAGGCCACTCAAGAGACGAGACTTGTGCAAAGTAAGCGAGACGCTGGTCGCTTCCTCCTTGAGAACAGATTGCACCGGCAGGCTCGACGACCGCAGGGCCGGAAAAATACCAAAGATGATCGCCGCGAGGATGGAAACCGCAATCGTCACGAAAAGCACGCGTTGATCGATGTGCGCGTCGTGCGTCAGCGGAAGAGAGCTGGGCGGAAAGAAAGCGACGATGCTGCGAGAAGTCCACACCGTAATCGCGATGGCCGCGGTACCGCCGAGCAGACCAAGCAGCAGGCTCTCGATCAAAAACTGGCGGATGATCTGTTTGCGTGAAGCGCCCATTCCCAGCCGGATGGCAATCTCGCGGCGGCGTCCGACCGAACGCACCAACAGAAGACTGGCAACGTTGGCGCAGGCCAGCAGGAGTAGGACCCCGGCGAGCCCCAGCAACATCGGAAGAATCTTGTAAAGATAACCGTTAATACCAAAGGGAGAGCGCCAAAGGGGGTCGAGAGAAATCTCGTTCGGACTATCCCGGTGATCCTCCGGGAACCGCTCGGCGATTCCCCGCATGAGCAGGTTCAGTTCGGCCTGCGCCTGATTCTTCGTGACACCCGGGCGAAGCTTTCCGAGCACGTTCAGCCAGAAAATGCCGCGATAATCGGGACGGTTAAAACCCCAAACATCACGATCCATCGAGACAGGAATCCACAGTTCGGTGCGAAGCCCGGGTGCACAGCCAGTGAAATCCCGCGGGGCTACCCCAACAACGGTGTAGGGATGGCGATTGATCTGAATCGTTTTGCCGACGATTTGCGGATCACCCGCGAAATGGTTCTGCCAGACGGCGTAACCGATGACTATCACTGCAGCGCCGGCGCGCAGCGTTCCTTCTTCCGGAAGAAAAGCGCGGCCGAGAATCGGGTGGACGCCGAGAACATCAAAATAATTAGCGGTGGTCAGAGCCCCGTAAATGCGCTCGGGCTTCGCGACGCCGGTGAGAGACATGTAGTCATCGTGATAGCCGAGAAGTCCGGAAAAAGTTTGAGTGCGCTCGCTGAGGTCACGAAGGTCGGGATAAGAAAATGGCGGGGTGGGATGATCGGTGCGATCGCCGCGCATGACGGTGACAAGGTCGCTCGTGTGAGCGACTCCCGGAATCGGGTTCAGCAACGTAGCGCTGATCCAACTGAGCACAGTGGTATTGGCGGCGATGCCGAGCGCCAGTGTAAGAACGGCCACTGTCGTAAAGCTTGGATTCTTTCGCAGCATGCGAGCAGCAAAGCGGAGATCTTGCCACGATGTTTCCACTAGGGACTCCCACCCAGCCGCACCCACGATCTCCTTCGCAACTTCGGGGCTCCCCATCTCCAAACGCACTTCTCGCCGCGCATCCTCCCGACTCATACCGCTTTTGATCTTTTCCTCAGTTGCCATTTCCAGGAAGCCAGTCAATTCCTCGTCCAATTCCCGATCTACCTGTTCTTTTCGGAACAATGATCGGAGTCCAGCGGCTAGGCTACGAATCAATGACATGGTTTCTTACGCCTCCAAAATCCTCGCAATTGCGGCGACTTGTCTCCCCCACTCTCGTGCTTCGGTGCTGAGCCTTTTTCGCCCGCGCTCGCTCAATAGGTAATACTTTGCGCGTCGGTTGTTCTCGGAAACGTTCCATTCACTGCGGATAAGGCCGCCTCTCTCTAGTCGCTGAAGCGCCACAAAGAGTGATCCGGCGTTTACGCGAAAAACCCCTTTGCTGATCTGCTCAATCCGTTGGGCTATTCCGTAGCCATGCATTGGCTCCAGCGCCAGAGTTTTCATGATGAGCATATCGAGCGTTCCTTGGACTACTTCGCCGGTTTTTTCCTTCACGAAAGAACCTTCCTCTTGACAATCAAGAGAAGTATACGCGTCTCCATCTGATTGTCAAGAGGAGGAGTTATGAGGGCTGAGACTATCGGACGGCGCCAAGACGGCTCGCGAATCGATGGGGTGAATTCTGGTGATCGAATTGTGGCGCGTGCAACTCTTTTAGCTTTTTTGAGGTTCAGAAAGGGCTTTGACAGCCTAGCGATCCTAAATTATCAATTCGGATGGTTGCGGGGTTTGCAGAAGTTGTTGAAAGGAAGGAATTTTTTGGTTGCGGGGGACCGATTTGAACGGCCGACTTTCGGGTTATGAGTTGTCACAGGGGCGGGAGAAGCGTACGATTCCACAAGCCAGAGGTCTAAATCGGGAATTCCGGTCAATTCGCCACTACTTAGTTGGCTGTGACTGGAGGCTTGCGGGAACAGACGAGTAGCTCCGCGAGGCAATCTATGGACTCACCGAAGGCGGCTAAGAAACCTAAAAAGGGGCGCATTTTCGATCCCCAGGTGTTTCTTGAGACAGTCGGCCTGAAAAGATCGATTACGCAGTGCCCACCCAACCACAAGATCTTCTCGCAAGGCGACCCGAGCGATGCTGTTTTCTACATTCAGAAGGGTCGGGTGAAGCTCACCACCCTCTCCAAACACGGCAAGGAAGCGGTCATCGCAATCCTAGGCGCGCGTGACTTTCTTGGTGAGGCGTGCCTAATGGGTCAACTGGTACGGGTGGCTTCGGCTACGGCGATTGTGCCTAGTGCTGTACTTAGAATTGAGAAGGGCGAGATGCTACGCGTGCTGCAAAAGGAACGCGCGCTTTCCGGCTTTTTCATATCGTATCTACTCTCACGCAATCTGCGCATCGAGGAGGACTTGGTCGATCAGCTTTTCAACTCCACTGAGAAACGGTTAGCCCGCACTCTTTTATTGCTGGCCCGCTACGGTAAGGAAGGCAACCCCGAAACGGTCGTTCCGGAGATAAATCAGGAAACTCTAGCGGAAATGATAGGAGTGACGCGCGAACGAGTTAATTTCTTTATGAATAAGTTCAGGAAGCTAGGCTTCATTGACTACAACGGCGAACTGCAAATTCACAGTTCCCTCCTAAATGTTGTCCTCCACGAATAGGTCAGACTGCGGCTGAGAATTCCTCCTGCAACACGAACGAAACTCCACGGCAGATCAATGTGTGAAAGATTTCACAGACAGGAGAACTAGCTTGAGAAGAACCTGGGATGGTGAACCCCCCATTCGGCACAAGCAACAAACTACTCCTCATTGAGGGCGACTCTACTGAGGCCAAGCTGATTCTGGAGGCGCTCGTTGACCCGAGAGCCAGCTCATTCGATGTGGACTGGGTTAGGCTCCTATCTGATGGACTCAAACTGCTGGGCGAGGGAAAAACCGGGCTGGTCTTGCTGGACCTGTGCCTGCCGGACAGCAAAGGTATCGCGACTTTCGAAAAGCTATTCGCGGCCGCGCCCCATATTCCGATCCTGGTCCTCAGCCAGCTAAACGATGAAAGTATTGCTAATGAATCACTCAAGCGCGGAGCGTATGACTATCTCTTAAAAGACCACCTCGACAGATACACACTGACGCGGGCGCTGCGTCATGTGATCGAGCGCAAGGGGGTCGAGGATGTTTTGTTCAACGAAAAGGAACACGCCCAAGTCACTCTCAACTCCATCGGGGATGCCGTACTCAGTACGGACCTCTCCGGTAACGTGACCTATGTCAATCGGGTCGCCGAGAGTATGACGGGCTGGTCTCGACAGGAAGCAGTGGGCCGGCCGCTCGCCGAGGTGTTTCAAATCGTTGAGGGTACCACACGTAAACCCGCCCGAAATCCCATGGAGGCGGCGATTCTGGAAAACAAAACCATGGGCCTGAACCCTACCTGCGTTCTGATCCGGCGTGACGGGTTGGAGCTTGCCATCGAAGATTCCACCGCCCCTATCCACGACCGATTCGGGCAGGTGACAGGCGCGGTAATTGTTTTCCGCGACGTGAGCGCATCGCGGGCGATGACAATAAAGATGTCCCATCTGGCGCAGCATGACTCTCTCACAGATTTGCCGAATCGCGTGTTGTTGACCGACCGGCTGACCCAGGCGATTTCGGTAGCGCGGCGGACCAGCGAGCAACTCGTGGTGCTGTTCTTGGACCTGGATCACTTCAAAAACATCAACGACTCTTTGGGGCATGCGATTGGCGACAAACTGCTTGCATCGGTCGCGCAACGCCTAGTAGCTTGCGGGCGCCATTCGGACACCGTGAGCCGCCAGGGCGGGGATGAATTCGTAGTACTGCTTCCACAAATCGCGCACGCCGCAGACGCGGCCGTCTTGGCGCAGAAGATGATCACCGCACTGGCGGCGCCTCACTCTATCGCCGGGAACGAGCTGCGCATCAACGCGAGCATTGGCATCAGCAGGTACCCCAACGACGGTCAGGATGCAGAGAGCTTGCTCAAGAGTGCGGACACCGCGATGTACTACGCGAAGGAAAAGGGACGCAACAATTTCCAGTTCTTCAAGGCGGACATGACTACGCGGGCTGTCGCGCGGCAATCCCTCGAAGGGCTCTTGGGCCGCGCCCTGGAGCGACACGAGTTTGTGTTGCATTACCAGCCAAAGGTCGATCTTCAGACCGGAGAGATTACCGGAATTGAGGCGCTCCTACGCTGGCTGCATGCGGATCGGGGGCTTATTCCTCCCCCACAATTCGTGCCCATCGCCGAAGAGTCCGGCCTGATCGTGCCCATCGGCCGGTGGGTACTGCGCGAAGCGTGCACACAGCTCCGGGCTTGGTTGGAGGTGGGCCTACGGCGGATCTCGGTGGCGGTCAACCTCTCCGGGGTAGAGTTCCGTGCCAAGCACTTCCTCGAAGGCGTTCGCACGATCCTGGAGGAGACTCGCCTCGAACCACGCTTTCTTGAATTCGAACTGACGGAAAGCGTCCTCATGAATCACGTCGAGGGCAGCGTCTCCAGGCTTCAAGCTCTCAAAGCCTTGGGAGTGCAGCTTGCGGTGGATGACTTCGGCACCGGCTATTCCAGCTTAAGCTACCTAAGGAGGTTTCCCATCGACGCGCTGAAACTTGACCAATCGTTCATACACCACATCACAGTTGATCCAAACGAAGCCGCAATCATTAGTGCGGTGATCGACATGGGCAAGAAGCTCAAGCAACGAGTCATTGCGGAGGGTGTGGAAACGCGCGAACAACGCAACTTCCTTCAGGTCCACGGCTGTGGCGAGGGACAAGGCTACTATTTCAGCCGCCCCATGGCTGCCGAACAATGCGCCAAGCTACTCAGAACCGGTATCGCGAAAACCGTCAGTGATTGACGCGCGTGCGGCAGCGCTTTGTGGACGCCCTCCGGGCCACGACGCTGGATTTGCTCGCGAGCAAGCTTCTCGTGGCTTTCATGCAGGAAGGGTCCGGCACCGAGAAAATGGCCGTTAAACGCACATCGAAATGCGGGAGCCTTGGCGAGCGAGTGGCGAAGCTCCAGGACGACGGGAGCATCGTTCTCGCGCGGGACGGCGTAGCCGGACCCCGACTTCCTCAAGACGAGGAACGGCGAGAGGGAGATCGACTTGCATCCTTCGGTGGCGAAGCTCCTACGGGAGTTGATTGGAGAACGGAAGTCCGGTTTGCTATTTCGCACGCGAACCGGCCAGCAGCTTCACCAGTCGAATATCCTGCGGCGCGTGCTGCACCCGATCTTAGAAGAGTTGGGGCAGCCGAAGTGCGACGTCCATGCGTTCCGGCGTTTTCGCAACACGTACTTGCGAAACTACACGTCTACCCCGCCAGGAGTCTATCGGTTCTGGATGGGGGGGTGCAATTGATAGTGCGAGTCAGTTTACGCAGCCTCCTGATGCACGTTGGTCCAGTATTCTTCCCAATCCCCGTTCGCCCGTAACACCCGTAGAGCGATTACCTTTTTTAGATTTTCCATCTTCCACCAGGCACCGGAGATCTTGAGCCGCTTCTGGAACACATAGCCGTGAGCACTCTCGATCTCGCCCGAACCGATGGGCAGGCCTGCTGCCAGGGCGCCTTTGTAATCCAAAAATTGAGTGCGGTTGGAGATATAGCGAAAGCAGGCACGGACCGGGGCCTCGGGGGCGGGGATGCCTGCTTGTTCGACGAAGGGTTGTAGACTTTCCAGAACCTCCGGCCAGCGATTGTCTTTCAGCCAGTTTTTCTTTTCCGTCATCCAGGCCGACTTATCCTTTGCGGCGATCACCTCTGCGGCCGCCGACAGGTACTCGCATAAATGAGGGAAATCGACCAAATAGTTGGCTTGCGCTCCAAACTGGGCTTCCCTCTGCTCGGTAATCCACACCGCCCCATCCCCCACGGTGCAGGCGGGGATGTTGTTGCAAAAGGTGTTGTAGGGATTTTTCCTGATGGGTCGAAGAATTATCCAGCAGCACGATCACCGGGCCGCGCAGATGCCGCAACAACTCACGGAGCAAAACGCAAACCTCCTCCTGCCCGACGTTATCGAAGTAAAGTTGATAGTACAGGCCCAGGCGTTGTCGTCGCGGACTTACAGAAATCCCGGAAATGACTGAGACCTTGTCGCGCCGCCCTTGGCGGTAATGGTGAACCGGAGGACAGCCTCGTGGGGACCAGCTCCGGGCCACATGCGGAATCAACAGAAAGCCCGATTCGTCGGCAAAGACTAGGTGGGCACCCAACCGCGTAGCGTTTTTTTGATACGCGGCCAGTCCTTCTGTTTCCAGCGCTCAATGGCCTGCTCATTTCTCTCCAGGGCGCGCCGTTCTGGTTTCTGCGGACTCCAGTTCAGAGCATGCATCAACCTTCCGACATGATCACGATGGTATTGGACTCCGAATTCACGGCGAATCAATTCCGCAATGCGGGCGGTGGTCCAGAGATTGGTTCGGTGGCCGTGCATCATCGGCCCTTGCAGGAGAAGCGTGACCAAACGCCGTCGCTGCTTCCGATCCAACTTCAGCGGTCGACCTGGGGAGAAACGCACCCGCAACCCCTGCTCTCCACTCCTGCGTCGTGCATCACGCCAGCGCATCACAGAACTTGCATTGCGGCCGATGCGCCGCCCAACCTCATTGAGAGAGTAACCAGAATCCAGCAACGCCAAGGCTCGCTTGCGCCTGTCTTCGAGCAAGTCGGCGCTTCCTTTCAGTCTGGGCATAGGTGTTCCCCTCCTGAACATCTATTATTGCATTATTTATGCAGAAGTCTATAATGGTAGTGAATGGCGGCAAATGTGAATGAGAGGTGATAGCCCGGGGAACCAAATTCTCCTTCTTCAATTAGTTACGGACGGGCTTCGCTCCGTCCTCTTCGACGAGCCCGGACCACGTGCAGATTCTCTGGATATGGTTCGTCCTATAGTATCGGTTTAGGCAGATGATCTCGTGTTTCGGTACCTTGGCCACAGTGAACGCATCCGGCAACGAGCCGTTCAACCGCATATGATCGTAGTTGCTCCATTGGAAAGATCCCGTCGCCCTTCGACGTCATTCATCCTGAGATTCATGGGACTGTGCTTGTCCTTTGAGAAAAATCTCGATTCGATTTGTAGTCCACACGGCGACGCCAGTACCGAAAAAATCCGCATCTTCGGTCCACAGTGCACATGCCAGTCCGAGTGCTGTGGCGAGTATCGGCCAATCACTTTCGTCTCGACCGCGCAACCGCTGCCGGGCTTCGCTTTCAAAGACTGCATAAAGTTCCGGAGTAACCACCTCGATGATGTTTCGCAAGTATTCGAGCGATGCCGAAAGGTCGGCGTCGGGCTTTCCCCGCTTTTTCAAGAGGGGAGGTAAGTATTTCTCGGCGTCATCGAAGGCAACGTCAGGCGCGAAGAAGCGGACACCTTGACCCGCGTAGGTGTCGATGAGCTGCCGAACGCGTCGCCCCAGGACGGCGCGAATAAGGATGTTCGCATCGAGAACGATCATCTCAGCGGGATGCGCCCTTCTCGCGGCGACGCAGCTCCTTGAAATCGGCCACTAATTCCTCCTCGTCAACATCCGCGAGTGCACTGGCAAGACGGTCGGCTGCTTCCTTCAGTTCGGACATATGGGCTGTCTTAGGACGCTTTCGACGCGTGGGAACGTAGACACCGAGAGTCTCGCCGCGCCGAGTGACAGCAACTGGAGTGTCCGATTCCAGGAAACTGGCGATCCGTTCGCGGAACTCGCGCACGCCGACTTTGATCGTCGTCATAGGGATGCTCCTCACGCTGAGTGTACACTCATGTGTACGCATTCGCAAGCGTGCCAGGATTCGCGGGATTCGTGTAGTGGCTCAGTTCCGTGGAGTCGACGCGGGTGGTAGACGATGACTTTTTTCAGTACTCGGCGCGACCTCGAGCTGAGAGCGGCGTCGTTCCTCGACCCCATCAGCCGCAGATCAGGGTTCGAGCGGCTGCAGCCGTGGAGAATCGATCCGAGTCGGTAACGGTACGCGCTGTCATAAAAACGTAATACTAATGGTGGTGAACGGCGGCAAAATCCGAACGAAAGGTGAATAAAGAAGGAGAAAGTGATTCGTCCCGTTTCATCGCAACTTACTGAATTCCCTCGATTAGCACCAACTCCGGCAAGTTCTGATTAAATTGGGGGTTCGGCTGTTAAGAAGGGAGTAAAAATCAAATAAGTGCTGCATCTGGTGTCGCTTACAGCCGAAAAGGTCGCCCAATCACCCTCTTGAATTGGACCGAAGTTGGACCGAAATTGCCCTATCTGGGCTCGCCGATTTTCGCGTGCTGTCAGAATTTACGTGGCTCTCATTTGCCACTCGGATTGCCTCATTTGGCAGGTTACAGTGCACCAAAACATGAACGGGCGAGTGTCAGCGGTGCTCACCGCCCGCCTGAAGCTGCTAGTTCCTAACGGATGATCAAGAGGCTAGGACACGCGAAGCGGGGGTCCCACACCACGCTGTGCATGCCACACCGCAAGCACTCTTACCTCGTCACCGCGGGGGACATAGTAGACGTGATAGCGCGTTTCCATGAGTAGAAGGCGACGCGTATCCGGTACCGGGGATTGCCGATACAGACGCCCGATGTGTGGTGCGTGCCCAAGGATGTCGAACGCTGCCGCGAGTTCATCGACAAACAGGTTTGGTGAGGCAGCACGATTTCTGCGCCACCAATTATCGATTTCGCGGATCTGCGAGTCCGCTTCGGGTGTGGTTCGGACCTGCAGGCTCAACGCTGCCGACGCAGTTCGTCGAGAATTCGCGACGCGGGCTGTAGACTGCCCGCCTCGGCGGATCTCCAGGACGTTGACAGCGCTTCGTTCAAGGCGCGCCGCTCCTCGTTAGTGAGGTCATCGCCTTCATCGTCGGCAACCAGATCCACAACCGTGCCCTCGGGTAAGGTTGTCGGCTCGTCGAGAACGAGGCGCCCCTTTTCAACACGTGCTCTGAGAGGGCCCATATCGCTACTGTACGGAATTCCAAGCTGCTC
>QHYH01000073.1 GCA_003223215.1 Acidobacteriota bacterium
GGGGCTTAGTGCCTGGGTGAGGCTCGCGACGCCACAAAAATGGGCACAGCTGGCCAGTAATGCCGGCAATCCGGACATAAAGACCATTTCGCCCATCACCGGTCCATGTTTGAAACCGTGGCCCGAAGCCACCGGCGCCGGGGTACAATGCATACTGAGCCCCTAGGGCGCGGCTTGCCGCATGCCCAGAATGGAACTTGCGGAAATTGCCATCCTCACCGCCGCAAGCGGCGAGGATTCCTACGGCCTCTCGGTTCGTTTTCCCGAGATGGCTTCGGTGGGTTCCTCCCACAACCGCTCTACTTCAGCGGAGGACCACGAAGAGGCTTTACTTTGGGCTGTCCGCCCATAGGTCGTTTACACGAGAGCATTTTGGTGTTGCCACATTCAAAAAAACAAGAGGGCCTTATATCCCCGGCTTCAAAAGCCGAGGCTTTACGGCCCTCAAGGGTAACGCATTCCCGCCCTATGCGTCTAAGGTAGTCTCGGATGTCCCCTCGCTTTATGCACACAACCAGGCGCGACAAACTTCAGAGATACTGGCAGGGCGTGGTGTCGACCACGGGGCTTTTGCGCCTGGCCCGCAATACCCGTTGGGCTGTAGCGTTTAGAAAGACTAGGGGAGGGCGAGGATGAAGTGGCAGCTCCGATTTTTGTATGTCCTGCCGCTGTTTGTCTTGCAAATGGCTGCGTCGGGCTGTAACCGAGCGAATCCCCAGGCTGCTGGTTCCCAGATGCCGCCGCCGCCCCTCGTGAGTGTGGCCAAGGCGCAAGCCCAAGATGTGCCCGTTTACCTCGACGAGATCGGCAAGAGCTACGCTTTCGAGTCCGTTACCGTAACCCCGCAAGTCGGCGGACGCATTACGGAGAGGCAATTCCAGGATGGCGCGGATTTGACCAAGGGGCAGTTGCTCTTTGTGATTGATCCGCGTCCGTATCAGGCCCAGCTCGATTCGGCAAAGGGCGCTCTGGCGCAGGCAAAAGCGGCGCTGGAACTCGCCAAGGTGGAGTTCGCTCGCAGCTCGGAGCTATTCAACTCGAAGGTCATCGCAAAGCAGGATTACGACACCAAAAGGAGCACCGTCGAGGTCGATCAGGCACAGGTGGAATCGTCGGAAGGGGCGCTTGAAACCGCCCAGCTCAACCTGGAATATTGCGATATTCACTCGCCCATCGAGGGGCGTGCGGGCGCACGACTCGTTGACGTCGGAAACGTGGTGCAGGCGAACACAACCGCGTTATTGCTAATCCAGCGCCTGGATCCGATTTATGCGGACTTCACGATAACCGAGCGCGATCTCCCCAATGTGCAAAAAGAGATGACTCGCGGAACGCTAAAGACCTTCGTGAGGCTGCCTTCCGATCCGGAAGAGCATGTCCGCGGCGGTAAGCTCACATTTCTCGATAACACCGTCCAGAACGGCACCGGCACGGTCTTTTTGCGCGCCACCATCTCCAACCCCGATCACCATTTCTGGCCCGGGCAATTTGTCAACGTCAGGCTTGTGCTGGCAACGCAAAAGGGAGCGGTACTGATCCCCAACCAAGCCACGCAAATCAGCCAGAATGGTCCATTCGTCTACGTGGTGAAACCCGACAACACCGCAGACCTACGGCTTGTGACCTTGGGCCAGCAGCAAGGCCACAACATCGTGGTTAGCCAAGGTGTAGCCCCGGGAGAGAATGTCATCGTCGCCGGCCAGATGGCCGTAGCTCCGAACGGCAAGGTGCGTGTGGATACCGGCGGCGCTAACCCCGCAGCGGGCACGCAGCCAGGTGCGCCCGCGAAGGCAAATTGACATCCTCCCCGCCGCAAGCGGCGAGGATTCCTGCGGCCTCTCGGTTTGTTTTTCCGAGATGGCTTCGGTGGGTTCCTCCCACAACCGCCCTACTTCAGCGGAGGACCACGAAGAGGCTTCACTTTTGGGCTGCCCGCCCATAGGTCGTTCGGACAGAAATATAGAGGAGTTCGGAAGGAAAAGAAAGAGGAGGGGCCTTATATCCTCGGCCTAAAAACGCCGAGGCTTTACGGCCCACCTGGGTAACGAGAACAAGATCGATGAATCTCTCTGAACCATTTATTCGCCGCCCGGTGATGACCGCAGTGCTTACGGTCTCGGCCATCGTTTTTGGCGTACTCGCTTATTTTGCCTTGCCGGTCAACGATCTGCCCGCGGTCGACTATCCCGTCATTCAGGTAAACGTCGGCTATCCCGGCGCAACGCCAGAGACCATGGCGAACAACGTGGCCACTCCGCTCGAGCGTCAGTTCATGCAGATTCCCGGCCTTCAGTTGGTGACCTCCAACAGTGGACAGGGGCACTCGAGCTTCGTCTTGCAGTTCGATCTCTCGAAGAGCGTGGATGCCGCGGCAACTGACGTTCAGGCGGCCATTACGCGCGCGACGGCGCAGCTTCCCGTGGATTTACCGAGCCCGCCCACCTTCACCAAAACCAATCCGAACGACCAGCCCATCATGTATGTGGGGATCACTAGCGACAGCGCCACGCAGGGCCAGCTCTTCGACTACGCCAATACGCAAGTCGGCGAGCGCATTAGCATTCTCCCTGGCGTGAGCCAGGTCGCCGTCTATGGCGCTCAGTCCGCCGTTCGCATCAAGGCGGACCCTTCCGCGATGGCCGCGCGCAATTTGACCATCGATGAGCTGGCCGCGGCGTTGAAGAACGGAACCAGCTACACCGGCGCCGGCCAATTTGACGGCGAACATCACACCTTTCTGCTGCAGCCCGAAGGACAGTTGAGCGAAGCCAGCGAGTACGAGGATTTAATCGTCCGCCAAGGCAACGGCGGTCCGGTCTACTTGAAAGACATCGCCAGGGTAGAAAATGGATTGCAGGACGAACGCATCAGCATGCGCTTTTGGTACCGCGGACACGAGGTTCCGGCCGCTACGGTCGTCGTTGCGGTTTTCCGGCGTGCGGGATCAAACGCCGTCGAGGTGGCCAAATCCATCCGCGACCTCCTTCCCGCCGTGCAAGCGCAACTCCCCAGTTCTGTTGGAATCGTTCCCATTTATGACCGTTCTCAAGGCATCGTGAACAGCGTCAAGGATGTCCAGGCGACGCTGCTCGTCGCGTTCGCCTTGGTTGTCCTGGTGATTTTCTTTTTTCTCGGCCGCGCGCGCGACACCTTGATTCCGGTTGTGGCGCTGCCGCTCTCGCTCCTGCTCACCTTCGTGGTCATGGACATCCTGGGCTACAGCCTGGACAACTTGTCCCTGATGGCCCTGACACTGGCCATCGGATTCCTGGTCGATGACGCCATCGTCTTCCTGGAGAATACCGTTCGCCTCATGGAGAGCGGCCTGGGGGCCCTGGAAGCCTCTCTGCAATCCGCTAAGGAAATCAGCTTCACGATTCTGGCCATGACCGTTTCCCTAGCCGCTGTATTCCTTCCGCTTGTTTTTATGGGCGGCCTGGTTGGGCGCATCTTTCGAGAGTTCTCGATCACCATCATCGTTTCGATTTTTGCCAGCGGCATCGTTTCGCTGACACTTACACCGCTCATGTGCTCCGGCCTGCTCCAGGAACGCGGAGCGCGCGCGAAAAAGAACTGGATCGAGCGCGTCATCGGCGGGACAGAAAAAAGGGTGCTATCGGTCTACGGGCGTTCGTTGTGGTTTTTTCTTCGGTATCGCTGGATTTCCCTGGCGATTTGGGTGGTGTGCCTGCTGGGAACTGTCTACTTTTTCTATACCGTTCCCAAGGCCTTCCTTCCCATCGGCGACAGCTCCTTCGCCCTCGGCGTTTTCGTTGCTCAGGAGGGCACGTCGCACTACGAAATGCATACCCACCAGATGCAGGTGGAGGAGGTCCTCCATACCAACCCCGCCGTGGACATGACCTTCACCATGAGCGGCAACAATGCATTTTTCCCCGCCAACCAAGGGCTGGTGCTCGCCTTTCTGAAACCACCCGATAAGCGTCCGCCTATTCAAGCCGTGGCCGGGCAATTGATGGGGCAGTTGAACTCCAACGTCCCCGGCCTGACGACGTTTTTGAAGCCCCAGCCCGTATTGCAGATTAGCACCGGGGCCACGGCACAGCTGCAGGGCCAGTTTGCTTATTCGATTTCCGGGATCGATCCGAACGAGGTCTATGCCAGCGCCGGAACCCTGATGCGCAAAATGTTCGAGTTCCCGGGATTCCTCTTCGTCAACTCCGACCTGTTCAACCATACCCCGAATCTGCGGGTCGACATCCTCCGCGAGCAGGCAAAGACCTACGGAGTCTCCGAGACTCGGATTCTTAGTCTTCTGCACCAAGCGTACTCGCAGAACTACGTCTATCTCATCAAGAAGCCCACCGACCAATACCAGGTGATCCTGGAGGTTGCTGACGACCAGCGTTCCGGGCCTCAGGATCTGCATCTGCTGTACATCAAGAGCGACGACGGCTCGCGCATGGTTCCGCTCAACGCCCTAGCGACCTGGCGTCCGATCTTGGGCCCACAGTCCGTCAATCACATCAACCAATTCACGAGCGCCACGCTGTTCTTCAACCTGAAGCCCGGCTATTCCATCGGGCAGGCCACTGATTTCGTCGAGAAGGCTGCGAAGCGAGTCTTGCCACCAGGAATTCGCGGCGAGTTCCGGGGCGAGGCGCTTACGTTCCGAGACACGGTATCGAGCCTCACCATCCTGATGTTCCTCGCAGTCTTTGTCATGTACGTGATTTTGGCCATTTTGTACGAGAGCTACCTGCATCCGATTACTGTGCTCTCCTCGTTGCCGGTTGCGCTCGTAGGCGGGCTCTTGACGCTGTGGTTGTTCGGCGCCGAGGCTTCCTTATACGCGTTTATCGGCATGTTCATGCTCATGGGCATCGTGAAGAAAAACGGAATCATGATCGTGGACTTCGCGCAACAGCGTGTCGAGCACGGTGTCTCGGACGACCAGGCGATTCACGACGCCAGCATGGAGCGCTTTCGGCCCATCATGATGACCACCATGGCCGCACTCATGGGCGCGCTGCCGATCGCCCTTGGCTACGGGGCGGATGGCGCTTCACGCCGGCCGCTGGGACTCGTTGTGGTCGGCGGGCTGATTGTGTCGCAGTTCATCACCCTTTTCATCACTCCGGCCATCTATCTTTATCTCGAAGAGTTCCAGGAGAAGGTCCTGGATCACTTTGCCTTCTTCCGGGCGCGACATTCACGGCCGACTGCCGGCGCACCCCTGCCGGGACGCGCAACCGCGAACTAAGGACCAGATGCCCCCGCCAAAAGATCGTGCGTCAGTTGCCCGCGCTACCATGTCGTGACAAGGCCATCCCGAAAGCCGAAAACCGCCTATGCCGAACGACAAGAAAGATCGAAGACCCAATGACGCTACGTCACCCGGCCTGTCACGGCGCAATTTCATCGCATTCGCGGCTGGATTAACCGCCGCTGCGACCGGCACGGCCTCGGATCGAGAACAGCGGGTGATCGACATGGACACCGACGTCAAGACGCCGGACGGCATTTGCGACGCGGTTTTCATTCATCCGGCGCGAGGTTCCCATCCTGGAGTATTGCTGTGGCATGATTCGCCGGGCCTGCGTCCCGTGATTCGTGATCTCGGAAAGCGCATCGCTGCCGAAGGATACTCTGTGCTCGTCCCCAATCTCTTCTACCGGGCGCACCGGGCTCCCGTGTTCGACGCGTCGTTCGATTATGCCAACAATCCGGCCGACAGAAAGAACTATGCGCGCACGGTGGCGCACGGTGGCATCGTTCCTCGGGCCCGGGGCCGCGGAGAGAGACGCTGCCGCTTACGTTGCGTTCCTCGATTCGCAACCGCAGGTGAACCAGAAAAAGAAGATCGGGACGCACGGCTACTGTTTGGGTGGTCCGTACATTATGAGGACCGCGGCCGCATTGCCCGAGCGTGTGGGTGCCGGAGCTTCGTTCCACGGTGGTTTTCTGGCCACGGACAAGCCGAATAGCCCGCATCTGCTGGCACCGAAGATCAAGGCACGTCTGTATTTTGCCATCGCGGCCGATGACGACAAGCGCGAGCCCGAGGTCAAGAACAAGCTCCGGGAGGCGTTCGCTGCCGCGAAGGTCCGCGCGGAAATCGAAGTCTACCCCAATGCGCTGCACGGTTGGTGCGTGCCCGACAGCAGGGCGGCCGAGAACAAACAGGACGCCGAGCACGCTTGGGGCAAGCTAGTAGCTTTGTACAAGCACGCGCTGTGAGATTGCGGACTGAGCGCACTGCCGCGCGCGGCGGATAGGTAACGATCGGTCGCCAAGGGACGAGTAACCTGTTCACGAACGCATTCTCAGCGGTAGTCGACCGCCAACTCACCCCTTCGGCGTTAGGAAGGACTAATCTTCGTTGAGCACTTCATTGAGCAAATTCTCCCAAACTGGCGCTAGCTAGGCTGGCCCACTCATCCTTGAACTTATCCTTGGTGCGATGCAGGGGAACTCGCAGGTAATTGCGGTCCACGCCCATGTCCCGTCAGACCGCATCTTTATCCTTATTCTTTCAGAAAGACTGCCCACAGCAGGTCCCTGTCCCGGGCCGGCAAGCCGGAAAGGATCTTGGAAAGCATCATTTCCCTCCAGGCGGTTCTTCCCCAAAGTCCGGTAGTACTCCAGTAAGACGTCGTTACACATGGAGTTAAGCCGTGCGCTTTGAGCCGTGGCGTCAAAAATCGGTTGGATGGTCATAAATTTGCGAAATTGCCCCATAAAACAACAGTTTTCGTGAGAACTGCCTGGCGCTCGAGTCCTCATTGTTTCAGCTGTCTCCGTGCTCTCCCAATCTGCTGGCCTCGGTCGCTTTGACGTTGCCGCTGCCACAGGAATTTTTCCTCTTCTGCCGGTTTCC
>QHYH01000074.1 GCA_003223215.1 Acidobacteriota bacterium
TAGCTAAAGGCTGTTGCAAAACACAGAGCCCAACCCCTTGATTGACGCGGGTAGCTGACGAAACGACGTGGCAGATCTGCTGGTTCGCTTATCTTTGCAGCAAATTTCTCCGAAAATGTGCACTGATTTCCCCTTTTCCCTTGACAATGTATATATTACTCGATATAATCGAGTACGGTATGATCAACTCTACCTCCCACCAATCCTGGCTCTTCTATTCCCCTCTGGCCAAGCAAGCTGTACTGCTGAAGGATGATTTGCTCGATCCCGTCGATCAACTCTTGGAGGATCCCGCTTTGGTTGATTTGGTCCAGCAATGTCTGGCGGCACGTTCCCCCGCCTCAGCGCGCACCGGGCGACCCGGCATCCCTCCCGATCGCGTGCTGCGCTGTTGTGTCATGAAGCACCTGAAGGGCTGGAGCTTCCGCGATCTGGAACGGGAACTCCGCAGCAACTTGGTGTATCGGCGGTTCACCCGCTTCGATGCCGAAGTCACGCCCGATTTCACTACCTTCAGCCGAACCTTCGCGTTGTTGACTCCGCAGGTCACCGAACAAATTAATCAGCGGGTGGTGCGCCTGGCGCGTGAGCAAGGCGTAACGCACGGACGTAAACTTCGCACTGACACCAGTGTCGTGGAAAGCAACGTTCACTATCCGACTGACAGCTCGCTTCTGGGCGACGGTATCCGAGTGCTCAGCCGCAGTCTCGAACGGATCGCCGCCGAGTGTAAGGACGGAGCCCTGAACGTGGTGCATCACGGGCGCGCGGTGAAATATCGCCTACTGGAGATCGCCCGCGCTGCCAAGTCACTTACGGACGCCAGCAAACAGCGGATGCGGGATAGTTACAAAAAGTTAGTGGGGCTGACCCGGAGCGTGGTGCGGCAGGCCAGCGAAGTGGTCGAACGATGGAGGAAGGGACGGCTGAAAGTGGTGGGCAAGTTCCTGCGGGTAGAAGCACAGATCGACCAGCTGCGGCACTTTCTACCTTTGGTGGAGAAGGTGATCACGCAAACCAAGGAACGAGTGTGGGGTGGAAACTGCCACGTGGAAGGTAAAGTGTTGAGTCTGTTCGAACCGCACACCGAAGTGATTCGCAAAGGGAAAGCGCACAAGCCCAACGAGTTTGGTAGGCTGGTGCGCATTGACGAGGTGGAAAACGGCATCGTGAGCGCCTACCAAGTTCTGACCGGCAACCCGGCCGATACCACATCCTGGATGCCAGCCATCGAACAACATCAGGCTTGCTTCGGGCGCGCGCCGCAGATGGCCACGGGCGATCGAGGTTTTTTCTCCGACAAGAACCAGCGTGCGGCGCAAAATCTCGGGGTAAAGAAAGTGGCGCTGCCGGGGCGCGGACGTCTCTCCGTCAAGCGGGCCAAGAACCAAAAGAAGCGCTGGTTCCGGCGAGCGCTGCGCTGGCGAGCCGGCTGTGAGGCTACCATCAGCACCTTGAAGCATCCCTTCTCCATGTTGCGAGCCACGTACAAAACAGACCCTGGATTTCAGCGCTACGTGGGCTGGTGTGTGATTACCAAAAATCTGTTTTCCATCGCTCGCTATCAGGAGCGCAGGAGGATCAATGGCCAGGTCGATTGATTCCACTGCCCAACGACGCAAGCTGCTGGGCGAGATTGCACGTCTAGCAGAGGTCGCTATTTTCGGAACCCTATCGGAAACTTACCGCACCTGCGGACAAGCGGGCTGCCACTGCCAAGGAGATGGACCCAAGCATGGTCCGCATCTGAATGTGAGCTACCGCGGGGAGCAGGGTAAGACCACCGGCTACTATGTTCCCAAGGGAGCGCAGCAGGCCACGCGCCAAGGGGTAGAGGCTTGGCAAAAAATGCAGCAACATTTGCGAGAACTGGCGGAGCTAAATAAGGAACGGAATTTGCAGAGTGCCCGCGAGGCCGATTGACGATGAAGTCCAAGTGCTGGTTAACCATGGTCTGCTGGGCACTGGTGTGTCTGGTGCTCGGCCTCATTCAGCAGGCTGGCATGTACCACTCGTCGCAGGTTTCGGGCTCAAGCCAATGGTTGGATCGATGCAGAGAACCCGCGTCTGGCTCGCCCACTGCATCGGTTGTCGAAAGCAAGCAATTCGGTCCGGCTCGTGCTGGGCCGCTCACATCTTTGGTCCTCGAGGATGCGTGGAGTAAGGGAAATATTGGCCCACCCAGGCAAGAAACCCATGGGCCACCGAAGACGATCGGAATTTGGCGGTCGCCAGTCAAAGACGGCAGCTCAAAACAACAACGAGCCACCTTGCCCCAGGAAATTTTTGACTCAGCCGACGGAATTTGAAAAATCAGGGGTTTTGCAACACCCTTTAGCTAAGCTAGAGACTCGAGGACCAAGCTCCTGTCCGTCTTGCATGCCAACCCAGTGAATTACTGAATCGTGACCCAAATGGTCGAAGACTGAGACACAGGGCCATTTGTAGCCTGCACACCCATGTACGTTGTGCCCGTGGCCACAACGTTGAGTGTCGAGGATTGCGAGCCCTGATTTTGACTGTCTCCGCTGTATTGTGCATAAATCTGATGCGTTCCCACAAACGGCAGGGCCACTTGACTGGACGCCGAATTGGCTACGACGGTTAGCGGTGGCGTGAGTGCTCCGTCGTTGCCTTTCTCCCAGAAAGTAATCGTGCCTGCGACGGTTTTCGTGGACGTTACGTTTGCACTCAGGGTTACAGAGGGGGAAGTCCCTGCAGGAACCTTTGTCGCGGAGACTGTGATTGCGCTGATCCGCCTCCACAACCAAATACGTATAGCAGGCTAGAGGCGGCCACTAGAGCGAAAGCGAGACGCTTCGTGCGACTTTGCCTTGGCAGAAAAGACAGAAGCAACGCGACCAGGCACACCAGATCAAGCCCTACTGGCCAACCTCGTCCCCCAGGCCAACGAGGCCACTTCACGCCGGGGGAAGCTGGAAACGCCGCTGTCGAGGTTGCTGACGGTGGAAGAGTTGCCAGCGTTACTGTCGCTGTCGTAGGCGTGCTGTTCGTGAGGTTTACGGAAGTCGGGCTGAACGAACATGTGATCCCAATTGTTGCGTCCGGGCTGCAAGAGAAGTTAACTGTGCTGGCCAAGTTGTTTGCAGGCGTAATCGTCAGCTGCTGCGAGCCCGTCTGGCCAGCGGTTATTGTCAGATAGGCAGGGTTCGGCGCAATCGAAAAGTCTGGCAGAACGACCGTCACGAAGTTGCTGGACGCCGAGACAGAGGCGTAATTGGAGTCGCCGGCGTAAGTGATAGAGAAGCTTTCACTATTCGAAGGCGTGACGGTGGCGGCCACCTGAATTTCCCAATTTCCGCTTCCGTCAGGAACCGTAGTGATCGTCAGCCCACTTCTGAGGCGACGTTCGATGCCGGCACCGTAGTATTGATCACGCCTGTTATCGTCACTGTGCTTCCGTAGTTCAAAGTCGTTGGGCTGGCGCTGATGTTCGCGGTCGTGCGGTGAAGCACGTTCAACGTAAACGGACTGCTCACGGAAGAGGCGTAATTCGAATCACCACTGTATTGCGCGGTCAACATGTGCGTGCCCGCGGTTGGTATTGTTACGTTCGTGAAATTGGGATTGAGGCTGAACCCTGGCGCTGAACCGTTCTGCCCAGGGAACCCGGTCACGGAAAAGGGGCTGCCCAACTGGGTTGTCCCATCGAGGAAAGTAATCGTACCTGTGGGAGCCGCACCCGACTGCGTCTGCGCGCTTCCACCCACGAGAACCTGAAATGGCACGCCTTCTACAGGATTGCTGACCAATGGTTGTTCTGTGGTCGTAGTCGGCGCAGGCGTGATCGTGATCGCATAAGTGCTCGCACTTGCGCTGTAGCTGTTGTCACCGCTGTAGCTTGCGGTGAGGACGTGGGAGCCGCCGGAAAGCTGGATGCGCTGATCCTCAGTGTAGCCCTCACTGTTGAGTGAAAACATGCCTCCGTCGAGGGGCGCGGCAGCAGCACCGTTCAGGGAGTCCGTCCAAGTGATAGTTCCGGTAGGGCAGCTTGGGGGAGTGCAAACCGGCTTGGGTGGAAAGGAAAGAGTTGCTTGCGCGTTGCCTACGTCCATGCGAGCAATGTAGGGAGAGCCGTATACCAAAGAGGTGGGAGTATTGCCTGCTTCCATGCCTGTCTTAACGTCGAATGTAGGAATGCTGATCAAAGTCTTGCTGTTCTCGGCGGTGATGGTTACCGGGATTCCGGGGCTAGAATCACTCGAGCCAAAAGTTGCATCGCCTTGATAGTGGGCGGTGAGGTTGTAGGAACCGCCCGGTAGGATGACGTTCGTGCCGCTTGCCGAGCCGCTCGAAAGGGTAAGAGCTTCGACCCCGAGGGAGCCGCTCGGATTCCCAGGCGTGGGATTGGGTGCAGCGACCAAAGCGACCTGTCCCGTGGGAGTACCGGTGGCGCCGGTGCCTGCCGTAACGTTGCTACTGACGCTGACCGGTGCGCCATGGGCAACTGTGATTGAAGAAACGACAGTCCCATTCACGCTGGCGGCTAGCGTGGTGGCCGAAGGGAGGAAGTTGACGGAAGACCAGTTATTCACCAGATTCTGCACATTCACGGAACCAAGACCAGTGGCAAGGTCATATCCGGCGCCGGCGTTGTAGCCGGAGAGGACACCGTATTGGTCAATGGAACTAGAGGTCGTGCAACTCAAACTGTTCTTGGCACAAGGCATCGCGATGGTTCCCGACGTCACGTCGTTGAAAATGCATGTGCTAGCGGGCCCTGTGCTTGAGTTGCAGCTTGACGCTGATTGTTTTGTGGCGAGCTTATAGAGAACCACGTTGGCGTTACCCTGGCGAGACTGAGTTTTTTGGTTGACCAGAGCCATAATTGCAGCGAAGGCGGGAGCCGATGCCGATGTACCACCGATAGGAAACAGATTGGAGCTGCTACAAAAACCAAGGACATCTGTTTCGCAAATGGCGTAAGAATTTCCAACGAACCCATTGCTAGCAAAGAGAGAGACATCCGGAACGTCACGCTTGCCATCGAGGGGAACGCCCGTGCCAAATTGCCACGAGGGTTTGGAGTAGCCGCCCGCACATGCAGCAGGGGTTTGGCCCGACGGTGTCGTACAACTGCTCTTGCCGCCGCTGCCGCCGGCGGTGAAGACGAATCCTGTCAATCTTGAGTTATTGCAATTCGTTTCGGCGTTTGTGCTGAAGCCTATGCGGGGATCACCAAAAATGGCGTTGGTACAGGAATCGTTCCATGTAGTCTCCGGGATATACCCGTTGGCGGACTGCTGCGTTGTTGAGTTGTTCGTCGTGCTCCAATAGGTTGTGAAATTGAAGAAGTCATTAAAATCCGTTCCACCCACGGCAATGTTGTAGGGCGTGGAGGCAAATCCGCTAACCTGCAAGCCGTTTTGAGCGGGTTGCGGCGTCTGTCCGGCGAAGAAATCACAGCCGGCTGCGCCGTTGTCTCCCGATGAAACGAAGACAGAAATCCCTTGCGCAGCTGCCTGCTGCCAAAGCTGATTATAAAACTGGTTGCCAGCTGCGCCGAGGTTGAGTTCACAGTCTCCGAAACTCACGCTGAGGATGGGGGCCAGATTGTTATCGACGACGTATTCCGCGGACAGATCGACGCCAGCGGTCGTTTCGGTGGCCTGAGAAACGACCAGCTTAATGGTGGCCCCTTTGGCTACTCCGCCTGACATTTCCACGTCGAGGTCGGCTTCCGTTTCGATATTGGGAACAAGCCCCGGGTCAGGGCCGTTAAGAACGACGACAGGGTCGTTCGCGGGCAGTCCAAAGATAGTGCGAAAATCCCGGACATCTTGAACTTTAATGTTCGATTCGTTAGCGATCGCGATCGTTTCTCCTGTGCCGTCGATGGCTGGCGTTGCGTTCCAAAGGGGCAGCACGTTGTAAATGGCGGCAAAATCATAGGGGCCGAGCTCGGAACAGTATATTGGTTGGCCCGTATTCGGGTCAGAGCCGCACTGATAGGTGAAGTCGGGATTTGCAAGCTGAAGCAGGCTCGCCCGGCTGGTGTCCTTCGACCAGTTAAGTACGGCGGCACGGCGGTACTGCGTTTTTCGAGGAAAGTTGTGCAGGCTGACAATTCCAGCCACAACACGGGTAAGTGCCGCGGGGATTTGGGGATCGGACGTGTTGGCGAGGTGCTCTTGACCGTTTACGAAGTAGTGGTGGATTTCGGTGTGGAACGCGTTTCGGACTTGGCCGACGTCGCCGGAAAATTCGATCAAATTTCGGCCGGGGCCAACTTCGACGCCTGTGAACCCATGGGTCGCGAGCCACTGGGTGATGGTTTGGATGTCGGCGTCGGCGGGACCAAACTGTTTGCCGAATTGATCCGGAGTCAGCCAGGCGTGATATTTTGGAGAAGATTTGCTCTGTTGATCGTCGAGAAGTTGGCGCAGTGCAGACTCTTGGGCTGCGCTTCGTTGCAACAGTAGCAGAATTCTGTTCAGCGGCTGCGCCTCAGCAACAGGTCCTTGATCGAACTCCGGCCGGGCGAGCGGATGGACGTTTCCCTTCAGAACAACGAGGTTATTCTCATCCACTGCCTGAGTAATGCGAGCGGGGATGCTCGTTGTTTGCGCAGCGGCATGTCCGCAAGAGAGCGCCAAAATGGAAATGAAGAGTAGGGCACCACGGCACAAGCTCACTTTTGGGAGTCTCATGTTCTACCCCACGCAACGAATGGAAGTAGAAATTCTGCAAGTCCGGGGACGGAGGGAATGTAGTTTCCATTAGATAGTAGCGATAGCAAGTGAATACCGTATTCGATATTAAGGTAAAGACTCTACTGCGATTTCATCGGGAGGCGCAAGCCATTCGGCGCTGAATCATCCGAAGATCTGCACGATTTATGACGTGGGCGAGGCGGATGGGAAGGCGTTCATCGCCATGGAGTTTCTGGACGGAGCACCGCTGAAGCATTTGATTAACGGCCAGCCGATGGAGCTGGAGCGGCAGCTGGACCTGTGGATTGAGGTGACCGAGGGACTGGACGCCGCGCATGCGGAAGGCATCGTGCACCGCGACATCAAGCCGGCGAACATTTTCGTGACCAAGAAGAATCGCGCGAAGATTTTGGATTTTGGGCTGGCGAAGGTGAGCACGGCGAAGGCGATCAGCGGCAGCGGTGGCGACAGTGCGATTGTGCCTCCCGAAAATTCGGAAGCACGCCATTCTGTTTGCGGCGACACTACTCTGCGCCCGGAAGCTGATGCCGATGATGGAGGACAATCCAGACACCAGCAAAGAGCTTCTGACTGAACACTACCGGTGGCACGCAATCGAGCAGGCGCATCGTGTGCTCAAAATGATCGACAAGCGTTGGCTGCGGAGACGGTCAGCGAGCCGCAGCTTTTCGTCGCAGATAGTAATGATCCATCAGGGTCACTGCGCCGAATCCCCACATTCGGCCATGGAGGGTTACAAGCTCTCGCCGTGGCTACAACCATTCTTTACGCTCTTGGGCTGGTCACCATTGCCCTCCTCGTGCGGAGTCCAATAGCCATACTGTAGTCAAAAGCGGTGATAGCTGTTTGAAGTTTGGTGGACGAGAGGGGATTCGAACCCCCGGCCTCCTCGTTGCGAACGGGGAATCACTAAAGCTAAGACGCGTCGCCACAATCAGTTAGCTTTTTGAAAAGGCCGTGAATCGCCCAACTCGCCCAACCAAATCATAGAGCTTCTTCACTAGCCGTCAGCTCATCTCCAATACCTCCACCTTCTTGGGAAGGGAGACCCAGCATTTCCATTGGGTTCGAATCCGACGGGACTTGGACTGAAGGACTGAAATTACCACGGGCGTTGCAATGTAACTCACAGCCCGTTGACGGCA
>QHYH01000190.1 GCA_003223215.1 Acidobacteriota bacterium
AATGCCAATGTTCTTTGCTGATCTCGCAAAGACGAAGGGAATACCACCACAGCCGCGGTCGGTTTCTCTATTCGACTCACAAGAAATTTGATTCGGTAAGCGACTCAGCAAATCAAACTCGAACCATTCTTGAATCGAAACTGACGCTAACCGGTACCAAGCCGTCCACTCAGTAACGTTAATGCGTCGCAAGTTCCCCTCGTGCATCGTTATGTCCAGAGTGAGTTCCGTAAGTTCGACAAACCCGAGACGGGCAATTCCATTCACAATTTGCGCTTCGTAAGTTTTCTCCACCCCATCGCGGCTCTCCACCCAAAACTCCTTGCCTGAACGCGTTCTCCACGCAGCGATTTCACGCTCGGCATCCGCCGTCGTACGTATTACCTGGGCCGACTTGACTAGTGCAGTGGCTGACGCGTGGACATGGCTAAGGTATGCTGCGATTCCCAGTCCGAATAAACCGATCCCCGCAACCAGCGCCACGAGTCCTGTCCACAACCAATGACGAGTCAATCGGCCCAATTGCCCCCGATGCTTGCAGTATCTGCCCGAGGATTAGACACCACAGCGGACCGCTCGGCCTGCGAGGGTCATTAATCGCGCCGTACCGGGTTATAATGATCGGCAGGGGATTGCAGATGGCCAATCAGTACGTTGAACAGCGCGACGGCTGCTACTATGTATCCGGGACTCGGGTTTCGCTCGATTCTGTCGTGTACGCATTTCTGCGTGGTGTGGCTGGCGAATTGTTATTTCGCCCATGATTCCTCAGGATTCCCCGGCTTGCGTGTCCCTCGCCAAAACTCAGAGCGCTTTTAAAATGAGTGACATACGAGGTGGCCTTGAAACATGTTACATGGATGAACATTCGGGCTTGGCGTCGTTCCGGCGAACGCGTGACTGGCCAAATAGCAATTCGCCATAGACAGGAAGACATGTCCCTGCTCCGGCTAGAGCCCATTGGAACGAACCGGGCCGCAACCGTGGCCAGCATCGCGGATGAGGACAAGTTCCGGGCTCTCGACCACTGCGCTGGATGCGAACGATGCCACCAGGTGCTAGTCGGACCTCGTAAAGTATGACGTTTTCGTGACAGTTTTTGCGGCCCATAGAAAGAAGTCAAATTCGCATCGGTAACGTGTTGATTTTGCAAGATGAAAAAATACTTGTGAGAACTGCTCATGCTAGAGCGTCTGGTATTACCCAGACGGTCGGGGTGAAGCTCACTTTGATTAAATCCTTTAGATTCAAGGAGTGGCGCGCCCAAGGGGACGATTTTCGAACTTTCCTCAACGATTTCGCGGCGTGTTGGGTGCAAATCAAGTTGCCAGCTGGATTGCGCCTGTGATCGGAGCTCTGGGGAGGGTTTGTCTGTAACACGTGCCCCACCGTCCCGTCTGAGACCCACTAACGCTTGACTGCACGTGGGATACGTGCTACACGTATAATACGTGTAACGGAGGAAATTATGGCCAGTACCAAGAGAAACGGGAAGCAAAATGTAACGATCAGTCTTGACCGAAAAACAATTCAGAAGGCCAAGATCTGCGCCGCTCGGCGTTCAACTTCCATCAGCGGCCTCCTGGCTCACCAGATTGAGATACTCGTAGGCGAGGAAGAAGCCTACGAACGCGCCGAGCGCCAGGCAATGACCTTGCTCGATCAGGGCTTTCACCTGGGCGGCGTAATTCGAGTGGGACGAGATGAACTCCATGAGCGCTAAGACGTTCATCGATACGAATGTTTTGATCTATGCGCATGACAAAGACGCAGGCGCGAAGCACCAAATTGCAAAGACGGTTCTCCGTGACCTTTGGAGCGAGCGAACGGGCCTTCTTAGCGTGCAGGTACTTCAGGAATTCTATGTCAACGTCACACGAAAGATTTCCTCTCCCTTGTCAAAGGATTTGGCACGCCTTGTGGTGAGCAGCTATGCAATCTGGTGCACAGAAACCACTCCAGCTGAAATAGCCTCGGCATTTCGGATCGAGGATGAGTCGCGAATCGGTTTCTGGGATGCCCTGATTGTTTCATCTGCCTCAAAGAACGGCGCGACTCGGATTCTGTCGGAAGATTTAAACGCTGGCCAAAGGATTGCTGGCATTGTCATCGAGAATCCGTTTGTGGGCATCCGCTGAGGCCTCCAGAGAACGGGTGCTGCTTTGGAAGTAATCCTGTATCCACAGGAAGAAGTGGCGCGCCCTGAGAGATTCGAACTCCCGACCTTCTGGTTCGTAGCCGTTCGAACTACTTTGCCAAATCTTGCCAGAGGAGTGGCTAATCGAACGGAATCAGCAACTTGGGGCAAATTCCCGCAACCTACTTTCTCCTTCCTTTGTTGCCGTTTGCCACATTTTTGCCGCCGCCTTCCGCACTTTGCGTTACATTTTCGTGACAGTGCTAGATTCCGATTGCAAAGGCGAATAGCAGCTGTAATTCGCCAAATCGTTGTGCCCTAGATTAAAAGGATTTCTTCCTACTTCGCGCAAGCTCTTCGGTTTTGGGATTGCAGGCTGATTCTGAGTTCTGTCGTCGTGGACAGCGGCGTGAGGAAGACGGTGGTGCCTGTGCGAGGATGCCTGAAACCAGCGCGATTCCCGACATCCTTAATATATGTGATCTTGAGCCTATCGCCGGCGCCCCTCTACTAACGGACTGACCTTAGCTTTCGGTCTTGCGTCGCGTACGTGCAGAATCTCTATCAAGTAGAAATTGCAAGAGTTTCGCGTCGAGGTAGAACCCAAATGCTTGCAACCGCGGAAGTACAGTGCGCATGTCCACCAGCCCTGCCTCTGCCGCATCGTCCAAGACCCGCACAGTTCCAATCACACGTAACTTTCGACGCTCCGCTTCGCGGCGCCCCATCTTCTCGTCGATAATCAATGCGTCGGCCCGAAGCGTTTCTGCCAGCGCGATGGCTTCACGTTCGCCTAGGTCAAGTTCCGCTAGCGCCGGGTCTGGAGGTACTGCGATCTGCCGTATTTGCAGCCATTCTGGTGGGCTCGTGATCCATTGCCGCACGACTGCGGGCGTTTTCTGCGCTTGCAACTCGCGGACAACGGCTTCCGGGATGATTACACGACCGTAGAGGTGTTGTAGAACTTCAGCGCGCTCAAGAAGGATTAGATAATGGAGTGGGCTTGTGTCGGCGATGACGATCATCGCCCTTGTAATTCCTTACTTCGTGTTTCTCGAAGATATCGGCTGGTTTCCCCATCGTGTTCGAAGTCATCCATGGTGTAATCAAAAGGGACTCCGGCGCGCTTCATGAATTCATCGACTTCCACACCCGTCTCGAACCCAAGCATCCGTCTGACCTGCGAACGACTCAGGACCCGCGCACGATAGCCCTCAATCGCGAGCGCCTCAAGCGCGTGCCTAGGCAGGTTACCCCACTGCGTTTCCAAGTGGTGCTCAATATCCTCGGGAATTTCAATTCTCACTGCCATGATGATTTCTCCTGGACGCAAGGCGTCCCGCCACTCGGCTGCCGCCTGCTTAACCAGAACAGACTTTGAACATACAAGACCGCTTGCTTAGGGTCAACATCGTGACGACCACCTTCACGCTGCGAACAGAGGGCTCCCTTACGGCAGCCGAGAGATCAGATCCTGCGTGCCATCTAAGTTCATACATCACAGCAGCTTGCAAGGCATCGCCCACTTATTTGTCAGGATGATCGGCCGGTGCTAGAGTCCGCGTCGAAATGAGCATCGCACTCCAAGTCAGAGCTAACCCCGAATGGTCAAAAAACTCGTACTGGTCGCAGCCCCGAGCCAGAAATCATTGCCCAGCGCACGTTGCTGATAAATCATGCCCGGGAGGTCTTTTGCCGGGGGAATTCCCCGGCATCCTTAATATAATATGTGCTGATTGTGAGCTGTGCCTGGCGAATTGCTATTTCACCAGCCACCAGGGCAGGTAACGTTGTTGCATTCTGATCGCCTGGTTCGCGTGGCCTCAATTTCATCTTCTTGAAAGTCGCTGATTTCAAAGGCATTCGCCACAGATAGCATTTTGGCGAGGGACAGGCGCAAGACTTGCCGTCAACAGCTTCGTCCGACACCGAAACGTCATATAATTGATGCTGGCGGCGTTCCCCTCGCCACTAAGACGGTTTTCGATGGCGCGTTCGCCGAACAAAACAAAGGAATCCATGTGACAAAACTCTATGTAGGAAATCTCTCGTATGGCATGACGGATGAAAGCCTGCTCCAGTTGTTCAGCGAGAAAGGCTACAAGGCAGTCTCTGCCCGAATTATTACGGACAGGGAGACGGGCCGGTCACGTGGATTCGGCTTCGTCGAACTTGGCCCTGGTGATGACGCGACCCGGGCCATCGGAGAATTTAACGGTTTGAACGTCGACGGTCGTGCACTCATGGTTAATGAAGCACGCCAAGAATCCGGCGGTGGCAGAGACCGTCCTGGTGCTGGACGGGGATTCTCTGGAGGACGTGGTGGGCGTGGTGGCGGCGCTGGTCGCCGGAGCTACTAGTTGCTCTCTTGGTCCATGATTTTGGCTTGCACGTTTCGCGCTGACGCCGGAATTCGTAAATACAGGAGCGAGGCGTGAGTGTGAAGGTTGTCGCCGCGATAAACGGCATGAACAAGCTCGGACATGATGCACATTTATGCAAGCACCAGGGCAAAGTGTGGGTGGAGATTGACCAGTGTATGCTCGCATCATTCGAAGAAATCGAAGAATTAGTCGATGGGGTACATTCATTCAAAGAGGTAGCTGAACTTTTCAAGCAGAGGCATGCAAAGGAACTCGGGCGCCCCTGACGCCCCTGACCCCTCGAAGTAGGAACTTAGGCAGCCGTTTTCCAGAATTGCGCGATTGCGGTAGCTCCCCGTAATTTTCGACATAACTGGTCCAATCTGTGCACGCGCTCCCAGATAGCGCGCCAAGAACAACTTAAGCCTGCGCGGGCATCAGGATGGCCAGTTATGTCGGCGATCCTTCGGTAACCCGATAAGGTGAGGTTTGCCCGTGACTCGGGACAAAAGACGGTCAGGAGTTCCCAGCACTCCTAGACCTGCCCGTCGAACCGTGGAAGGCCGACCAAATCGGATACGCAGCACACAGAGCAACTCCGGTAAGCAGGACTCCTGATAGCACAAAGGGTGGTCGCGCAGCACGTTCGATCGCGTTGGCGTCGGACCTCGTAAAGTATGACGTTTTCGTGACAGTTTTTGCGGCCCATAGAAAGAAGTCAAATTCGCATCGGTAACGTGTTGATTTTGCAAGATGAAAAAATACTTGTGAGAACTGCTCATGCTAGAGCGTCTGGTGTTACCCAGACGGTCGGGGTGAAGCTCACTTTGATTAAATCCTTTAGATTCAAGGAGTGGCGCGCCCTGAGAGATTCGAACTCCCGACCTTCTGGTTCGTAGCCACATAACCAATTTAACCAAAACTTGCCGGAGTGAGCGCAAACCAGAGGAATGTCAGTGAGTTGTGACTAACTGTGCGCAGCTGCCTGTTCCTTCTTTCATCGCCGATAATTGTCAGCGATCACACAGGAACGTAGTTTTTTGAACATTCGCCGCACGCTATCCTTACCGCCGGACCTCGGCATCGGGGATCAACAAACCGGCCTTTGGCGATGAGAAACAACACGATAGAAGGAGCCGGGGTGCGCACTCAGGATCATGGGTTCGCACCGGCAGACCGTTGTACTTCTCCCGGCGAAGTGATCAGAGGGCAACCATGATCCGTCACGGATGCCCGGCCACGCGATCGTTCCGGGTGTCCTTGAGCGCAGATGATGATCTTATCTCTCTTTATCCCCGGCGGGGGTGCAGAAAAATACGGATTCAGATGATCGATGACAGCTGAGCGGCTGGAACGTTATTAGTGAACCTGTTTTCAGTCAAATCGGGTGCCGCAACGGGCGCCGTCCTCCAGGGGGATTACTCACCTGCGCGTTCCCGGACTCCGCATCCCGGCCAACCAGGCGAGGTAGCTATCGCTGCCGAGACCGCTTAGTAATCCTGAAAATCATATCGGACCACTCGGAAACAGACGCTACCAGAGCCGCCGACAGGCGGTCGCCGACGCCGCGACGCTTACTTTTAGGATATCCGGCGAGGTACTCCTCGATCGCATAGCCAGCATGCTCGGCGGGAAAATCCGGAGCCCACTCAAGCATGCCGCCAGACTTTTGTCGGCTGGCGTGAAATAACCCGAGAACTATGCCCGCGCAGACGGATTCGGCACCCTCATAGAGGCCGAGATCCATCCGCCGTTTCATGTCATCGAGATGACCGGCGACCGCCTCCTCCAACAGGTCCTGGGCGGCTTGCGCCGGTTCCACGTATCCCCCGGAGCGCTTCCCGGCGCGTCCGTGGAGGTCATCCATATCTAGGCGCGTAACACGGGCACACACGTCATCCGCGATGTCTCCGACCGGTACAGAGGAAACTAACTCGGCTGCAATTTCCTGCGCCTCCCGCGTGAGATTCGGGTGCCGGTCCAGCAGGATCCGTAGGACGCTTGCAACCTCGCCGGGTGCCAACCGATTCAACACGCCGCTGGCCACGGTCATGCCGTTCCGCGCCGCCGTTGTGGCGGTCCCTTTCTTACGTGATTTGTTTGTCGACATCACATGCCGCTTGCCTCTCAAAAAATGAGAATGGCTCGTTGACTGCTGAAAATCCGAAGTGTTGATATTCGCTGATCCGGTCCTGGTTAACTCCTGAAGAGGTCACGATTTTGGCAGGACTTGGAGTTTTGCCGGGGTCGCAACTCTCCGCGCAACCGACAGCATCTTGCCTCGTCCGTAGTCATAATGCTTTTTCAGGATCGCGTCAACTCGTTGCACGTACTCGCCGGGATCGGCCGTCGCGGAGAGAATCCTGAACCAGGCTGGCAGCACCTCTCCCAGTCGATTCCAAGCACCCATGAGCCGCCTTCGTCAGCGAAGAAAAGGATGTCGTCATCGCCTGCGTCTATCTGGTCAAGAAGGCTGAAAATGATCAGTCAACAACGCAAAAGATTTGGAATACTGTGAGAAGGTGCTCGTGAACCGCACCCAAGTCAAGTGAGGTGCTTCATGCTACACTCGCTCGCGCTGTTCGTGCTTGCGTTCCAACCCTCTTTGGCAGCCCGCGGCGGTGTCACTCGCCACGTGCGGATGATCTTACGGTCAAGCTCAACCAACACGTTTATAACTACAATCTTGGGACGTTTAACTTTGTCGACGCTTTCATTGGTGTGCTCGCGATTGCGGCCATCTGGCTACCCGGTCTGGCCCAAGCCGAGTCGAAACGGATTGCCGGTCTGCCCCGCAATGGCGTACCAGCCGGTCGCTCCGATATGCAAAAAGCGTTTGTAGGAAAAACCGAACCCCGTGTTTAGTTCGCTCGTTGCTGCGATAACGCCCAGTCCGTCCGGAATGGTTTGCGCAGGCCTACCCAAGCCGATGAATGGCTGTCCCCCGCCCACGTGTTGTCCCTTGCCCAGATTGTTCTGCGCAACTCGAATGTTGTCGAGCAGGATTCGCGCCGTATCTACGTCCCCGTTAAAGCCATCAATGTCGCGGTTTCTCGGTAAACGTCGGGTGAGCAAGGCGGCCGCTAAATGTCCTGTTCCTTCCAGCCATACCGCGCTGGGACTCGGCTGATTGGAAAATGGGTCCGAGGGCGCCATGAAGCAAGCGCTTTCCGCATTTTCGTTCTCCGCTAGCGGGGGCCGCATGCTCTGCGTGGCGAAGGTGACCCCCGAAACGCGAATGTTGCCGGTGAGATTGTTGTTGTTCAGCATGGGAACCAGGTCGCTGTTGTAGGTCTGAGGTGTGTCGGTCACCGCAAGATTGGTTTTGCACCAGTCGATAGACGCGGCATGGTCACTGTTCAAAAACGCTTGGAAAGACCAATCCTGCACGTCCTCGGGAATGTTGTCTTGGCTCAGGTTGGGATTAATGCTGACCCCGTCAGGTCCAGTGCCCGTGAAGAAAAATCCTCCCGGGGCGTAGAACATGGCATCCACAAAGATGCGTGCGTGGTCGGCCCGACCAGTCCACGTCGCCGAGTCGCCAGTCAAACGAGCCAGCATGGTGAAAAGTGCGTACACATCAATATTGTGCTCCGTGGATTTCACCTGGTTGGCTCCGACGGTAAAGTTGTAGCCGCCTGCGCCTCGCGTATCAAATGTGTTGGTGAAAATCCAATTGCCCAACCGGACAGCGCCGTCCAGATAGGCTTCAATTCGCGTGCGATTCGCCAGTTGCGCGAGCGCCATTCCCGTCCATGCCAAATCTCCCGTAGCGCTGCCCTGGAAGAAGAAGGGGAAACCGGAGGGAACGATAAACGCTCCAGTCGAGTCTGGATGGTCCACGAAATAGGCTTGGCGCACCCGTCCGTCCGCCGCAGGATCGATCTGCTGCGCGTACAGCAAGCCGTTTCCCAGCACCTCGGCGCGAGCCAGGTCCTGTCCGAGACCGCGCAGCAGGCGGGCCATGATTTCAACGGCATTGTCGTAAACGAAAGCGGTGCTCTCCAATCCGATGTCATCCGAATAGCTTTGGGACAACCGTGTCGTCGATCCTTGAGCATAGGCGTCCATCATTGTGTCCAGGAACAAATATGCGTTTTGCAGCGAGGTTCGGAAGCTGTCCGCGTCGCCTTGAAACAGAGACTCAGGTTTGGCTTGTTCCTCTTGGGCCGCTCGGGCGAGTGCTGCTACCGGAACCGCCGTTACTCCAGCTGCTGCTGCCGCCCCTGTTTGGAGAAGTCTACGCCTCGAAAATTGGTTGAGAGTCATTGGAACACTCCTGTTCGACTCACGCCGCGACCCTTCGCGCGGCCAGACTGAGGCTCGGCTACGTGGGCCACTAAAGCGGAGAGATTATTCTGTCTCCGGCATCTCCTGTCAACCTCAGTCGCAGTAATCCCGAGGGCGTCAAGCGGTACCACACGCAGATTTATACCGCGAGGAAGGACGGATTGTTCTTGTCGGGGCCGGACGGGAAAACGCCCGTTGTTCTGAACAACTGCTGGCCCTCAATGACCGCTGGCGGCAGATGCCTTCGCTTTCTGCCCCAACCCCGAGGGAACTGAATCGCGAACTATGTAGGTGTGCTGCAGGGGAACGGCGAGCGCCGTCCCAGCCAACTCTGCAATTTCAAGGATTCGCAGAAGTAGCTGCTCCTGGATCGCTAAGAACTCTTCGTAGCTGGGAGCAAAGACGTAAGCAAAGACTTCCACGTCCTGCGAAACGCTGCCAATACTAATGAATCTTGCTCGCGCGGTTTCCGATTCTACGTGAGAGTCTTTATCCAACAGATCACGGATATTCCGAAGAACGGTTTCCATCGGTTGATAGTTGTTTCGCGCCTCAGCGAGATTATTGGGTGAAACCAGAACTTGTCGCGGAGCGTGAAATTCTCCAAGTTCATCGTGGAGACTTGCGCGTTGGGAATTGTAACGATTGTTCGATCGAATGTGCGGATGCGTGTCGAGCGGAGCCCGATGTCTTTGACCGTCCCAAAGACGTCTCCAAACTTGCAGATGTCCCCGATCCGCATCGGTCGATCCGAAATAATACTGATCCCACCGAACAGATTCTCCAGCGTCTTTTGCGAGGAGAATGCCAACGCCAGACCGCCGATCCCGAGACTGGCGAGAGCTGCGGTCAATTTTAAACCGGCCAAATAGCCAACTGTCAAAGCCCCGGTGATAAAAACGGCGATCTTAAGGACCCGCCCCAGCAATCCTACCAGCGCGATCTTCTCCAACGCGCGGGTTCGACTCAGCTTCCTTAGGTATAGGTTACATGCGATGCCAACCACTCTCATCGACAACAACGTAGCCGCGAAAATGATCAGGACGTAGCCGACGTCGTTCCAAAAGTGCCGCCTCAGGAGCGTGTAGGCGTAGCCCGAGCCGATGAACACCAAGATCCCCAACAAGACAATTCGTAGGGGTCCGACGAGGCCCTGCACCGCGTCAATTTCCGTGGTTCCCAGAAATCGGTTCGCCACTGCGTTTAGAAGTGGTTTCAGAAGGCGACTGAATAAGGAGCCTAGCACCAACACCAATGGGATCGAGATCAGAGCTATGCACCATAGCCAGAGCAGCCGCGAAAGAAGCTTGGCATTCAGCCATCCCGGCAGGCGTCGCTCAATTTCCGGGCCGCTAGCCATGTTCTCGTAGAATTCCGGCACGTACCGCAAAGTGTCCTGAGAAAAAAGCCAGACGGGTGGGTTGTCTCCGCGCTGCACGCGCTCCACCCAGAGTACCACGCTCCCTGATGGGGTCTGCGCAACACCCACCAGATCGCGATTGGGACGCCGATTGTGCAGCGGGTTTGGTACTCAGATTATGGAGGTCAACGGAGGCCTCACGGTTGAGGATGGCTTGGAGCTGTTGGGCTAGTTCTCGGGCGAGATCGCCTTGCAGCTGGGTATCCAAGTAGCTGACGGCCAGTTCGTAGTCTTCTGCTTCTGCGGCTCTGATGAAGCCTTCGACAGTGCCGCGCGGAGTGCTGCGTCCGAATGGATCATCGCTGGACTCCTCGCGGACTCCGGGAGTTTTCTGTGGAGCAGGGGGAAGTTGTGCATCGAGTTCCGGCGCAAGAAACACAGCCAGGAGCAGCACACGCTTCAGCTGACGCCTATGCATCGGTCATGCCTCCCCGATAGCGATGCTGGGCAGCTGATCATCTGCTCAAGCAGAGGTGGCAGGTACTGTCAAGAATGACAACTACTCAGACGCACTTGGACGGTTGGGACAACTAACGGGAAAGCCGGTATTAGCGTCCGCTTGAACAGTTAGAAACTCGATCCAGGCTTGAGTGAATTCTCCGGACCTTCTATCTTCGCCGCGCTCGGACTCGCGGCGAATGCCGGCGCGCCAGCCGTCGGTTGCGAGAGTGTCTCGGCGCCTTCCAGTTTTCCCGCCAAAGCGGCCGCCGAGGCCGCACCCGCAGCGGTCGTAAGAAATGTCCTGCGACTCAGGTTTTTGCGTTCCTCAGGGGCACCGGATGGATCTGCTGCCATGGAACCCTCCACGGCTGTCCTACTTACCACGAATCGGGGAAATCCGTAACGGATCTGCCCCAGGTCATCATGCCAACCCTGCAAACAATGTATTGGATGTGGTATAACAGTTATACCAAAATGCGCTTCCACTTCGACGAGCGGAAGAGCAAACGGTTAAAGGCGAACCCCAAGCGAGGGATCGGGTTTGAGGAAGCGCAGGAGATCTTTTCGCATCCCCTACTACCTTGACGTGCGTTCTGACATGCCAGACCAGTAAAGAGCTATCGGCTGGGTGAGGCAAAGATGGTGCGCGCTTATTTTTGAGGTGCGGGAAGATAAGGAGGGAGAGTACTACCACCTCGTGACCCTGTGGAAAGCAACCAAGCAGGAGCAACAACTTTATGAAGAGCACTCGTAAACGGAAGAAGCCTGTGGCGGCAGAAACTATTGCGCGTCTCGCCGACAAGGGCAAAGATGTCTCGCGTTTTTTCACGAACTCAGGCCACATGATGAGTCCGATCCAACGGGTGAATGTAGACTTCACGTCGCCAATGCTCGACGAACTGGACAACGCGGCAAAAGAACTGAACATCAGCCGCCAGGCAGTAATAAAGACCCTGATCCGACAGGCGCTTGACCAGCATTATCTGGCAACCGCACGTCAGCCTGCTGCCAAAGAGCGGTAGCTCAGACATCCCTTTGGCCGACCAGCGCGAAGCATTCTGCTGCTTACTCTGGTGAACCGTGATCCCCTGATCTTGTGGAAGCAAGGTGAATACACCGCGCCGCTTCAGCCGCTTTGACCTGCGCCTCGTGCATCCAGGTCAGTCCTCATTCTGCTTGACAGAGAACTTAGCAATTTGCTAAGATTTCTGGGTGCAGATAATCGGCAAGCATTTGATAGAAGCTGCACAAAAGAAGCACTCGACGTGGAAAGGCTCCCTGGGTTCATGGGTGAGAATCGTCGAAGGCGTAAACCCACCGTGGAACAATTTTCCCGCTGTCAGGCGGACTCGCAAGGATGCCGATTCGGTTGGGGATTGCGTTGTCTTCAACATTAAGGATAACGACGCTAGGCTAATAACCTACATAAACTACGAGATGGGGACCGTGACCGTATTAGCTGTGCTGACCCACAAAGAATACGACAGAGGAGGGTGGAAAAATGCCTGCAATTGCTGAACGACTGCCAGCAAAATATCTTATTAAAGATGAGGCTCCAAAGACCATTTCTTCAAGCCAGCAACACGAAGCATATATCTCCAGGCTTCTGGAGCTGCAACGCAAAGCACATCGAACGGCAGAGGAAACGGAAACTGCCAAGCTGCTGATCGTTCTGATCGCGGACTACGAAGCGAAGCATTTCACCGTCGAAAAGGCCTCTGGCGTCGAGGTGCTCAAGGAATTGATGAATACAAATGGACTTCGACAAAAGGATCTTGCGGAGGATTTGGGGGGCGAAAGTATCGTTTCCCTGATCCTGAGAGAAAAGCGCCAGCTGAACAGACAACAGATGGAAAAACTCAGCCAGCGCTTTCACGTCTCACCGGCAGTTTTCTTCTAACGCCCTTTTTGTTCAGGAATCCGAGCGCTGTCCCTACCGAATACTTGGTCTGGCCCATCGCAGCTCCTGCAGAATCATGTAACGCGACCTGCATTGCTTACCCTCGCATCATCTAACTCCGACCTGGATGTTGCTAAATCTTAGGCTCCTCGGCTGCGATGACATTCTCGAGAGCCACAGGTGGCGATTGTCGAAGCCGCAAAAGGCGCGACCGACGAGCAGGTTCTGGAGCGCGCTCTGAATGAGAAGCGTGTACGCATCACGGAGGATCGGGACTTTGGCCAATTGGTGTATGCGCGCGGTCGGTCGTCAGCTGGCGCGATTCTGGTCAGGTTTGACAGCCGCGCGCGTCGCGCCAAGCCCGCGACCGTGGTCGAGGCGGTGACGAAACTAGGGTCCCGGCTGCGAGATGCGTTTACCAGATGCGCCGTAAGCCTCCGTTCTTGAGAACGGCGATATAAGGCGCAGGTTTTGCTTTAGTTCTTCGAAACTGAGAAGAACGTGGCGGGTGTAGCAGCTCTTACATCATCGTTAGGTCGATGTCGATAGTCCCGACTTCCACGCGATTTGTGCTCACTACAAAGTGGGCACGTGTTTATGAACACGCGCGTGTTGTGCCATGCGGTAGGCACCAGTCTGTGTATATGTCAAAGATTGACATCCTTGGATTTTGTGGATAACTTCAGAGAAGAGGGTTCTCAGGAGCAGAGACACCGTCCATGGACCAAATGAATGTCTCGATTACCAGCCAGCTTGCGAGTTATGTTCGTAGGAAAGTGCGGAGCGGACGTTACAATAACGCCAGCGAAGTCGTCCGCGAGGCGTTGCGGCGCATGGAAGATGACGACGCCCGCGTGCTCCGGCTGGCGAAGCCTACTGCAGAGGATGTCCTGGCCGATCTAACAGAGGATCAACTCGATGGCATTCGGCAGCGCGTGCGTGCCAGCATCGAATCCATCGGGGCGGGTAGATTTGTTGAATACGAAGGGCGCCAAGGGTTAAGGAAACTTGCAGATCGAACTAAAGCGAGGGGCCGTAAACTCCTCGCGCGCTAGGCATCTGGCCAATAATGCGCTACCGCATATCGGAAGATGCTGAGAGGGATCTGGACGAGATTTTTGTTTATTGGGCTGATCGAGCAGGTCTGGAGGTTGCAGACCGGATAACTGACAGGATCACGGAGCGGTTTTGGCTGCTCGGAGAACACCCAAATGCCGGCAGGCCAGCAGACCACATCGCTCGCAGAGTGAAGTGCTTCCCTGCTGGAAAATATCTAATCTATTATCGCAGCACGCGCCGGGGCACAGATATTCTGCACATTTTTCACGGTGCGCGGGATCAAAGACGCGCTCTCAAAGCGGCAAAGAAACGTCGTTGAACTTTATTTCCAAACACCGACAGAGCCAGTCTGATGCGTGCCGAGGCATATAACGGCGGGCAGAGGTGCAGAAAAATTAGACAAGGGGAGCCTGGCAGCTAAGCGACTTGGGACGTGGCGGCAACCCACTAACCAATCAACGAGAATCCTACGTAAGTCGTCTTCGGCAAAAGGCACGTTTCCGGTAACCGCGTACCAGCCGTACCTCGCAAGTTGTATGAGCTCTTCAAGAGCTTCGGGTCCTTTGAGCAACCGCTTTCCCGGATTCTAAGAAGGATGCCCACGGCCGTCGCGAGGCGACAACGGCGGCACCAAGAACCCTACCGAATTGCCTTGTGGACCGCAGCGTTAGCATCGACGAGCCCGAAGTTGAAAAGCGCATTGTAGCCACCCTTGCCGATATCCTGTGCAGTCTGTTGCATGATCGTTGCGGATCTGCGCAGGGCTAAGTCCCGAATTGGCCGACTTCACCAGTGCGGCAACCCCCGCGGCGATCGGTGTCGATGCGCTCGTGCCTGTTGCTTGAACATACCAGGCGTGTTGTGCCAACCCGGCGAAGCCGAAGCAGCCAAAACTCGTACCTGCCGGTGGCCCACCAACGCCGAACGTCGTGGACGGGTCAGGCGGAACTGTTCCGACCAAGCCGGAGCTGCACCCACCGCGAACGAAACCCGTTGGCAGACAAGGACTCCCGCTGAAGGCGCATCCCCCGCCGGGCAAATCTCCGCCCGGGGCCGAAAGACCACCCAGCTTCGTTCCGAAGTCGCTGTAAGACGCCAGGCAGTCAGCGCCAACCGTACAAGGCTGCCGCGCCGGGGGAGTAGGTGGGAAGAGCGCCGGATTTGTTGTGGCGATTACCGGGATGACCCCAGAAGCCTCGGCCGGGAGTTCGACGAATGCCCGAATTTGGTCAAGGTTGAGTGCCGCGTTGCCTGCCGCCGCAAATACGATAGTGCCGTGGCTCGTTGCGAAATTGCTGACGCGGTTGAAAGCGCTCCAGAGCGCTGCGCCAGCTCCGCCGTGCAGGTTGCGCGGCACGAAACCGCCCAGCGACATCGAGATGACGTCCGCACCCTCGAGGGTCGCCACTACCATTCCTTCGAGCACCCAAGAGAAAAACCCGCTTCCGTTTCGCAGCAAGCAGCGGTTGTACGGCGTGTCAGGCAGGTTGTTCGCGTTGAGCTGCGCAGGCGTGGCAGCGAGGTTGCGCAGCACTTTGATGTTCAGAATCTTCGCCTGGGGTGCAACGCCAATCAGCAGACCGCCGCCAATTTCCCCGGCAGCCAGTGAGGATGTCCAAGTGCCGTGACCATTTTGGTCCGCGGGCAGGTCGAAGGGCGGATTGGAGGCATCCGGCACTTCGCAATTGGGCGTGCCGAACCCTGCGGAGTACGACGTCAGGGCAAGGTTAAACACTAGGTTATCCTTCACATCGGGATGAACCGGATTCACGCCAGTGTCCAAGATAGCGATTTTCGCGCCGGCGCCGAATGTCACGTCCCACGCGCCTGAGGTGGGAGCGCCAGGCGGGGTAGCAATTCCACCGCCAGCGGCGCCAATGCGCTTGGCCGGCCACTGTTGAGGCGTCGACGCGTAGAAGAAATCCGGCGGAAGAGCGGTGGAAAACGTCGGCAGCGGGTGAGGCATCATTTCCGGCGAAACGTCAGCGGCATCGTCAGCGGCCATTTGCGTAGGCGCTATGAGCCCTACCATTCGGTCGTAGTCGGCGTCGAGAATGGCCGGGTCATTGCGCAGGTTGCGGAGCAAGGTCGCGCCATCGGCCGTGGAAGGAGCTGCGACGGCGACTCCGACGCCAGCCATCCTGCGAATAATCTGCCCGCCGGCTGCGGCAATGCGGGCGGCTGCATCATCAGGCAGTGGCTTTCGTTGAAGAGCACAAGGATTCGATCGGGGACGATAGGTGCTTCCGTGACGGTTGCATTTTGCTGCGCTCGCGCGGATTGCGATCCGATGGTTTCCATCAGTGCGGCACCGCCTCCAACTGTGGGAATAAGAAGAAGCAGCACTTTGCCAAGCTTCCACAAGCAGGAGGTCGAGGAGTTCGTAGTGGCCTTGAGCGGGAAGAAGCTCAGCGTGCGGGAGATTGAACAACTGGCGCACGGCTACTTTCGCGGGCCCGCTTCGTTCCGCCAAGCCATCCGGGAAGGACATCCCGGACTGGTGTTGGAGACCATGCGGCAGGTGCCCGAGGATCCGGACGGATGCAACGAGTTTGAACGGGTGCTGCTGAAGGACCTGGAGCTCACCGCGAAGTACATGCAGCGGGTGATGGGCAAGAGCGAGGACCGCAGGCTGAAGACTCCGGCCTTTCACGCCCAGGCGAATTTGCTGACGGCCGGGATCTTGAGCCAGCAGCGAGCTTTTTTCGACAGCGTGAGGAAACTCCATGATCGAAGCGGACAAGCGCAAAGCGGTGTTTCTGCTCCACCAGGAGGGCATGAGCATACGCGAGATGGCGCGCCGTCTGCAGCTCAGCCGCAACACAGTGCGCACGATCCTCAAGCAACAGGGGGAGATGCCCACCTATCGCCGCAAGCACAAGGTCCGCATTGAGGCCGAACTGCTCGAGCGGCTGTATCGGGACTGCCATGGCTGGGCGCAGCGCGTGCACGAGAAGTTGGTCGAAGAAGAAGGCATCCAGATTCCCTACTCGACCTTGACGCGTCTGTTGCGCGAGATGGGCCTGAGCAAACAGCAACCGAGCCGCTGCGATCGCGTGCCCGATACTCCTGGCGCCGAGATGCAACACGATACCAGCCCCTACTGGATCCGGCTGGGCGACACGCCGACCAAGCTGATTGCCAGCTTGCTGTACTTGCGTTACTCGAAGCGGCGGTATTTGGAATTTTTCCGGGTGTTCAACCGTTTCCGCATGAAATGCTTTTTGCACAAAGCCCTCATGTTTTGGCGCTACGCCGGAGCAGTCTGCATCATCGACAACACCAACCTGGCTCGCCTGAGGGGCACCGGGCGGAATGCAGTGATCGTGCCGGAGATGGAGGCCTTCGCCAAGGAGCACGGCTTCCGTTTCGTGTGCCATGAAAAGGGGCATGCCAACCGCAAGGCCGGCGAGGAACGCAGCTTTTGGACGGTGGAGACGAACTTCCTCCCCGGGCGCCACTTTTCCAGCCTGGAAGACCTGAATCAGCAA
>QHYH01000075.1 GCA_003223215.1 Acidobacteriota bacterium
TAGAATTCATATTTACACGTCGTGCGTTGGTTAGAGGTTTCAGACCGCCGACCGACGAAACCTTAGAGATTGCTTTGGCAAGCTCCAAGGAATTTGAGCGCTATCGTTGATAGCTTAAGATGTTGGCTGCCAAGCGCGAATGTGTTGATTGAACTGGGGACGACTATTGGAGCAATTGAATGTCAAGATCCAATTTCGTTGCTATTCTTTTCTTCTTTGTGGCTGCAAGCACAACGCTACTTTGTGCGCAAAACCCGTCCAAGCAGCAGTCTTCTCCACCGGGCGTAACGGTGTCCCAAACACCCGCCGCGAAGCCTTCTGACGTTGCCTCGCCCGTGGCGATTCTGGCAGCAGTCTACGACGTGATCTCGGGCCCGGCCACGCAAAAACGTGATTGGGATCGATTCAATTCACTTTTTTATCCCGATGCGCGCCTAATACGCACAGCTCCCCAGAAGGAAGGCGGCTTCAGCGCAACTACATTTACTCCACAGGGCTATGTCGATCGCGCCACCTTGTATTTCGAGAAGAACGGCTTTTTTGAACGAGAAATTGCGCGGCACACTGAACGCTGGGGGAACATCCTACAAGCTTTCAGCACCTACGAGTCGCGCCACGACGCGAAAGATGCGCTTCCCTTTGCCCGTGGTATCAACAGCTTTCAACTCTTCTTCGACGGGAATCGCTGGTGGATCCTCACGATATTCTGGCAGGAAGAAACCGCCCATAACCCTCTGCCTACTGAATTCCTTCCCGCTTCGCGCTAGCCTTGCCCGCGTTCAATATGGATGTCGGGAAAACCAGGCCTTTGGTTGTGCCTCAACTGAAGTTCGTGTCCGTCTGCACCATTTTCGCGATCGGGACTTTTGGCCCGGAATAGCTGCCGAGTAACGGCGTCATCCGGGCACGCTGGGGGGCGCCGCTACGGTCCCTGGCTGTCACCGCTCACCTCTGGCTGATGTTCCGTCTGCATGGTTGACCACCGTCACGGTCACGTGAGAAGGATACTGCTTCTTGTATCCCCACTCGTCTCGTTGCCCAACGTATGGATTTTGGCAACAGTTCGCGTTAACTGACGTTCGCAGCGTCAGATAATCCGACACGGCGCGGCACGGGCAAAGAACGGCAATGTAGGAAGTTTGCGTCGGCGGATCGCCACACACTCGGCCACGCACATTCGCGGAGGCCAATTACATTTCATCAATAGGACTGACCGAACCCCTGTTGGCCCGCCCTACGTGGACATTTCTATGACAGACCTCCTGCACCATCGGAACGATCGGGCTCAGGCATGGCGCGGGCTGGGAACCTTGCGGGAATAGCAGAGGAGGCGAGGAACCGCCCTTTATGTCTCATGCGGATTCTGGGTGGCCCACCCTAAAACGGACGGGAAGGATTTGGATGCTCCGCCCCCGTGGGAGACGACCTCGCGTATTGCGGGCGAGAACAGCGGCCATGGAAACGGCCTTTGCGCAAACAACCTTTTTTGAAACCGGCTAAGCCAATGCCAGCCGTCTGAGCTTAATGCGGTCCGTGCGGACCTGGGCCAGATCGTACTGCGCCTGCTGCGTAAGCCAGCCTTCGGCGCTGCCTCCGAAAACCTTCGATAATCGCACGGCCATTTCAGGAGAAATCCCGCGCTTCCCGTTCACCAGTTCCGACAGTGTGGTGCGCGTGACTCCAAGGGCGGCAGCGGCATCCGTGATCGTCAGGCCCAAAGGCTCAATACACTGTCGCAGCACAAAGCCGCCGGGGTGCGGTGGATTCTTCATCGGCATGTTCAATCTCCCTCAGTGGTAATCGACATAATCAACGTCCGATGCCTCTCGGTCGGCAAAGTGGAAGATCACTCGCCAGTTCGCCCGAACGGTCACCGCCCAAAAGCCTTTCAACTCCCCTTTGAGCGGATGTAACCGAAAACCCGGCAAATCCATATCGGCAACCGTGGCGGCAGCATCTAGACGCGCACAGCCTCGCGCAACGAGATTCAGCGTCGCTTAGAAGACGACTTTGAAGCCGAACTCGAGCGAACGAGGGGCGCCCAGCGCAAACACGCCGGAGCCCAGCCCAACCAGGTTCGAACGATCTCCGCGGGTAGTGCCATTCAAAGTTCCCGGCGTTCCATTCAGGATGCCGCTCAGCGGCTGGCTTGGCGAGTCAAAGTTCTGCCGATTGAAGAGATTGTAGATGCTAACCTGCGGCTCGACGGTCAGCCGTTCCCATCTATGGGTCGGCTTGATCTTCCACCCAAGCTTCAAGTCAAACGTAAACATGTTGCCGAGACCTTCCTCACCCGCTGGCGGAGCCGCAATCGTCGGAGTGACTGCGCCGAGCGCGACCAGTTGCGCTTGCGTAAAGAGCCCTGCGTCTACCAGCGCCTGCCCTGCAGAAGTCAGCTTGCGTGCGCCGCTCGAATTCCACTGATTGATCAGCGCTGCAAGTCCACTGACGCCGACACCCCTACCGAAAGAGCCGATCGTTGTGCCCGGGAGGAGGTCGCCGGATTGGCCGCTGGTGTTGCCGGCAAGCGATCCGTCACCATCGAGATCGGAAGTAAAGATGGCTCCCGGCATCCCATTGGAGGGCGAAGGCAGGAAAAGGTTTGACGGTAGCGGGCTGTACCAGTGCGTAATAAAACTCAGTGACGCTCCGTATTTGAAGTCCATCGTTGCGCCGCCTGAAAGCTGGTGTCTGCGGTCCAGTCCATTCGGCCCGCGGAGATTAGTATTCCGAAAACTAAATGCGTTATTGATGAAGTCTCCGTCGCGCGCCATTGCCGACAGCCGCGAAAACGCGTAGGAGACAACAAAGTTCACACTTTTCATGCCGGGTACCGGGTCAGTCTTTTGCGACGTGAGTTTCATTTGCAATCCGTTGTAAGCGGATCGCCCAATGGGGAAGAGCATTTGGTTCGCGCCAACGCTCGGGTTGATTCCCGGAAAAGCGGCACCCGTATCCGGGGTACGGCCGGTAGCAGGAGCTCCGAGACTACCCAAAAAACCGTAGCCAGAATCCAAACCATTCCCTGCGTAATCAAAGATTGTAGCCTTTGCGTTGATTGCACAGTTGATGGAAGCGGCGTCAGTACCGGTTCCGCATCCAAAAGCATTATTGGTTGCGGAAATAGCATTTAGTGCAGCATTCACGTTGAGGTACCGCGCATCGCCCACGTGGTTCGTATCGTAGCCAAGCAGGCTGTGCAGGCCAACATTGCGAATGTAATCCACGGTCAACACCGTGCCCGGGTGGAGTTCGCGCTGGACGCCAATGTTGAATTGCATGGAATACGGCGTGCGGTAGCTTGGCGCCAGAAGTTCGGTTCCGGTATTGTTGAACGAATCCGCTAAGATGTTGCCGATAAATCCGGAGTTGCTCTGGGCGCCTGCGGCCACCGTTGCCTGCTGTAGTGCCGCCTCGATGGCGTTTGCGTCGGCGACAACGCTCCCGATGGGCTGGCCGCAAACCTGCGTGGCAATGCTCTTGCCGTTGATCGTCGTCTGCAAGGTTCCGCTGGGCATGGCGATCCCGCCTTGGCTGCAGACTTCCTGGATGGCAAAGAAAATGCCCTTCTGCAATCGTGGTGGCCGGTCGAAGAGAATGTTGTTCCAAATTGCATTCTCGTAGTAAATGCCAAATCCGGCTCGAATCGCCGCCTTTCCATTCTTCCAAGGATCCCACGCCAGCCCGATTTGCGGCCCGAAGTTTTTGTTTGGCTGGCGCACTCGTGCACCCAGCCCGGGGCCGAACTGATCGAGGAGATTACCCGTGCAATTGAGGATGGATGCCGAGCACGGAATCGGAGCAATGTCATTGTCCGTCCGCCCTGTATCGCGCACATACCGCAACCCGATGGTAGCTGTCAGATTCGTGCGCAGCTTCCATTGATCACCGAAATACGCAGTGAATCGTGTGTCCGACGATCCGCCAGCCGGGAACCCAAATCCCGGTTTTTCGGTAAAGAAGCCTTGGCCGTTTCCGATCAAAATGGCGTCAACTGGATAAGTCAGCGGGTCCGATTGGCCGGCGACAGGAGTCAGTGAGGTTACGATCGGTGCCGTCCCAACAAAGGCCGCAAAGACGGCTCCCTGAATTCGATTTACGCCGGCGCCGTACCGTAATGTGTGCCGCCCGAAGCTGATGCTACCGTCGTATTTCGTCTGTTTGTTGCTCTGAAATGTTTTCTGAGGCGCCAGGAAGTTAGGACCGGAACAGAATGCATCCACTCCCGCACCCAAACAGGTGATGTCGCCGCCAATAGCAATGGCAATCCCTGGGGCAGGGTCTGTGATCCCCGTTCCCAGTACCGCGTCGACGATTCCATTTTTGAATTTCGTGTAGCCGAACCGAATGTTGTGCGAAAACCGGCCGGTGTTGAAGTCGACTCCTGCCGCGTGCACAGGAGTATGATCAACGTTCTTGAAGGGGGTAAAGGTATTGGGAATGAAACCGCGAACCACGCTGTTCTGCTCAAAAGAAAATCGGTAGAACAGTTTGACGGTTGGCTTCGCCTGCCAGTCCAGCTTTCCTATCGGCTCCAGGTCCCGGAACGGCGCGTTGTAATTGCCGTTAAAGGTATTGAAGGGGGAGGGGAACACCTGCGCTGCCTGCAAGTCCTGGTGGGTCCGCTCCAGGCCGCCGAAAAAGAACAGCTTGTCCTTCAGGATTGGCCCTCCGAGGCGCGCTCCAAATTGCTTACGATCGAAAGGCACGGGGATCAAGCTTTGCTTGGCCGCAACGCTGTCGCCCCTCCAGTAGAAAAATCCTTCGCCATGGACATCGTTTGCGCCCGAGCGCGTCACGACGTTGATCGTGCCGGTGGATGTCAGCTCCGTCGATAGATCGAGATTCGATTGGCCCACCTGAAACTCACCGATTGCGATCTGCGGGATATTCTGCGTGGTCGTCCCGACGGTTTCGTCGCTGATATCAATCCCGTCCACCTCAATGCGAGCCGTTCTTCCGAAATGCCCCGCGAAAGAGACCGACGAGAATCCATTCTTGGTGGGGTCGAAATTGGCGCCGTCCTGAATCTGGACGCCTGGTTCGAGCTGCGCGAGATCAAGAAAGTTTCTCCCGTTGACCGGAAGGTTTTCAATTTGCTGAGCAGAGAGTATTCCCTGCACCGTCGCCTGTTCCGTGTTCACGGAAATCGCGGAGCTCTCCACCGTCACCACAGTGTTCTCTGAGCCCAGCTCAAGCGTAATGTTTGCAGATGTGATTATGCCGACGGCCACCTCAACGGTCTGTTCGACGGTCTTGAATCCTTGCGCTGCCAAGCGAACCACATACCGCCCCGGGGGGAGTGGACCTGAATTATACGTTCCGGCAGAGGTCACTTCGGATTCCAGCTTTTGCCCCGTGTCCTTGTTCGTGATCGTAACCCTGGCAGAGACTACGACCGCGCCTTTCGGGTCCACAATCGCTCCCTGCACGCTTCCGGTCGAGATCGTAGCCTGTGCCCTCGTTCCTGGCGGAGCCCCGAGCATTACACCCACGAAAAGAGCGGCGACTATCGACAGAGCGACAAAGGAGATACCGCTGCGCATATGACGCATTACGCCTCCATTTCTCTACCCGAGGTTCAAACAGGATTTCATCCGATACCACCAGCCAGCCCTGAGCCCCGATCCAGGTAGATCTACTGATGAGACCAGCGACATTCGGAGCCAAAGGTTTCCCGCCTTGCCAGGTCGCTTATAGTGGGCTAAATAGTGCAAGAAACCAGCCAATGTCAAGCCAAAACAAATGGAAATCAATCAGTTCGTTAGGCAGAGGTTGACGAGCTTAACGTCGCCTGTATTTATCTATAATTACTTATATAGTTGCATATATTGGTATCGAGACCCATTTTGTCCGGTAAGCGTTTATCAGAGTTGACGGCACTCAGTCTAACCAAATTAGCGAAGCTCGACGAGGACTAGGGACATATCGTCAGTGAGCGGACCGTGTCTCCACTCAGCGACGCCGGCCAGGATGGCCTGCTTCATTTCGGGAAGGGTCTTCTGTGCTGACTTGCGGACCAGCTCCTCCAGACCCTCGACGCCGAGCATTTCGTCGCGGTCGTCTGTCAAAAAAGCAGATGATCGCTTCTCGCGCAAGTCGT
>QHYH01000191.1 GCA_003223215.1 Acidobacteriota bacterium
CACGATGCCCCGCCATCTTTTGTGCAGAGTGTGATCAGCGATCACGTTATCCATCGCGGCACGATTTCAACGGGAGGCCTCGGTGGCGGAGCGGACCGTAGTCTCGCGGACCTTTTCCAGGTCGCCTTCGACCCACAGCACTTCGCCAATGTTGCATTCTCTGATGATCATCTTGTTAACACGGAGGTCGGCCCGGACAACGGTCCTGATAACCCGACGAGCCGCCGGAAGATTCGGGCGAATTTCACGCACTAGCTTATGGCGACAGCGGGTTCGGTGGTCACGACTCGAAGTTGCGCAGGTAGCCCTCCGCCACCGCAGCCAGGGGCAAAGAAGATCACTGGGGGTGGCCAGATTGCTTCTCAAACGCCTGGTCAGACCGCCAACTTCGGATTTGTCGCCCAGAACGATAAGCCTAACGCGTCACTTTCCTACCACGATGATGGCGCTACGGGTGGGAGCATTGATGTGCACAGCGCGAACACGAGTGTGCCGTCGGTCACTTTCCAAGGCAACTGCGGGACGTTCAAGGGCGACGCCAAGGTGAACCAGAAACTGGGCTACAAGTACTCCGTGAATGCTTGTGACAATGGTGAGCCTGGTGCGGGCCAGGACACGTTTTTCATCAGCGTCACCGGACCGAATTTGTCCTACAGCAACGGGGGATTCATCACGAGCGGGCACATCCAAATCCACAAGGAATAGAGTCCGTACAGGCTCGGAATGCGCCAACTACGACGTGCGCATTGGCTCCCGCTTTCAACCCAACTGCATTATAATTCGGTCGCTGTGGGCCCCACCTATGCTCTTACCGGGGAACATGTCAAATCCTGCGTCGAAACTCGCGATCTGGCGGATTCCATTTTGTTATAATCATCATCAGCGCATGCGGATCTGTGAGTCCCAGAGCGGAACGGGTTGCGAAGTTGTGGGCGCGAGTTTCGATGACTTGCCTCTCCGCCCGACTCTCAAGTTTAATGAACACGTTGAACGAACTCGTCGATATTGCTTTTGGTCGCGTGGTAGGTTGAAACAGCTCATGTGTGGTTGCCGCGGCCTTTGCGAGCTCTCGTCCCGGAAACTTCTTGATTCTTAACCGTTCTGAAGGATCCGATGCCGACAGTCAGCCGATTCGTTATTTGGGAAAGGCCTCCCGATTTCCGCAAGACCCCTCCGAAACTGGCGAGCGTGCTCGGCGAAGTCGGCATCGAATCGCTCGACAGGGTCCATGGCCGAGAGCCTTCGTTTCTGGGACGAGATGTTTCGGAAATCGAGCGGCTGCTTGTAAGCTCAAATCTCGGCATGCTAGCTCACGCATGGTGGCCACCAGGAGAAGCCACGCCGGACTGCATGCTCGATCAAAGCGTGGAGGTTCTCGAACTCAACGCACGATCGAACAACTGTCTATCGAACGCCGGGATCCGGACGATACGCGATCTCCTGCGGCAAAGCGAGTACGATCTCCTGCACATCAAGAACCTGGGCCGCAATTCCTTGCGAGAGATCCGAGAGAAGCTCGCCATCTTCCAATGCGAAGGCGGCCTGCCTCCTCCAGAAATCCATATCGAACCGGGCTGGTTCCCTCTTGCGGCTCTGCTTTCCTTTGAAGCTCTTGGCATACCAACGAAAACCACGAGGATCCTTCGGCGGGCGGGAGTCGACGATGTGCACGATCTACTGATCCGAAGCCCGTCGGAAATCCAAGAAGCATTTCCGTCGGATTCGAGAGCCTGGCGGAAACTGCCTGCGCAACTGGCCTGCTTCCGACTGTTTCTCGGCACACCGCCGCCCTCCTTTGTAACAGCCTATCTGCAGAGCTTCCGCTCGGCCTTTCGTGGGGACATCGAGAGCGCCCTCCCTGCCCTGGGCCGGACCCTGAGCGCCGCTTTGGCCCGCTCGCAGAGGCCCACCGCGGCTTATCTCGAAGAGGAACTCGAGTTTTCAGTTCGCGAGAAGGGACGCGAACGGCATTTGCCGATCATTCGCAAACTCCTCGGGTGGGATGGTGGCACAGGGACGACATGCGAAGCCGCGGCACGCGAGTTCGGGCTCACCCGCGAGCGCGTCCGGCAGATCGTGAGAGCGTGGATATCGAGGTTTGCGGGTGAGAAAGCTGTCCTCCTCCACCGCGCCATACGGTTCATCGCGAGACGTGCGCCCGCTATGGCGAACGAGCTTGAGGCGGCGCTCGTCCATGAAGGAATCATGCGCACCCCTTTTCGACTCGAGTCTCTGTGGGCCACGGCTTGTTGGTTCGATATCAATCCGGGCTGGGCGGTTCACCAGTGGAATGGCGTTCGGTTCGTAGCGAAAACGACCGACCTGGAGGCCATCCGGAATTTTCATGTCGAGGCCCGCAGAGGAATAAGCCACTTCGGAGTTACGAATAAGGCTTATGTGATGGCGGGACTGCCTGTCGAGGCATCCGCCGGCTTCGCCGATCTATGTTGTTCCCTTCTCCAAGACCTTCACTGGCTGGACGACCAGCACGAGTGGTTCTGGCTGCCCACAGCGCGAAATCCCCTCGAGAAGCGCCTCGCAAAAGTCCTGCGCGCCGTTCCGCAGGTGAACATCGAGGTTGCCCGCGCCGGCGTGCTGCGCGATCGCCACATGGATGGCGTTGACCTCCCCGTGGAGGTTTTCCGGTCCTTGTGCGGGCTGCTGCCCTGGTGCCACGTCGAGGGAGAAATTGTTGTTGCAGGGCAAAAACCTTCCCCAAGCACCTGAGGACTCCCATGAAGCCCGGATCCGCTGCATTTTACAGGAGCGCGGCCCGGTGATGCAGAGGGAGGACCTGTTCCGCATCGCGCGAGCCCAGGGCGTCAGTGAAGCCGTCGTCGAGCGAGGGCTGTCCAACAGCAATGTTGTCGTGCGCCTGGCCAAAGAAACCTATGGCCTGATCGGATCGAGCTTGGGAACCGTGGAGCCAACCTTGGAGTGCTCGACACCGTTGTGCCGGAAGCTCTTTATCACCCGTATAGCGTATTACGATATCCGGGGTGAGCAGTCTGCCGCGTTTCGCTTCGGTCCTGACTTCCGGGACGCCAGGCTTTAGACTGGTCTCTCTGGATACCGCATACAAGAACTGGGTTGACTCCATCACGGGCAAGCGAGCCGACAAAGTAAAGCAACCGAAGTTCAAGAACAAATCACAGCGACAGTCTGCCCGATTCACCAAGGGCTCTTTCTCATTCGAGAACGGCGTGCTCAACCTTTCCAAAATCGGAGATATTCACATCCCGTGGTACCGCCGAGTGCAGGGTGAGCCATCATCGGTCCTCCTCAGCATGACGCCGTCAGGCAGATACTATGTTGTATCGGTCCGCAGTCTTGTCCCCCATGTTGCCAGATTGATGCCCGTTCGGTTTCTCAGACACTCATCCTTCGAGCTGGCGGGATAGGATGCCCACGTATGTAGGCAGGATCGGTATCCCAAGAGTGCGGGCACACATTGAAGTTCCTCGAAGTTCCTGCTCGAAGTTCCTGCTTGACAGGCCCAATTCTCGGGCTTACGCTTACGTCCATTCCACGCTGTAGTCGACCTGTCCCCGTAGCGACCTTAATTACGGCGTTTTGGAGGTCCTATGAGTCACTTCCTCTCTAGGCAAATAACCATTTCTGTTTTCTTTGTACTTGGGCTCCTGGTTTGTGGAGCGCGTACGCAGGCCACGGATATCAGCGATACCATTTCCACCACGCTCACCATCTTCGAGGACAGCAAGCTAGTAGGGGACGTGACTTGCGACGTCGCGGGCGCACCTTGTATCAAGTTTGGAGCGCCCGGTATCACACTCCGGCTCAACGGCTTCACCTTAAAGGGACGCGCCAGTCCGCCCAATAACTGCACCGGTTTTCCTACGCCTTTCGTTCCCGAGGATGGAATCACGACTGCTGGCCAGAGCAACGTGGCAATTTTGGGGCCTGGCTTGGTGCGGAACTTTGCGCGGATGGGAATATTGCTGTCACTTGGGAGTAGCCAAGTGCGAGTCGAGCGCGTTACTGCTGCTGACAATTGTTTCAGCGGAATTCTTCTTTCTGGCGCAACTAACAGCGACATTACACATAACGTTTCGGTCAGAAACTTCGGTTTTGCCGGCACTGCGTGCGGAGGGACTTGACTAGTCAACAGCCACAACAACCGAGTTCGGTTGAACGTTTACAGCGGCAATGGTTCTGTGACGCCTACGAATAACGCGCTCAGCAACTCTTTTGGCGTCGGCCTAGTGGGTGACAGCAGCGGCAACCTGATAGAAAGGAATACCATTGGGGGAAACACGAACGGAGTCCGGGTCGTTTCGAGCGCTAGCGACAACACGATACAACGGAATATCATTTCCGGTAATCCTCCCATCCAGGTTTCGACCACGTTCGGTGCCTCGGTCGGTGCAGATATTCGAGACATGTCGCCTCCAGGCGCCAATGTCTTTGAGGACAACCGCTGCCTGACTTACATGGGCCTAATGGCGCCGGCCCCGTGTCCAAGCATCTCGAAGCCGGACAACGACGAAGACCAGCAAGAACGGGATATTGCCGCCTTCGGGCGGAGCCGTTTGACAATTCCACGAGCGTCGCTGATCGATGCAATATTCCGTCCCAGCGGGTGGCCCCGGCCTAGTGCTGGCGCTTCCCCACAACCCCGCCAAGCCGGCGATCCACCGAATATTGTCACGGTGACCGGGAAAGTCGTCGATGCGGCCTGTTTCATGTTGCATGCTCCGGCGGCCACAGCCGCATCTCACAAGGATTGCGGGGCGGCCTGCCTGGCCCGTGGCGTGCCACTGGCGATTGCGGCCGACGACGGCGGTCTCTACTTTCCCGCCGATGGCAATCAGCGGCTCAAGAGCCTGCTGAATGCCCGCGTCCGCGCCTCTGGCCCTGTCGTGGAGAAGCACGACCCTATGGAGTTGAAAATGCCTGTTGGCGATAAGAATCAAATGGTCGTTCGCGTCGAAGGCGGCTACAAACAGATCACTATCCAAACACTCGAGAAGATTTTGGCAGTTAAGCGCCGACCTGCGTGATTGTTGGCCTTGAAGACTTCCGGGAATACTCTGCTGGGGGCTGCTTCCGACATACTCTGCTGCTTTCCCCTCTGACGAGTCGCGCGCTATTACAGGGTGATCGAAGAGCTTGAGCGACTTCGGGCCGCACGGAGAGCTCGCGAGGGCTCTGCCAGTGCAACGGATGGCTGGCCTCTGACCTGACGTTGGCACCCTAATGGGAAATCCGCCGTCTGCATGAGCCGCTCAATGCAGCATCTCGAATCGCTTTCTCCCGCTCCAGCGATACACTTGGAAATCCTCGTCGAACGTCAGAATCCGCGGTTCGTCATGGATCTCGGCACAGCGAATCAGGCAGGCATCCGCGAGCGCCGCCGGTAGGTCTACGTACTTTCGCAGCGTCCGCTCAATTGCCGCCCAGTGCTCGTTAACTCGAAGGACGACTTCGAACAGTCCCGCGGCGCCGAGCCTGACGATGTCCGCCGGCCCGGCGGGATCGTCCTTGGAGAGCAGGTGGGAGGTTTCGACAAGCACTGCTTCACATGTCCGGAACGGCGGCGCATACGAGCGGAACAGGGTTTTGGCACGCTCGTGATTCGCATCCGTACGCGAGAGCAACGCCACCAACGGACCTGTATCCAGCAATGCGCCGGCGTGATTCATCGGCCCAGATCATCGAGATACTTTTTGTTGGTCGAGAGATCCGACGGTCCACGATACTTGCCCACAAGCTTCCCTGCAACCTCCAAGGCCGTCCGCTTCCGTCGGGCCTGGACCTCGCGTTCGTGAACGAGGCGCAGACCTTTCTTCACAAGGGCCGTCTCTGTCTCTCCGGTCACCTGCTTGAGCTCATCGAGTCGAGCACGGTCCCCAGGATCGAGCCGCGCGTGCACATATGTTTTCATCCAGTTTAATGTAGCACAGATGTTAGAATTGTGCTACAAGGCCACATTGGCCACATGTGTTCCATTCACAACGCCGCGGTCAATTTAACTGAGCACTGGCCCAAGCGAAGACACTCGACTGCTGTAGCGGTTGGCGGCCGTCGCCCGGATTTGGTAATCGGAAAGGCGACCACCCGCGGATTTCATCAGTCCGTTCTGTCGAAGCAGCTTTACTCCTCCAGTGAAGTGGTCGTATCGCAAGCTGACTCTCTGGTGGGTGGGTGGTGTTTCTCTCGATCGGCTGGATCGTCTTTTACATAAACGCCATTACTAGAAATTCTGCTGCTGTGTTGTCGCCTCCGTTGGTTCTTTGGTCGGGATTATCTGCCGTCACGTTCTTATTGCTGCTGGTTCTCGTCTGGAGGCACAATCAGACCACCTACAAGCGCCGGTATTCTCAGTGGGAACACTCGTTCCTGCCAACGCTGTGGCACTTTAACGGAGCAGGAATTTTAGCGCTACGAAATTAGCAACCCACGTTTCTCCCGCCACGGATGTACTCGCCGCAAACTCCGGACTATCATCGCCCCAACGTCTTCAGCCAGACGATTGAGAGTCGGCTCGCCTAAAATGGTGTCCGCCATCTGAGCCCCGGGAATCTACTATAGTCACGATCTCTCGTCACCCACTCGCATCCAGACTCAATGGCGAGAGCAGCGAACCAGGCGTCCTGGATGAGATTTCCGGTGGCCGCAGACTTGGCACAGAGGTCTACGAAAATCTCCCAGTGGCGGTCGCCCGGGTCTACGACCGTACAGGTATCCGGCGTTAGCAAGATGCGACAGAACTCGATCGCCTCGTCGAGCGTGCTGGGCTGAGTGTAGATGCGCGCATGGGTGCTGATGCGAATCACAGAAGCAAGCACCTGGGGGGCGATACCATAGGCTGCCTGGGCGTTGACCAGCGCTTCCAGCCACCGGCGGTACTCAGCATGACGGGGCGAATCCCGGCGAAAGGCGTACAGCAACACGTTGACATCAGGGAGAATCACCCGCGCTTTTCCATAATGTCCAGGAGAGCGGCCGAGTCATCCAGATTCACTCCGGCACGCAGGCCACCCGCTGCCCGTGATACTGGAATGCGAATGATCGTCCTACGCCGGCTCTGCCGCGGCCGGGCAAGGACCAGACGAAGTCCGCGTTCAATCATTGCCGTAAACGTCTCGCCCGTACGAGCGCTCTCTTTCTTCGCTTTTGCCATGAGCGCGGGATCTAGGCGGACCGTGGTTCGCATATGTCAAACCATACTCTATGTGCCATACGTATGTCAACGGGCATACGCGTCCGCAAGATCACCGAGATTCGCGAACTACAGAGGTCTTAGCAAACAGCCACGCTGAAAAGGGTGTCTTCATAGGTCCCACAAAAATAAGCGCTTACACGAGGGAGAATCCAAAATAATTTCTTGTGGGTTTTCGGCCGGGCCGTTTTCTGATTCAAGAGCAGGCGGCACATTTCGGCTCTTGAGTTGCAGTTCCAAGGTTACGGGCTGCATGTGGTTGAGGTCCTCGCATAGGTGCCGGGCAGCATAGTCGATTTCGCGATTCGTAGATCCGCTACCATGTCCAGTAGGACCCACAAGAAATTTTCTTAAAACGCGCGAGAAGGTGGCTGTTTGCTAAGACCTCTGAACTACTTCCCGGTCAGTGGAAACCTCCCTCCGCAAATACCTCTTGAAAACCGGTTGGAGTTCTGGCTTATTCTGCGGTGGCTATGAAGAAAGCTTACACGGACAAACAGGGTCAGTATTTGGCTTTCATTTATTACTACAGCAAAGTCCACGGACGTCCGCCAGCGGAGGCCGAAATGCAGCAGTACTTCCGAGTCTCTCCTCCCTCCGTGCATCAGATGATCCTGACACTCGAAACGCGCGGCCTCATCGAGCGAACGCCCGGGCAGGCCCGGTCGATCCGTCTGTTGATCTCGCGTGAGGAGTTACCCGACTTAATCTAGATTGACCGGCGCGAACTGGAAGAATGCCTTCAAGGTGGTCAGGTAGCCGGCGACCTAGTCTGACTGATTAAGTTGTTTCTGGCGGGATCGCCCGCGGAGATGGTTTCACCATGGTGCGCGAACGTCGCTGCGGCGATGCGAATAACGCCTTGCCTCAACAGAAGTTGAAAGAGAAAACTCAAATAGGGCGTGAGTTTCACTCTTCGTACAAATTTGCGGGAAAATTGGGCTTGTGTCCTCAAGATTTGTAAGCAGTGCTTCCTGCAATCCAGGAATTGCATGGCAATTTGTGTTCAAACCGGAAATCCGAGCAAGGCTGAAAATTGCAGCGTTAACGCACAATCTCCACCGAAAGCTTTCGGCCGCCGGTCATTCGGGCCGCGTCAAGCAGAAAACTGCAAGCCTGATATAATGCCCCACAGAAGGGATCACCATGAAAAGGCAGGAGCATCTCACAGAAGTTGAGGAAGTAGCAATCCGCGTTCGTGTGGAGCGCCTCAAGGGTGGTCGCTATCTGGGAACAAGCCGGGATGTCCCGGGCTTAGTAGCTGAGGGCCGCAGCGTTGCCGAGACCGTTGAGATTGCCCAAGGACTTGCGCGAAAAATTGTTGAATCTTGCCTAGAGCACGGCGATGCATTGCCACGCGTATTTCGCAACAAGCATCGTCCAAATCGAGAATTCCGTGTCCCTGTCTCCGTGACCTGATGGGACGCCTAGCAGGGTTTTCGTATCGCGAAGTCGTCCGCCGATTACGCTCGTTTGGTTTCCAGTTTGACCGCCAAGGGCCAGGTAGCCACGAGGTTTGGCGTCACTCAGAGACTGGAAGGAAAGTGACGGTCCCTCACCAGGTGACATGGCGGAAGGGACATTGCGGGCGATTCTCCGCGAGGCGGGAATCGACGTGAGTGCTTTTCTCAGGGCCTGAGAACCTATTCGATCTCAGCAAACGGCGCCCAAATCCCGTTCCACTGTCGACCGAGAAAGTTGCGGTCGTGAACGTAGTGAACGTTGAATGCAGGTAGGAGTGCATGAGTAACTTCTGCCGGAGGCGTTCGAGCTGGTTCAGCGAGTGGTCGCACCGAAAGCTGATTCTCTGGTGCGTGCTAGTTTTTCTCGGCCGGCTGGATCGTCTTCTACATACACACCATTACTAAAAATTCTGCCGCTGTTTTGTCGCCTCCGTTGACTCGCGTTGCTGTCTGCCGCCACGTTCCTGCTGTTGCTGGTTCTGTTCTGGAGGCACAATCAGTCCACCTACAAGCGTCGGTATTCCCAGTGGGAACGCTCGTTGCTCTGCCAACGCTGTGGCACTTTAACGGAGCAGGAATTTTAGCGCTACGAAATCAGCAGCTACCACGTACGGGACTTGGCGGAACGCCTGGGCATCGATCCGTCCAATCTTCGAAAGAGCTTCGGCGCCTGGAACGAGAAGGACTCTTCGTCTCCGAAGTGAGTGGTCGCCAGAAGTATTTTCAACTCAATCGCCAATATCGCCTGTTTGAGGAGATCCGAGGCATTGTTGCCAAAACGATAGGAGCGATAGCTAATTGAGCTACGGCGAGCGCGACAGACGGACCCGTGACAAGGCAAGGGATTGAGGGTGTCTGTAAAGAATGGGCGAGTTGAGCCACAACGATACATCAGAGGTCTTAGCAAACAGCCACCTTCTCGCGCGTTTTAAGAAAATTTCTTGTGGGTCCTACTGGACATGGTAGCGGATCTACGAATCGCGAAATCGACTATGCTGCCCGGCACCTGTGCGAGGACCTCAACCACATGCAGCCCGTAACCTTGGAACTGCAACTCAAGAGCCGAAATGTGCCGCCTGCTCTTGAATCAGAAAACGGCCCGGCCGAAAACCCACAAGAAATTATTTTGGATTCTCCCTCGTGTAAGCGCTTATTTTTGTGGGACCTATGAAGACACGCTTTTCAGCGTGGCTGTTTGCTAAGACCTCTGTCTGTACATATAACAATGTTGCAGGTGTCGAAAACCCAGAGGAGGATCGGCTTCAGTCAGCGGTTCCACGAGACCAAATTGCAAAACGAACTCCAGCAAGTCTTTTGAATCTGGGCATTTAGCCTTTCGCGACTTGAACCGTTCCGCCCACCTCAAACGCCTGCAACGGATCCTGTTGGGCCAGCCGGTCCTGCAGACTCGAGGTTCGAGGTCCGCGATTCTTTGTCATGACGAGCTTGTCAGGAGTGACGCTGGTTCGGCTGCTTGTCTTGCAGAGCTGGCGGATATGTAATACACTGAATTCATGAAGACTCTCACCGTACGATTGCCCGAGCCCTTGGTGGCAGACATCGAGGCGGAATCGCGCGGGCGCAAGATCTCGAAGTCCGATGTGGTACGCGAAAGGCTCGAGCGTGCTCCCCGCAAGCGGCGGCGCGCTACGTCCCTCAATGCCATCGCCGATCTCATTGGCTCCGTGGATGGCCTACCGACCGACCTCACTGCCCGCAAGAAGGAGTACTTGCAAGACATGGGTTATGGCCAGAGACGTCCTCGTTGATGCTGGATTTGTGGTGGCGCTACTTAGCAGCCGCGACAATCACCACGAATGGGCTGTGACCCAAGCCTCCGAATTTCCTCCACCTTGGTCCACGTGTGAAGCCGTTCTATCGGAGTCCTTCCACCTTCTCGGAGGACGCGGCGCACCCAATCTCGGCGCACTGCTTCGCCGCCGTGCTCTGTTGGTCGCCTTCGAACTTGCCGACAGCGTGGAGCCCGTTGTGAGATTGATCGAGAAGTACTCGGACGTTCCGATGAGCCTCGCCGACGCATGCCTGGTTCGCATGACCGAAACGCTTGCTGATCCCGTCATTCTGACGACCGACCAGGATTTCCGGGTCTACCGCCGCCATAGTCGCCAGGTAGTTCCTTGTGTGACGCCTGAATGATCTTTGCCGTAGGCTCATTCTTCGGCGTAGTTAAATATCGCCTTTAGGCCCACTTGGCTGCTGCTACGGCGGGACAAAACCGCCCGCCAACGATCAGGAGATTGTTCCAGCTGTGGTACACGGGGCCACTGGCCCACGGTCTCTAACAGGGAAACAAACGTGAGCCGGAATTCGATCAAGCATGGAATCTTTTCTTCCTCGCTGCTCTTGGGAGAAGAGAGCGCCAAGTTATATCACTCCCCTTTTAAAGGATCTCATCGAGTCTCTCGAGCACTGCCTCGCGCCCGGCCAACTCTAACCCCGGCAGTATTTTTGAAGTCGAACCGCTGCGTCTTCAACCGCGCCGTCTGCCATGAGAAACTCAGCACAGGCCGGCCTGATCAGCGTCGCTTATGGGGACAGCCACACGTGCGTTGAGGAATTCGACCGTTCGGAGCCGATCAACTTGTCAGCGATAGATGGCGGACGAGGGAGAGAGCGCTAGTCTCAGTATAATGTCCTCCATGTTAGAGACAACCCCGACTGACAGAGGTGAACTGGTCATACAGCAAGGCGAGCTTGCGGGTCGCCGCTATAGTTTCGAAGCCGTCGTTTGCCAGGACCCTACTTGCGACTGCGAGCACGTCACCCTCAAGTGCTTCACTGAGATGGCCGAGGAGGGACCTACTACGCCCGTGTACCTGGAGATGGATCTTGAACGACGGCAGATTGCCAATTTGGAGGAACTAAAGGCCAATCCGACTACCGGCGCTCTGGCGAACGCGGTCGCAGCGGAATGTGGCCAAGAAGAATGGGATCAGCTGAGACGCATCTACTCGGGACTCAAACAGTATTGGACCGAACACTCGGACCTGGAGCAGGTCGAGGTCTCGTTTCCACCCGACGCGCCGACCGGCGCCATGGTCGCATATTTCGACGTTTTTCCGTTTGCCAAGCGGATTGAGTTTACGCATGACCAGGAAACTTGGCTGGTCGACGACCAATACTGCTGCAATCCGAAATGCCCGTGCCAGGAAGCCGTTCTCTTGTTCTTTCGGCTTCCCGAGAAAATGGGACAGGGGCCCCTCCGGCCGACACTGTCGGTCTCTTACCAATATCTGGATGGCGAATTCACTCCGCTCGAGCCAGAAGGTGACCCTCGGTATTCCGAACAGACTTTGCTGGAATCGCTGAAAAAAGCCCGCGCCGACCTAGATTCGCTCCTGGCCAAGCGTCAGTCACTGCTGAGGCGGCTGTGTCGTCGCAGCTTGAAAAAGCAGACAGTTCATTCGCCGAAGTCCAAAATTGGTCGCAACGATCCCTGCCCTTGCGGCAGCGGCAAGAAGTATAAGAAGTGCTGCGAGGCATGAACGCCAGAGCCCGCACGACGCACGCGGCGAAGTTTTCTCTTGCGGTGAGTTCTTGAATCCTCTTAAGGCCCGATGAAGGTGCCTCGGAAAGGAGTGCGGTCTCCTCCGAGATTTGAGCTTTCCGGGAGCGAGCCCTCCGATGAGCCCCAGTCAAGATCCGTCAACTCGCCCGAGAAAGCAACTCCAACACCAAGGGCAACAGAGTGGGCAGCGATCAGGACAGCCGCGAAGCCGAGGGTGGTTGTTGAAGGGATGCGAAAAGCGACGTCGACCGACGAGTCCGATGGCGCGCTACTGCGGCGAGGAATGCCGGGAGGAGCCGAGGCGGTCGTCAAAGTGATCACTCCGTCGCCTGAAAGGCGACGGCTTCTCGCGGCACGCATGAGACGACATCCTCTACGTTATGCCGCGAACGCCCGATCCGGGCGCGTTGCAGGCCTGAGGCCCCTGCCCCTCTGGGTACCGCCGGTCTATCTACTCCACCATCGCCTGGTGGACGTGCAAGGCTACGTCTCGATCGACAACAACCGCTATTCCGTACCCAACGACCTCATCGGACGCCGCGTCGAAGTGCGGCAGACCAAAGAGCACATAGAAACCTATCGAGGGCCGCGGCTGGTTGCTGTCCATCGACGCGTGCTCGAGCCCACGGGCCGCAAATACCGCTTGCCAGAACATGTTTACAAGCGCGGCCAGGCGCCCCCGCGTGTGGATTCCGCCCCGCTCGAAAAGACCCTTCTGGAAAGGCTTCCGGAAATTGCCGAATACCTCCAGGCGCTCAAGAAACACTATCCCGGACATTACCTTACGCCGCGGCTGCGACGCTTGCTCGAGATGCTGAACGACTATCCGCGCCCGGTGTTACTGGAAGCCCTGGAGACGGCCCGGCATTACGGCCTGTTTGATCTGGAGCGGGTCGAGAAGTTGATCCTCCGCAAGCTCGCTCGGGAACACTTTCAGATCAACCCCCGCGGAGACGATGATGAATGAGGAGATTCCCCAACTCTTGAAGAACCTCCGACTGCGCAAGATAGCGGAGATGGTGGAGGGGGAACTCGTAGCCGCCCGGAAGGCCTCGCCTTCCTACAGCGAGCTGCTGGCCCTGGCTGCTTCGCGCGGAGTGGCTCGATCAACAGGAGAGGCGGCTGCGAGCACGCGTCAAAGCGGCCAGCCTGCCGGAGGCTTGGACTCTGGAGTCCTTCCCCTTCAAGCAGCAACCCGGCGTTTCCCGCCGCCAAATCCTCGAGCTGGCCGAACTGGAGTTCATCCCCAAGGCCGTCAATTTGGTGCTCATCGGCAAAACGGGCGTGGGCAAAACAGGATTAGCCTCGGGACTATTACTCAAGGCCGTCGAGAATGGCTATCGGGGTCTGTTCATCAAAGCTCAGGATCTGTTCGATGAAATGTCCTTCCATCGCCGATCGGGCTTCGCGCAAACTCTTGCGGCGCTGGGCTCGTCTCGATCTGATCGTGGTCGACGAACTTGGGTACCTCAATCTGCGTCCCGAGCAGACGAATCTTTTCTTCAAACTCATGGAAGAGCGCTACCGGCGCAAGCCCACGATCATCACCATCACTAAAAATTCTGCTGCTGTCTTGTCGCCTCCGTTGGTTCTGTGGTCGGGATTATCTGCCGTCACGTTCTTATTGCTGCTGGTTCTCTTCTGGAGGCACAATCGGTCCGCCTACAAGCGCCTGTACTCCCAGTGGGAACGCTCGTTCCTCTGGCAACGCTGTGGCACTTTAACGGAGCAGGAATAGGCTTTCCACAAAGAGATGGAAATAATCGCTGGGCTCAGCGGGAACCGATTCGCCGCCGACAGTGCTTCGTACAAAGCACGCAACAGCTGCCGAAAATTCCGGACCTACCAGATAGTCTGCACGACCTTGGCTTGACGGATTCGTGCATCCGCTGTGACCAGCGGCGCGCCTTCTATCATGGCCGTAGAAGTGATCAGGCGGTCCGCCGGATCTTTGGGAAAAGCGGCTCGCAAACGGACCGCGAGAGCAGCAATCTCGGGGGTCATGGGTTTCAAAATGACCCGCGCGACCGTTTCGCGAACGAACGATTCCACGCTGGCCGAAATCTGGATGCGACCGTTTTCGGCCAGCCATGCCAGTTCCCAAAGCGTGATGGTTGCGATGGCAACTCCTGTCCTCTCCCGAGCCTCGCGGATGGCCTCACGGGCGCGCCTGGACAGCTGCTTCGGCTCACTCGCCATCCAGACGAGGACGTGAGTGTCGAGAAGTATCATTTCGACTCCCAATCCTCAAGTGGGGTGACCGGCCCAACGATGTCGCCGACGATTTTTGCTTTTCCCGCCATATAGCCGAAGATGTCGTCCCCCTGTTTTTTCGCAGGCACTAGTTTGGCCACGGGCTTGCCGCGTTTGGTAATCAAGACCGACTCGCCAGTTTTGGAGACGTGGTCCATAATCGCTAGACATTCTGCCTTAAACTCTCCAGCTCCCATCTGTTTCACAGGATCACCTCGGAATCTCGGTACATGGTCATGATAACATGACTATGGTACGTACACAATGACGTAAACAGTTGTGACTGATAATACGTCTAAGAGAGTGTGACCGCACGGTGATCCCCTTCCCCCTGTATTCCCTGTATTCGCTTCGGTTTGACTTCCGGGACGCCAGGCTTTAGACTGGTCTTAGACTAGTCGCTAGGGAGGTGTTTGTGACCGGCCAGCAGGGCAATACGGTTGGTGCTTACGAGGCAAAGACGCACTTATCCGAACTATTGGAAAAGGTGGAAGCCGGTGAGGAAATCACCATCACCAAGCACGGCGCGCCTGTGGCCAAGCTGGTACCTATAAAAAGGGAAGCAACTACAGACGAGCGTGCCTCTGCCATCAAGAGAATTCAGAAACTCGCTAGTGGTCTTTCCTTGGGCAGACTGAAAATCAAGGACCTCATTAGCGAAGGCCGCCGATGACCCCAGCGTTCGTCGTTGATTGTTCCATGGCCATGGCCTGGCTGTTCCATGACGAAGCGACGCCGAAAACCGCAGATCTGCTGAATCGGCTGGCCACCGAGCCGGCACTCGTGCCGGCTTGGTGGTTCATCGAAATCACGAACGTGCTGGTGATGGCGGAGCGCAACGGGCGGATCACGCCGGCACAGTCAGATGCTTTTATCGCCGACCTGGGTAAGCTCGGGATCGAACGGGACGATGAAGCTCCCGATCGCGCCTTTACATATCTGCTCGCCCTGTGCCGCACACATCGGTTGACCAGCTATGACGCGATCTACCTAGACTTGGCCCTTAGGCGCAATCTGCCGTTGGCGACGCTTGACGAGGACTTGCGCAAAACCGCGAAGAAGGTCGGTGTCCACCTGTTAGGTTAGAAAGCGCTTGGACGATAGTGGGGCTTGTTAGCGGCGGCGAGAGACTGGGCCATTTTGGCGGTCCATTCTGGGCCACACCTTTACAGGCGCAAGCAGCCGCCCTGGAAGCGGGATCGTCCTAGGAAACGCGACAGGTTCATGCCTCGTGCGGGAAATATATCGTTGGCCGCCCTCGATCGATATGCCCACTGGAAACGCTCGTTCCTCTGCCAACGCTGTGGCACTTTAACGGAGCAGGATAGGCTTTCCACAAATAGGGCCGTCGGCGGAGGCTCGTGATTCGCGATTTTTTGAGATGGCCGTTCCGTCAAAGCTCGACGACCTAAACAAATAGGAGAGCCTGAGACCATGCCGGCACAGATGGGTTCGCGAAGCCGGCTCAGCAGTCCGGACAATCCTGGGACATCTTCGGCCCGGAGAACTTGCAAACTCCACGGATGTGATGCTACGATGAATCACATGAGAAAAGCCTCGGTTCGAGATCTCCGTTATAACTTCAAGAAGATAGAGCGCCTTTTGCATGAAGGCGAAGAGATTCAGATTACGAAGCGGCGGCGCGTAATTGCCCGCTTGATCCCCGAAAGTGTGCGAGGTGTGACGCAAATGCCGGACTTTCTGGCGCGGCTACGTTCCATCTATGGCGAGAAGTCGTTACAGGTCAGCGGTGCTGAGCTGATGGCTCAGGATCGGAGCCGCTATTGAAGATCTACGCTGACGCGAGCTTTCTCGTTTCGTTATACAGCCCTGATGCCAACTCCGCGGCGGCGGCGCGCGCTGTGAAAGCTTCCACGGGGGAAAGATTCGTGACCATTCTTGGCGAACTCGAGGTTCTCAACGCCTTCGGACTTCGCGTGTTTCGAAAGGAAGTGACGGCCGCCCAGGCACAATCATCATTAACTGATTTTGAAAAGGATCTGCGGGATGGCCTCTTCCAACTCCGAGGACTGCCCGATCCAATCTTCGAGCGTGCTCGGCAGCTGTCCCGGCAAACTACGGCCAGGCTTGGCACGCGCACGGCCGATATTCTGCACGTCGCTGCGGCACTCGGACTGGGTGTCGACTACCTTTACAGCTTTGACGAACACCAACGAAAACTCGCGCAGACGGTTCGTCTTAAAATTAACTGAAATTCTTCTGCTGTTTCGCCACTTCGCCACCTCTGTACTTGCATAGCTCTACTCCCTCGATTACGATAAATCTAATGACCACACGCGATTTCAAAGTCTTTCTCGAACCCGACGAAGACTACGTCGGATATGTCGTGGTTTGTCCTTCCATTCCCGGCTGCTATTCTCAAGGCAAAACGCTGCCCGAAGCCCTCGCCAATATCCGTGAAGCAATCGACGTCTGCCTCGAAGACATGGAAAGCCGGGGCGAAGAAATCCCTGATCCTAACAATGTGCTGATTGGAAGCGTCGTCGTCACGCGATGAGCCCCAAGCTGCCCGTCGTCTCGGGCGCTGACCTCATTCGCGCTCTCGGAAAGTTTGGCTATGTCGCTGTGCGCCAGAAGGGCAGCCACGTCCGTCTTCGCCATGCTTCGGACCCTCGGCGCCTACCCGTCACCGTTCCCCTTCACGCGGAAATTGCTTCGGCACCCTCCGCCGCATTCTCCGCGACGCCACGATCACTGTGGAAGACCTTCTTTCCTCACTCTAGCTTCTAGCCTCTAGCGGATTTTAACTTTCCCCCGCCCTTTCGCCCGCGCCCTGCCTTCGTCCCTTTCCTACGAACCAACTTGATTTCGCCTCTGCCAAACCTTTCCCCCTGGCCCACCCCTAGCCCAACTGTAGCCGTTCCGAAATGTCAGACCCAGCCCACTTTAACTGCCCGATTACCGGGGAAATCGGCCTCCGTAACAATTCGCCAGACACAGGTACAATGTCACGCTGAAGTCTGACGTGAAACCGGCGCCGTATCAAGCAACGGACTCTGATTTGCCAGACTGTTTCCAAAGTACTTCCGTACTATCGCTCGGAGCTACCAACTCCTAGCAAACTTCCGCAGGACAACTTCTGAAGGACCGGTCGGCCACGCGGTGGCTCAAAGCGGGTCGCCCCATCTACATGAACGCGGAGCATTCATGAACCTTCGCAACGCTATCGTCGCACTTTTATTTGCTGTGCCTGCTTTGATTGCTCTCCCCAGGTCGAGCCACAATCCGATTGTATTTGTCGGCGCACTTATCTGGTGCCTGTGGTTCGAATACTGGTATCATCGCGCCCTGCAACATCGCCCGGGGACAATTTTCCAACAAAAGCACCACATTCATCACGCAACCTATCAGACCGTCGAAGACTGCACTTCTACGTCTTGCGCGGAACACCTGGACTTTGGCGGAAACGTCGTATACGTAGCCATTCTCTTCGCCGCTAACGGGGCACCGTTACTGTTGATCGACCTAGTTTTCGGCGTGCATTGGCTTGCTCCAAGTATGGTCGTATTCGTGTCCTTCTTTCTGTTTCTTGAGATTCTACACCGCCGAATCCATCTCGGGCAGTGGGTGCCCTGGGGCGCAGCACATCATCACAAGCACCACGAGGCCCCCTTGATGAACTTCGGGGTTGTATCAAGCTGGCTCGACTGTCTCTTCGGAACGAAGGCACGGTCATGAAGTACACACTCTACTCGGTGCTCGTCTTTGTGGTTTTCGCCGGAATTCCTGCGTTCCTGCAGGGAGCGAGCGCACATCATCGCAGACACAGTCTCGAAGGCGCGGCACCAACCGGAACTCGAGAAGAGGGCTGCTCGAGGTGCTAGGATATTGCGTGCAATTTACGAGACCACACCGGAGCAAACGATTCATTTCGATTCTGTGATCGTCTCAAGCACAGGCGACGTTTGCTACTTCGCGAAAACGACAGACGCGCGTCAGACCTCTGAACTGGTGTTCGCGTTCTTCGCGCACGACGCCACGGGCGTTCAATTCGGGCTCGAGTTTGCAGATGTTAACGGCCAGTGCGATGGCCTAGGCTCGCGAGATCTCACTGCTTTTGCTGAGGGTGTGAACAAATAAGCATGTCGGCGCTGTGCGCGAATCGCTAAAAAATCGGTTCAATCAAGCCCCGGTGTCAGTATGAGCCGGGCTTTTGCTTTCTGCGGTCAAACCGTCGCCCTATTTGGTAACCACTCATAGCTTTCGCGGCGCAAGAACGATTCGTGGTTCCATATGACCGGGTTTCCCGGTCCAGTCCACAACTACATTCTTTTGTTTATCAACGGCGAAACCTTCAAGCCCATTGCCGAAAGCCAAAACGTACGCGTGGGGGCCGAAGCTGGCGTGAGCTCCACCCGCCGCGGACGATAGGAGCGCCCTGATACGCTGCCCCAGGGCAGACCCAGCCCACTTTAACTGCCCGATTACCGGGGAAATCGCGTAACAATTCGCCAGACACACCTTGATGGATGTGGGCTTCGCTGCCATTTGCCAGCTCGCCCGAACACGGCCTGCCTCGCATCAAGTTCTTGTTCATCGGCTCGCGTCTTTGCTCCGCGCTTCTTTCAGGCCCCACCTCGCGGTGAGTGTTATTTCACCCTTGCGCTCGCTATCACTTCACGTCCATCGCGTTGTGAAGAGGACTTGTACCTCCAAGCTGTCGATCATGCTCGGCACACAAACAAAGCGGGCGTCCCGATTGCCTCGGGCCGCCCGCAATGTCTCTATGTGAAGTGAGACTGGTTCCAACCGAGCGGGGTCTTGAGACCCCGACAAGACCGGACTCAGCTGTCAGTTAGAGGGGCTGTACGTTCGATGCCTGCAGGCCCTTGGGGCCCTTGGTGACTTCGAATTCAACCGCCTGGCCATCGTTCAACGACTTGTAGCCCTCAGCCACGATCGAGGAGAAATGCACGAAAACGTCCTCACCGCTCTGGCGCTGGATGAATCCAAAGCCCTTGCTGGCGTTAAACCACTTCACTGTTCCTTGTTCTTTACTCACAGTTTTTACCTTTTTCTGTCAGCCGGGTTGCGGCTGAGCATTACCACATTAAGCTATCTGGTGACTCAAGTCCCGAGCTCCTCAAGGGAGCCGCGGCCGTCTTCAAGCCTCGTTCGGAGTCACCGCAAAGCGGTTCACCGAACAAAAAAATGGGCCGCAAGTTTTGACCTTGCGACCGCTTCACTACCCAAAGGCGATACAAGAGCAACAAACGCATTTATAGATTAACACGGGCGGGGTCGGAGAGCAAGTGGATTTCATGTAATCCATGTAATGCGCATGTAATGTATTGCATGTATTTGTTTACCGACTGACCATTTTGCGGGAGGTCATCTTTCCCTAGGGCCGCTGAGTCGCGCCGCCGATGGAAGCCAGGTTTCACTTTCCAATTCGTCTTGGGCGATTTTCTTGACGACGTCCAGGACCTTTTGCGTGACAAGGCGCTCCAGTTCGCCGAAAGGCTGCTTCTCAAAAATCGCCCGTATCTGTTTCTCCTTTCCGGGGACGCACTTGCGGAGGATCAACTCTCGAACTTCCGAACTTCTCTGTAGAGGGGCTTAGGTGGTTCGTCAAGGCTTCGCTTCCATATTTCCTTACGCTGATGGTCCGCCAGCTTGGCAAGCCTGCCGCTCGGGAGTTTCAAGAATTTCCCGTTCTTGTCGTATATGTCTGTCCGGCTAGGCTCTGGGGGCAGTTTTTTGCCCGTCAGCAGCTGCGAAATATTAGGATTCCGTAACTTCGGCGGCAATAGCCAAGTCTCGTTGCTCAAGCCCTAGTTCTTCCAGCCGCTGCTTGATCACTAAACTGACATCCATCGAGTTTCTCCGTCAATTAACTATTGCTGATTAAGCGTGGAAATGGTCTCAGATTGCACTTGACACATCAAGTAAATTAACCTAGTGTGGTTAAGGAACTGAGGGAGTCTTCAGGTCATCTAAACCTTTAGAGTTTATCTGACCCCCCTTGGCCAGCCAAGGAGGTTGAGATGTTTGCACGCAAAGTATCGGTACACTTGAAGGCCAACGGCGCGGCGGAATTCAAGAAGAAAATTGAGAGCGAAGTGATTCCCCTGCTGCGTAAGCAGGCGGGGTTCCTCGACGAAATCACCTTCCTATATCCAAGCGGCAAGGAAGCTCATGCTTTCAGCCTGTGGGAGACCGCTGAACATGCGGAGGCCTACAACCGCGAAGGTTATCCAGAAGTGACGAAGATGCTTGCGTCCGTGATTGAGGGTACGGCTCGGGTCCAGACGTACGAGGTCCTCAATTCAACGATCCAGAAGCCCGCCGCTGTGGCGGCCTGAAGCCGATAGGACTCTTCGTGGTCTGCGGGGGCGGACCGAAGTCCGCCCCGCAAGAGCACACGAGATTTTCAATGCTCAAGAAAATCAGTGAACAGGCCGCGGATGGACCTTTTCGGCAGGAGTTCCTATGCCAGGAGGCAACTTTCCGCACCCTGGCTGAAGCTATTGCGACTGCGATATTCGTTATTCAGGGCAAGCGGCTCCACTTTGTAAACCATGCCGCCGAGGTCATGACCGGCTACGGGCGAGAAGAACTCTTATCAATGAATTTCTGGGATCTTATCCACCCCGATACACGGGAACCAGTCATAAACCGTAGCCACGAGCCCCCACAGGAGATCGGCCCCAGTTCGCGGGGTGAAGTTAGGATTCTTACAAGAAACCACGAGGAGCGTTGGCTCGACATCACCACAACACCGATTGATTTTGATGGCGAACCGAGCAGCCTTATTTCGGCTTTCGACCTGACGAAGCGCAAACAAGCGGAATCGCAGGCACGGCTTTTGGCGATTACCGACCCCCTTACAGGCCTGGGCAATTACCGCCGACTGCTCGACGTCTTCCACGCGGAGATCGAACGATCGGGGCGTACGGGACGACCGTTCGCCGTTCTGCTGCTCGACTTGGATGGGCTGAAGAAGATCAACGACGCCTATGGCCACTTGGGCGGCAGCCGGGCGCTGTGCCGCCTGGCCGATGTGCTTCGCGTCCATTGTCGAGCTATCGATACAGCCGCGCGATACGGGGGCGACGAGTTTGCCGTCATCCTGCCTGAGACAACCGCCGTTGCCGCAGAGCTTGTCGCATCTCGCATTCGCAAGCGGGTAGCGACGGATGGTGAGCAGCCAGCATTTTCCGCAAGCATTGGGGTGGCTATCTGTCCGCGGGATGGCGAAACGATTGAGGCCTTACTTCGCAAAGCAGACCGCGAACTGTACGGGATGAAGAGCCGCAGCAAGGAAGAACCTTGTCCGCCCACGGCGAGAGGACTTCACCGGCTGGCTCAGTCAACCAAGAGTGTTCCCCGAAGAAGGACTGCAGGTTTGGGATGAAGAGGAATGTATGCAATTTCTTTGGTGGGTGATGATCGGATTGGTTGCCGGCTGGTTGGCCGGGAAGATTCTGAAGGGTGATGCCTACGGTCCGTCGATTCCTTGCGGCATTTCAACTGTTCTCCCCGTCGGCTTAGAATCCTCTGAAGTTCAACTTTCCTGCCGACGATTACTTTGGGGTCGTTAACATTCCTTTCGTCTTGAATTTCCTCGTCGCCCATCGATTTTCCGCGCGGAAATGGAGCGGGTCTCTGATGCTTTGCAATTCCCGATAGTAATAGAGTGAGGTTGGGCGCTTTCCGTCAAATCTCAGCTTTTTTAGGAGCTCTATTTCTTCCGTGCTGGCAGTCCCGCTGAGGGAACGGTCCTTAAGGAATTCTTGGAACCCCGGCTCTACCTCTGGTTGGTCAGGTCCCATTTCAACAAACGCAAATCTCCTAGGGTCTCCCGAAGCGATCCTCCGATTTAAGACAATTTCCATACCGAAGGTCGTTAGATCGACGTCCCAGGATTCAATCAGTGGATCCAGGAAGGAAACGCAATTTTCAGGCGACAAGCGGAAAACATCGGTGTCCAGGAACTCCAAGAGGGTAACCCGCATTTGTTCGTAGCTTCGTCCGGCAAGTCGAGCCACCAAGTGGAGCCAATTTTCGCTGTTCAATTCTTCTTTGGCGACCTTCTTGACCACGTCCAAAAGCTTTTGTGTGACGAGGCGTTCGAGTTCTCCGAAGGGCTGTTTCTCAAAAATCGCACGTACCTGTTTTGCTTTGTCGGGTGTGCACTTGCGGAGAATCAATTCTCGAATTTCTCCAAACATGGGCGTGGGCGGGCCCGCCAAGTCTCTCTTCAATTCTTCCCTACGTTGGAGTTCGGCCAGCTTCGAAAGCCTATCGCTCGGAAGCTTCAAGAACTTCGCCATTTTTTCGTAGATGTCTGTTCGGTCAGGCGCGGGGGGCAGTTTCTTGCGAGCCAAAAGCTGGGAGACATAGGACTCCGTAACTTCGGCGGCGGTCGCCAGGTCTTTCTGCTCAAGCCCCAATTCTTCCAAGCGCCGTTTAATCACCGAGCAAACGTCCATGATGACGCCTCCGCGCCGCTTAACTTAACAAATTAACCATACAAAATAATCTCAGATTCTACTTGACAAAGCAAGTGAATTAACTAATAATGGTTAACGGACTGAGGGAGACTTCAGATCATCTAAACCAATAGTGGTTATCTGAATCGCCCCCTTGGCATTGAGAACCAAGGAGAGTGTCATGTTTGCACGCAGAGTTTATATACATCTGAAGCCCAATAGTGTTGCGGAGTTTACCCAGAGGCTGGAGAAGGACATCCTCCCTCTGCTTCGAAAACAGAAGGGATTCCAGGACGAAATCACGTTCGTTGCGCAAGGCGGCAAGGAAGCGTTCGCAATCAGTTTGTGGGACAAACCGGAGAATGCCGACACTTACAACCGCGGAACGTACCCAGAAGTGACGAAGATGCTCGCCACGGTAACTGAGGGAGCACCTCAGGTTGAAACCTTTGATGTCGCTAACTCGACGTTCCACAAGATCGCCGTAGCGGCCTGAAGCCGATAGCTGTCTTCGGTTGTGGGGGGGGCGGACCAAGTCCGCCCCTGTACGAGAATGCGCCTAAGGATTCAGAGTCGATCGGGAGAACCGCCTGGTGCCCTGTCGATGGAGTGCAAGGCCATGCAACACAAGAAAATGCAAGTCGCACTCGAGCGTCCGCCGCTGCCGGAAGGGGCACGAGCGCACGTCCGTGAACGTAGCGGGCGCCAAAGTTTTGTCGCGGACCTGACGAGCATTGTTTCCGCGGCCCACAAACTGCCTGAGGAGGTCGATCCGCCGGCACGCGTGTGGGCATCTTTGCGCGCGCAATTGGAAAAAGAAGGGATCCTCAGTTGTTCGGTAAGGGGGAGCTGACAAAAGGAAACGAGATTTCCAATGCTCACAAATTAGAGAACGGGCGGAAGGCGCTGCCTCGAACAGAAAGTCAGCTAGAGCAGTCTGGTAGTTGATCAAGGATACCTTCAGGCCTTCGAGACCGAAACCGGTGCCCTGGATCACTTCCTTGGTCAAGAACAAGGAGAGTCTCATGTTTGTACGCAAAGTGACCACACTTCTGAAGCCGAACAGCATCTCGAAATTCAGCCGCTTGATGGAACAAGAAGTCATTCCCATGCTACGCAAGCAAAACGGATTCGAGGGAGAACTTACGTTCTTTGACGCGAGCGCGGATGGTGTAACGGGAATTAGTCTGTGGGACAAGGCATCGAATGCGGAAGTCTACAGCCGGGCGACGTATCCAGCAGTACTGAAAAAGCTGGCAACACTCATCGAAGGAACTCCCAAGGTCGATACCTACGAGGTTATGAATTCAACCTTTCCCAAGATCGCCGCTGCCGTAGCGGCCTCGGGCTAAATATTATTTCGTCGAGGGCAAGCCCAGTCTGCCCCAATATTTCCAAATTGACTAGGCAAAGGGGAATTTATGTATTTAGTCGCATGGATTTTGGTTGGGGCGGTCGTTGGTTGGGGAGCAGGAAGGGTTTTTCAAGGTAATGGGTATGGTCCGTTTATGGACATCCTCATGGGTGTTGGTGGTGCTGTAGTGGGCGGATTCCTGATGCGCTCCGCAGGCTTCGGCGGATACGGCGGAACTGTCGTTACAGCCATGGTTGCAATGATTGGCGCCATGCTTGTGACGGTGCTCAGCGCTTACGTGAACGGCAGAAGGATTCACGCTCGTCAGCTCTAAGAGTCTCGGCAGCGACACGCAGGGATTCGGCCTAACCTCGGGCGCTGCTCTTCGCATGTAAGGCTGCGAGCCGAGGCTTTCGGGGACGTGTTTTACGGCTCCGGATGGTAGGTCGGCGTCACTGTCAATCAACGCCTGCGTCTCCAAGCTCTAGAGGAAGCTCAAATGTCAGCGAACAACACATCTGGAACGATTCTCATCGGAGAGGGCACGCTCTTGCCAGCAGGCTTGGCGGTCGAGAGTGAAGTTTTCTTGCACGGCTGGAGAGTCATCAAGAAGCCTGATCGCTCTACGCTAACGCGAAACATCGAGGGTGCGAATTGGACCTTTTTCTACCTGGCCGGTGAGATCGGAGCCACGGTCTTGGGTCGCGACCGGCCAGGGACCCTGCGCAGGGCTGTGAAGTGCGTTCTGGCAAAGCAAAAGGGACAGAAGTTTAACTCTCTAGAGATTACGAAGGTCGTTTCGAAACGGTTCCTCGGCATTCCATTCATGAGTGTTACCGGCCATTCCCGACATATCCAGCAAGGTGTTGGCTTGGTCTCCGCAAAGGATTTTGTCTTGAGAATGCTTGCTGCCGAAGCGCCAGAATCCGCGCTGGGTAGCGGCGGGGAACGGCATCACGGAGAAGTGGCCACAAAGCAATATGTGGCTCTGACGTCAAGTTCTTAGGAATTCTTGAGACTCCCCACGCCTAAACGCGGGGGATTCTTTTGGAGTTACAGCATTGCTGCCGTCTCCAAACGATGGTTCCTGCTTCAACAGGCGCGCGCCTAGGCTTGCGCTTAGGTCTTACCGTGCCTCCACAGGCAGATGCCGAGCGTCCCTCGGCCAGGCAACGTGTACGACGCGCGCTTTTGACTTGTCAAAGGGAGCCTTATATCCCCATGCCTCAAGGCAGGGGCTCTACGGCTCCGGATGGTAGGAGATACGAAAATGAAAACTATGCGCAGTTCGACTCTTTGTTTTGTTGTCTTGCTCCTTGCGGCGCCATTGCTCCATGCACAGGATCTTTCCAAGTATCGGCACTTTACCCTCGGAATGAGCTTGACAGGAGTGCTGGAGCGTACTGACCAAAAGATGGCCAACGTAAAGGTGATTCACAGCCGTCCAGCGCTAATTCAGGAGATGACTTGGTGGCCGCGGAACGTCCCCGGGGCTTCCTTGCGATCGGAGGGCATCGAAGAGATTCTCTTCTCTTTCTGCAATGGCGAACTCTACAAGATCTCCGTGACTTATGATCCACACTCCACGGCAGGACTCACTGAGCAGGACATGATGAAGTCCATTTCGGCGAAGTACGGTCGGGCCACAATTGCGGCGCCGGAGATCGATTCGACGACGAACGCGGGATATGAAACAAATCAAAAGCCCGTCGCCTCTTGGGACGATGAGCAATATTCTGTCAATCTTGTCCGTTCTCCTTTCAACGACGTCTTGGGACTGGTCGTTTTGTCGAAGCAGGCCAATGCACAAGCCGAACTCGCGAGTGCGGAAGCCGTGAAACTTGACGAGCAAGAGGGCCCGAAACGGGAAGCCGAGCGCCAGAAAAAGCAAACGGACGACATGGAAGCGGCGCGGCAGAAGAACCAGAAGAGTTTTCACCCATAGTTGTCGCACTAGACTGTAAAAGGCCATCTTTTGGCCTGTCAGAGAAATGGATTATGCGGAGGTTAGACAAATGAGTGTAAATGTTACCCCGTTACATGACCGTGTCCTCGTACGCAGGCTGGAAGAGAAAGAAACCGCAAAGGGCGGGATCATCATCCCCGATACGGCTAAAGAAAAGCCTCAAGAGGGCGAAGTAATGGCCATCGGAGCCGGCAAGATGGAAAAGGGCCATCGCATCCCGCTCGACGTAAAGGTGGGTGACCGGATCCTGTTCGGCAAATATACCGGCAACGACATCAAGATCGACGACCAGGAGTATTTGATCCTCCGCGAGGAGGAAATCCTGGTGAAACTGAGCGGAATGGCCAAGGCGGCATCCAGCAAGAAGTAGCATCCGGAAGTTTTGGATGGAGTGGAAAGTTCGATCACCTGGAGGGTGAAGTCCAATGGCAAAACAAATTGTAACTGGTGAGAATTCACGTCAGGCGATTTTGCGCGGCGTCAACATTCTGGCTGACGCGGTAAAGATCACGCTCGGCCCGAAGGGGCGCAACGCGGTCATCGAGAAGAAGTTTGGCGCGCCGGTCATCACCAAAGACGGTGTGACCGTGGCAA
>QHYH01000192.1 GCA_003223215.1 Acidobacteriota bacterium
GCCGAAGCCATGAAGAAGGTCGGCAAGGATGGCGTCATCACCGTCGAGGAATCCAAAACGATGGAGACCACCCTCGAAGTAGTCGAGGGCATGCAATTTGACCGCGGATACCTCTCGCCCTACTTTGTGACCGACCCGGAGCGCATGGAGTGCGTACTCGAGGACGTGTACATCCTGATCCACGAGAAGAAGATCAGCTCGATGAAAGATCTGCTGCCTTTGCTCGAACAGACGGCCAAAATGAGCAAGCCGCTGCTGATCATTGCTGAGGATGTTGAGGGCGAAGCCTTGGCCACCCTGGTGGTGAATAAGCTGCGCGGCACGCTGCAGTGCGCGGCGGTGAAGGCCCCGGGCTTCGGCGACCGCCGCAAGGCCATGCTCGAAGACATTGCAGTTCTCACCGGTGGGAAGGCCATCACCGAGGACCTCGGCGTCAAGCTTGAGAACGTGAAACTTGAGGACTTGGGGCGCGCCAAGAAAGTGACCATCGACAAGGACAACACTACGATCGTCGCGGGCGCCGGCAAGGCCAGCGAGATCGAAGGCCGCATCAAGCAGCTCCGCGCGCAGATCGAAGAGACCACCTCGGACTACGACAAGGAAAAGCTCCAGGAACGCCTGGCCAAGCTCGTCGGCGGCGTCGCGGTAATCAAGGTGGGGGCGGCAACCGAAACAGAGCTGAAGGAGAAAAAGGCCCGCGTCGAGGACGCCATGCATGCCACCCGTGCGGCAGTTGAGGAAGGTATTGTCTCGGGCGGGGGCACTGCTCTCCTGCGCTGCCTGCCGGCCCTAGAGAAGCTCAAACTCCACGACGAGGAAGCCATTGGGGTGAACATCGTAAAGCGTGCGCTCGAAGAACCCTTGCGCCAGATCGCGGAAAACGCTGGGCACGAAGGCGCGGTAGTTGTAGGTCGCGTGCGCGAGTCGAGAGATGAGAACTTCGGCTTCAACGCAGAGACTGGCGAGTTCGGCGACCTGGTCAAGGCCGGTGTGATTGATCCAGCCAAGGTCACCCGCCTCGCGCTCCAGAACGCCGCGTCCATCGTTTCACTAATGCTGACAACAGAAGTCCTGATCGCCGAATTCAAGGGTGAGGAAAAGATGGCGGCCGCTGGCGCAGGTTATGGCGGAGGTATGGGAGGATCGTACTAAACGCCGGTCTATTTGTACCGCGGCTGCGTTCGAAGAATCTGATGTGGAGGTTAACCTCATGCGTGTCTTTTGGGAGCAGGTGTGAGCGTTGGGCGCAGTTTATCGTTTGGTTGGCCAAGGCTTCAGTGATCGTGACATCGCAACGAAACTGGATCTTACGGAACTCAGCGTCCAGGCCTGCATAGCCTGGATATTGCACTTCCTGGGGTTCACGAATCGGAACGAACTAATCCGCTATGCTGCAACTCCGACGGCAATGTAAGCGTGGCACAGAGTGCGAACGCTAGGGCGGCCAGACAGCTTCTGCTTAGGATTGCCACACAGCTCGCTGTTTACCGGAAATTTCATGACGATCGCCTCAGCAGATGTTTTGAGCAGCCACCTGAGACCGCTTTGCTGGCGTGATAACCACGTAATGAAGTCCGAACCCGGTAGATCATGGTCAAATGCCGAGAACCAGGCGTCATACCATTGCGGCTTCGAAGGGTACAGTGTTCGATATGACTCAACCGACGGCTATTACATGCTCATTGGAATGCCTCCGAGTAGAGACACCACCACTGGTTGTATCGCCGAGAGAGTATCGATGCCGAACCGGGTGTGCGCTGGTGTTGTGGCATCGAAGGTTGCGACTATGGTTACGATGCCAGCACAAAGGGAGATTGGGTCAGCGACCCAGGTGAAGGAATTCGTTCACATACAACGAAGGAGGTATTGCCATGTTTGAACGCAGAGAACCATCGGGAGAAGACATCGCTCGCCGAGCTTATGAGCTTTATATTCAGCGCGGCGGCGACCACGGAAAAGATGTCGAGGACTGGGTTAGGGCTGAAAGAGAGCTGAGCGACGGACCCAGAGCGGGACCAGCGAAAACGAGGGCCACTCAAGTCGTTCGTAAGGCGTCTAATTGACGCCCTGCGTCTGAGTAAGCATCTTATCTCGACTCACTGTGACGTCATTAACAGATGAACTCCGCAAGGCGAGTCTCTGTAAGACTGGGGAGACAGTCCTGAGAGATTTGGCGTCACGGTATTTCCTTCAAGGCGCTGCAAGCTGAACCAGAAATGGTGGCACCGGACGTGTGGTCGATAGGATTCTTTGGAGTTACAAGCAATTGCTTGCTCGTCTCCAACGATGGTTCCTGCTTCACGGGCGCGCGCTTTTGCCTTGTCAACGGAGCCTTATACTCCCACATCCCCAGGCCTCAAGGGCAGGGGCTCTACGGCTCTGCTAGTAGACCCGCAAGCAGTTCATTCTTAACGGCCAAGAACGGGTTCGTGACGGTGACCCCCTTCCACGTAAAGCCTTCCTGTAAATCCTCTGAGAGAAGAAGACGGCAACCTGCTTCTGACGCCGCAGAAAGAATCACGGCGTCCCAGATGCTGAGTCGGTGATCGGTCGCGAGGTCCGCTGCCCCAAGCATCACGGCGGCTGAAGTCTCGATCGGAGGAAAGGCATCCTGCCAGCTCAGTATTGCCTTCCGTGCTTTTGCTGGGTCTCGCCCCGCCTTCCGCACCAGCAGGTTAAACAGCTCGCCTAACGTTTGCACCGGCAACAGTGCCGTGCCTTCCGGCAGCTTCTCCACGAGGTCAAGCGCCGTCTTCTTCATGGCTGCGCCGTTTACGCCTTCGGCGTACGCCAGAATGTTCGTGTCGAGTGCTACCCTCACTGCTTATCCTCAGTAAAGGTCATCCCGGTTCCAACGGCCGATTGAACGGACCGGCTCGGATCGCAGTCGCTTCACAAGGGCGGTGCGGGCGCCACGCGCGACCCCGCCATTCTTTTCCACAGGCACGATCTTGGCGACCGCTTTGCCGTGCGACGTTACGACAAAGCTATGCCCCTCGCGGACCGTGCGGAGGAGCTTCGAGAACTTGCGGTTTGCATCAGCGGCGGAAACAGGCTTTTCCATAATCACTCCACAATGTAGTGATATTACGTACTATGTCACAGGGGCGGGCCAATGGCAATAGGCTATTTGGAAGAGGATGGGCGCCTCTCCGTTCGGGCGCAACCCGCCGAACTCCGTTTCGTCTCCGGCGCATATTTACGCTGCCCGAACTGCAACAGCACAGACCTCAAGAAGGTTTCTCTCGCCTACCAGGAAGGACTCTTTGATACAGCTGCCCGCACTCGACTGCGTGCTGTCGCGGTTGGCGGCTGTGTACTGTTAGCAGCTATAGCAGCTGGCTAAGGAAGGTTCTGGCCGGAACCGCAACCGGACGAGGGACGCGAATGCAATCGGCATCCTGATACGCCAGGTTCATCACCACCTGGAAAGCGTGGGCTGCCTTGGTTTGTCCCTGAAAGTGGGCGAGAGATGGCGAAAGGCTGGTGTCGCTAATCTTGGCCTCCACCAAGAGTGCTTCTTAAGAACACAACTGGGTCACTTTCGGAGAGCGCCGACATGCATGCATGTCGAAAGCCCGGAGGAGAGTCGCATACGGCCATCAGCCCCAGGAGAGTAGAATTGCAAAGCGAATCTCGACAAGTCTCCAACCAACCCCACCTTCAGCTAACCGGCGCAGGGGGGCAACCGCTTCGCTCTGAGCGGTCCAGCCTCCGTGGGCGGGCGAGTTCGCCGTTCGAGATCTGAGACAGTTTTAGTCGTTGAAGATTGTTGAAGATTGATCAGTTTGACTCATGTTGATGAGTCAGATAGACTCATGCCATGGCTAAACGACTGCAAGTGATTTTGAAAGATCCCGAATACCGCGAAATTCAGCGCATGGCGCGGTCGCGTCATTTGTCGATCGCCGAGTGGGTCCGACAAGCACTCGACCTGGCACGTCGGCGGGAACCCTTAGGGGATGTTGGCAAGAAGCTCGCAGTGATCCGCACGGCGGCACGACATGATTACCCCTCGGGTGATATCGACCGCATGTTGGCGGAGATCGAGAGCGGGTACGGTGTCGGTACCCGGCCGTGATTCTGATCGATTCGAACATCCCAATGTATCTGGTTGGCGCGCCTCATCCTCACAAGGCCGACGCACAGCGACTGCTCGAAAAGCTGGTTGGCGATCGACAACGCCTGGTTACGGATGCCGAGGTCCTGCAAGAGATACTGCACCGCTACGTCGCTATCAATCGTCGGGACGCCATCCAACCTGCGTTCGACGCTTTGCTCGGCATTGCCGACCAGGTGCTGGCCGTTGATCTGGCCGGGGCGGAGCGCGCAAAGGAAATTGTCATGGGGCATCGACAAATGTCTGCGCGTGATGCTGTGCATCTGGCCGTCATGGAACACCATGGAATCGAGCGAATCTTGAGCTTTGATTCTGGGTTTGATGGATTCCCTGGAATCACGCGCCTGTCGTGATCCAGCGTGAAATCGATGAGAGAAATCAGTGTGGATGTAGCGAGATTACCAAGATTTTTGGCATTTTACGAAAAGGACTCGGAAGACTCCGTTGATTGTTTTCTCGTGGTTATCGGCCGTCACGTTCCTCCTGTTGCTGGTTCTGTCCTGGAGACACAATCAGTCCACCCACAAGCGTCGGTATTCCCAGTGGGAACGCTCGTTCCTCTGCCAACGCTGTGGCACTTTGACGGAGCAGGAATAGGCCTCGAGAAAGGTCCCCGACGGAGAAGGTGGAATCTTCGAGCATCCTGCCCTTCGAGCCTTTACAACCGCCGAGCACGTGAAGGCTTGCAGGGCATCTTGGAATCTTACCCGACGGGACGGTTGTCGATTTGGTTGCCGACGACGAGGGTGACGTGTACGAGGCGCCCTTTCTCAACTGATGAGGAGCGGCGTGCCTTTGCACGAAGCACTGTCGACAGCGTGGAAACCTGCCGAGGCAGGTCGTGTCCGTCCACCCACGGAAATTCTAAATGAGCTGCACCGACGGCGGTAGCGCAAAACCCGTACTGCCTCACCAGATCTGTTCGCCGACGAACTTGCAGCTGTGTTCGAACTCCTCGGCCACGCACCCTACATTGGGCGCTTGTATAGGCAATCCCGGTATCGGATACGCGTCGGCTTCTGCTCAAGGAAACTTGCTATCACGTGTACTATGTCCCCCCGGTGACGAGGTTCGAGTTCTTGCCGTGTGGCACACGCAGCGTGGTGTTTGCCCGTCCCGCCGTCCCGTTTCACTTGTGGTTGCCGAGCGGTGCTAGAATACACAGTGTTCTTTTGTATTCGGAGGGTATTCGTGGCGGAAAACAGGGTAATGACGCTGCGGCTGGAGCCGGAGCTGCGGAAACGCCTTGACGGTCTGGCCAAGGCGCAGCGCCGCAGCCGCTCTTTCATTGCTGCCGAAGCCATCCGTCAGTACGTCGCCGTAAACGAGTGGCAGATCGAGGAGATCAGCAAGGGAATGGCAGAGGCGGATCGAGGAGAGTTCGCAAGCGACGAGCAGGTGCGGCACACCATGAACAAGTGGACCGGCCGCAAGCCGACGCGACGTGCCAAGTAAGCCGCTGAAGGTCCGGTGGCTGAAGCGGGCGCTGGCGAATCTGGAAGCGGAAGCCGAGTATATCTCCCGCGAAAGTCATGCCGCCGCGCAGCGCGTGGTGCTGGCAATCGAGCAGGCCGTGCGACTACTTGCCAGCCACCCCGCCATGGGCCGGGCAGGGCGCGTCGAGGGGACTCGCGAACTGGTGGTTATGGGTACGCCCTACATCGTCCCGTATCGGGTGCGTGAGGACAGAGTGGAAGTTCTGCGCGTCTTCCACGCCGCCCGGAAGTGGCCGCCAAATTTGTGAGGCAGAATGAGACATGAAGCTGCATTACTATCGCGAAGCCGATTCGCTCTATATCGAACTCAATCCCAAGCTGAGTGCGGATTCGCGCGAGGTTTAACGATGGGCCAGCGGCCGATTTCAACGCTGAAGGGCGCGTAGTGGGGATGAAATGCAGTGTGTATTGTTATGCCGAGTTGCGCAGATCGCAGCCGGCTATCCCGATTGTTATCTGAGAGATTTTCTGATTTTGTGAGCGGCATTACTCCACATAATCATGACGCCTTTCTGGGCACGATGCGGATAACGAGGACGTCATGCTGTCTGTCGTGGCAAAGAGAAGCAGCAACAGTCCGATCGGCAAAGACGGTGTAAGAACTCTATCGTTTCCGCGCTGAGTTTTTTGGCTGGCTCCTCCAGGTTTTAGGGCGCTCCCAGAGAGAATGAACCCCTTCCATTCTCTTCTGGAGCCGCCTGATGAGGGACCGCTCTTGCCGCTACTGGCAGCAAGCTTTTCAGCCTTCTCCTTACCATCCGCAACAACAGGTGTGCAATCAGCCTGCCTGCCAGAGCCAACGCCGCTCCGATTATCACCGGCAGAAGATCGCCTCCGATCCGGTTTATCAGCAGGTCTGCTTGGAGAGTCCACGGAAGTGGCGCAGGGCGAACCCTGACTATTGGAAGAAATATCGCCAGGCCCACCCCGAGCAGGTAGAACGAAATTGTCGGAAACAGCGCTGCCGGGACCAAAAACGGCGGCTGGTGAATCTTGCAAACAACAACTTGGCTACCTGCAAGGCACTGAGTTTTCAATCGCTTGACTCTTCTGGGGTGGCATCTTTCGCTTCTTGCAAACAACATCCTTTTGAAATCGCCCCGAGCGCTGGTTTATAAGCCGCTCATGCTGTCGGAGTTCTTCAAGTCGCAGTGCGCGGATTCAGACACTTCGACATGGTCCTGCGGGGTCCCAGCTTGAAACCTTTGCCGGGACTTTATCGGAGACGGGCTACGCCACCAGTACAGCTTGCCGACACCTTCGAGCGGCCGAACACTTCATCTATTGGACCCACCGCCAAGGCATGCGGGTGTGCAAGTGGAACGAGCAATCGCTTACGGGATTCGACCGCCACCTGGGTCGATGCCACTGCCCACACTACGGCTCTGCAGCACGGCTGAAAGTGGTCCGTGGTGCGCGCCTGTTCCTGACCTACCTGCGAGATGCCCGGATCATCACCCTGCCATCGGTTGAGCCACCTGTTCAGGAGCCCGCTCTTTTGTCGGTCTTCTGTCAGTGGATGCGCCAGCAGCGGGGTACCGGTGATGTGACCCTCCGCACCTATAGCATCTACATTCGCGAGTTACTCCAGCGGTTTGGAGAGAAATCAAGCCGTTTCGATGCCCGCCGGCTGCGCGCTTTTGTTCTCGCGAAGAGTCGCTCCTGCGGGTGGGGAGCAGTCAAAAATTGTGCCAAGGCACTTCGCATGTTCTTGCGTTTCCTGATCGCCGAGGGGCAATGCGCTGTCGGGTTGGATGCCGCCATCCCCACCGTGGCTCATTGGCGTTGGCTTCTCTGCCACGCTACCTTCAACCCGAAGACGTAGAACGTCTGATCGCTTCCTGTGATCGAGCCTCAGCCGTCGGCCGGCGGGATCGGACCATCTTGTTGCTGCTGGCCCGTAGAACTTGGCCGGGGGCCCGAAGTGGTTCACAATCTGACACAAGGCGAAAACTGTGAAGGCTATCTTTGAAAAGATTAACGACATGCAAGCTGCTGGAATAATTGGGAAATACGCCATCGGCGGTGCTGTCGGCGCAACGTTCTACCTGGAACCGTCTGCGACTCTCGACGTGGACATCTTCGCGACTCTCCCCATGGCATCCGGACAGGTGCTACTTAACCTTGCCCCCGTATATGACTATCTGCAAACTCACGGTGGAAAGCTTGAAGGTGAATACATCGTTGTCGATGGGTGGCCAGTGCAATTCCTGCCTCCGGCCGACGCGCTTGACCAAGAGGCGCTGATCGAGGCTGTTGAAACGTCGGTCGAGGGAGTGAGAACATGGGTGATGTCAGCAGAGCACTTGGTTGCCATCGCGCTGCGAACCGGTCGCCCGAGGGATCACGCGCGAATTCTGCAGTTCATTGAGCAAAACGCCATAGACACCGCTAAGCTACAAAGCATCCTCGGACGCCACGGTCTTCTTTCAAAGTGGGAGCGGTTTGAGGACAGGTATCTTGGAGGAACTGGTGAGTAAGGAGCCTATGCGGAAGAGACTTGCCTCGCTGAGCTTTTCTGAGAAGATCAAGATATTAGAAAAGCTGCGTGACCGTAGCCTGGCGATTGCGGCCAGTGGACTCAGACGGAAAAAGGAAATCATGCCGGCAAGCGGTACCAGGTAAGCGGATACCTCCAGCATGCCCACCGCTCGCCTAAACCGGGAAGCGTACCTCCGCGAACTGCTCTTGAGAATCGCCGATCACCCCATTAATCGCATCGAGGAATTGCTGCCGTCGAACATCGTCGCGAACACACCATCTGCAGTGGAGGTGTCCGGATCCGGTTGCCTTTAGCTGGGTTCTCCGTCGCGGTCGTCAGCCTGTGTGGGTTCGCGGTCAACCGACTTAAACGCACGCAGCGAGGTCTCACAAATGCAGGAAGGCGTCCTCCCTTCTTCGAG
>QHYH01000076.1 GCA_003223215.1 Acidobacteriota bacterium
TTTGCGGCGGCTTTCGCAGCGCCAGCCGGAGAATCCGGAAGTGTGGTATTTGCTGGGCAAGGTGCACATGAAATTGTCCGAGGAGGCGCTATCGAAACTCAGCGCTTTGGATCCCAATTCCGTCTGGGTCCACGAAATTTCCGGCGAAGTGATGGAGAGCATGAAGAATTACGACGGCGCGCTACTCGAATACAAGAAAGCGGTAGAGGTGGCGCCGCAGCAGGCGGGCACGCACTACCACTTGGGGAACGCCTACTGGTCGCTGAACATGTGGGATGTGGCAACGGAGCAGTTTCGCGCCGAACTCGCAAACGATCCCTCGAATTGCATGGCGCAGTGGAAAATCGGGAACATCATTCTGGAGCAGCACGGAGATTCGTCCCAAGCGTTGGCGGAAGTCCAAAAAGCTCTGGGTGTGTGTCCGAATCTGATGGGAGCGCGCGTGGACCGTGCTCGTGCCTTGATCAAATTGGACCGGCACGCGGAAGCGGTGAAAGATTTGGAGGTAGCGGTAAAGGCTGACCCGGCGGAATCTTCAACGCATTTCCTGCTGGCGCAAGCGTATCGCGCGCTCGGGCGGACACAGGAGGCGCAGGCGGAAATGAAGGTGTTCAGCAAACTGGAAGAAAGCTCGCGCGCGAAAACCGCAGAGCGAGCGAAGGAATTGCTGCAGGAAAAAAGCAAAGAGCCGTAATGGTGAATCGCGCGTTGGCGAGCAAGAAATGCAACGTGTCGTGTGACTCGTGGAAGACCTTGTGTGCAAACTTCCTCGCAAAATACATTTGACTCATTACCGCGTGTTGAGATTTCACGCGAAAGCCGTCTTCATTGGCGTGGAGTCTCCGGAACAGAGTGGGTGCCGGTGAGAGCGGCGCAGCGGTCGTATTCGGCTTTGGCTTTATCCCCGAGCCCTTGTTTGTGATAGAGAGGGGCCAACATGCAATGAAGATTGGGAGCCTGCGGAGAAATCTCGACCGCCCTTTCTAGTTCTACTTGCGCTTTGGGAAATTCTTCTACGCGCGTGTAGGCCTTGCCAAGAAGTTCATGCGCGCGCGAATCGCGCGGTGCGATTTCAATTGCTTGAAGAAGAAACCTGACGGCGTCCTGGGCACGATTCTCATCAATCAGAAGACTGCCCAGATCGATATAAGGACCGGGATTTCTTGTCAGCAACTGCGCTTGCCAGGCAATCGCCTGGTTGTAGGCAGTGGCCGCTTCTTCGTTGCGGCCTAGCCCGGCAAGAGACAAGCCTAGATTATCTTCCGCCTTCACGTTTTGCGGATCGAGTTTCAGGCATTGTTGGAAAGCGCGGATGGCTTCGGCGAAGCGGTTCTCGTTGTATTTGGTGCGGCCGAGGTAATACCAGCCTTCGGAATCATCGGGGGCCCACTCGAGCATTTTCGTCAGCCACTTGTCGGCGTCGGGGTAATCCACGAGCAAAACGTAGTCGAGCGCAACGATCTTCAGATCGGCGGCGGAGGGGGTCCGGTATTTTGCGCCGGCGGTAAATTCCGCGAGCGAAGCCTTGGCCATCTCTTGGGCGTCTTTTGGAACAGACGCGTTGGAAGAGATTGCAGCCATGGTTCTTGCACTTGCCACAGGACCGTGGGTTTGAGGCGGGAACTGGGCCTCCACCGCTTGCGCTTGGATCTCGCGGAAAAGAATATGTCCGAGCAAGAAATGGCCGTCGGCGGAGTTCGGATGTGTTTCCAGGTACTGGCGGACGGCACGGTCGGCTTCGGTGAACTTGCTCTGCTGAAAGAGGGATTTGGCGGCTGTGAGGAGGGCCTCCCCTTGGTCGGAAGACTGGGGCGGCACGTGAGTTTGTGCCGTGGAGCAGGTGGGCAGGAGGATGCAGAGGTGGGTGATAGTTAGGACGAGTTTTCTAAGAGAGGAGACCATCCCCCCACTAGTTCTTGCGTAAGTGGTGATTCTAAAGGGGTTGGTAAATAGGAACGCCGGGAAATAGCGTCTCCGAGAAGCGCGCGGGACACTCAAACCACATTTGAGGGTCGACGGTTCCGCCACGCGGAAGCGAGTGTGCGGTGTGGAGACGGTACCGAGAAGTGGCTTTCCCTTTCCGGGAGGCACGTAGGCAAAAGAGCGGCGCTCGAGGTTGACAAACACGGACGAGGATAGCACGGAACCGGAAGTCACCGAATCCTTATGCAGGAAATTGCAGGAAATGGGGAAAAAATAGAGGTTGAACGTCAGAACTTGGAGTTTGGATGGGCCGCGCCGGAGCTTCACGAATGGCAAGCGCGGGGGCTTCTGAGAGCCCCGGCCTGCTTGATCAGCACGGAAGGTGTTTTCCAGCCGGGGTCAGAAGCTGACTTTGAAGAAAGCCTGACCTTGACGAGGTGGCGTATTGCTGTTTTGGCAAGTGCTGGAGCCACCGCTTCCATTGGGATTCACGAGCCCAAAATTGCCGGGCCCGTCGGGAAGGTTGGAGTCTGGACCACAGATTTGCATGCGATTGAGCACGTTAAAGAACTCCATCCTTAGCTCAGCGGTGACGTGTTCTCCAAAGTAGAAGTGCTTGGCCAACCCGATATTCTCCCCTGCGTTTAACGGATTGCGCAAATTGCTCAAGCTGCGAGGCTCATTCCCCTGCCTAAAGCCGGGGTCGGAAAATGCGGATGTGGTGAACACCGGGAGGCCCTTGTAATAGTTGTTGTAATTCACGTTAAGAGCGACACCGGAATTGAAGTTCGCCCGATTAAATCCGTTCAGGAAAGGATCGTTGTTGTTCGCGTAAACGGTCAGGGGAGTGCCGCTTGAATATTGAAACACGCCTGTAAACTGCCAGCCTCCCACAATGTTTTTCGCCAATTGGCCACCTTTGTTGAGGAACTTCTTTCCCGGGCCAATCGGCAACTCATAAACGCCGCTGATATTCAGGATGTGCGTTTGGTCATTACCGGCAATGGACCATTCCGACTTCTGATTGAACTTGTTCTCCGAACCAAAGTTGAATGTAGAAAAACCAGTATCGGTGTTGGACATGGTTTTCGACAATGTGTAGGAAACCAGGAAGCTCAATCCGGTGGAGAAGCGCTTTTGCGTTTGGACCTGAAGAGCGTTGTAGAAGGCAGCACCAGTCGTATCGAAGTTATTACAAATTCCGCCGCACGATTCGCTGGGATTGTACATTGGATATGGGAGCAGTGCTTGGGGCAGGCCAGCGCCGGCCCCATAGTCACTCATAAAATTACAATAGGGAGCGAATAAGCCAGCGCTGGGAGTGCCAGCGGGACATTGACTGAAGCCGGCACTTTGAAGCGCAGCCTGGGATGCCGTGGAAGTCCATGCGAAATTAGGGGAATTAGGCGACATCAAACAGTTCGCGTCATTAGGATCGCCGCTTGCGCAGAATTGGGTCAAGAACTTGGGGTTGGTTTGATTAATAGGGTTCAACAGAGATGGCAGGTGCAGCGAGCGGTTGCCGATGTAGGCCACGGAAAGGAACATGTTCCCGGGCAGTTCGCGCTGGATACCTGCATTCCACGCCTCGGTGTAAGGAATCTTACCTGGGTCTCGGCCAAATTGACGCAAAGCGCCAGTGGAATTGAGGAAGCTGCGATCCGTGAATTGGCTGGCAGCGGGTTGAGGAATGGACCTGCCGTCCCATTGACCATAGCCGGAAACGTTCGAGCCAAGCGAGTTTACGTTGAAAATACCACCCAAAAGGCTGCCGTAGTTGACGGCGATCTTGTTGTCACCGTATTCGTACGAACCGCCGTCCAAAAAATTTAAGGCAAAGCCGCTCAAGACCACAGTTTTGGGATCTAGCTTATAAGCGAAGCCAAAGCGTGGACTGAAGTTCTTCCAATGCATGTCTGCCCGGCTGTATCCCGCGCAGACCGAACACGTTCCCAGTTTGTTGGCGGCCCCGAGCAAAGGAGTGCCCGCAGGTGTCGCAGCGCCGGGATTGGGCACGGTAGGATCGAAAAAGAGGACGTTGTCGTGGTTTTCCGTGAAAGGCCGCGTGAGGTCCCACCGAAGCCCAACATTGACGGTCAGGCGGGAGGAGACTTTTATGTCATCCTGGATATACGGAGCAATGTAGAAATTGCGGAGACGATTTTCGATGGCGAACTGGCGCTGGGTGGCGTCCGCGTAACCCAAGAGATAACTGGCAAAGGCACTCCCGGTCGTGCCGATGTTGGCCGGATCGGCGGTAGTGCGCGAGTTAAAAGTAAAGCTGCCGCCACACTGCTGGCATTCCTGGTCATCTTGATAGGAACGACGAATTTCCCAACCAATATTGAAGCTGTTGCGGCCGCGAGTCCAAAGCCAGTTGTTGTCGAAGCTGATGCCGAGCTTGCGGTTC
>QHYH01000077.1 GCA_003223215.1 Acidobacteriota bacterium
TATGATTGGGCTGGACCGCAACAATCTGACATACGGGCTCATGTTCATCGTTCCGCCCAACTTTAAAGTCCACATGAAGGCAGCGAGCACCCTGGTAAGGCCCGCGAGCTGCGAAATCAACGGCCATATAAGCTCCAGGGCCGACCCGCCAATCAAATCCCGCGTTTAATGGCGATTGTTCGAAACCGCCATTAAAGACCAGGTTGTTCTTCTCCTCGGCATCGGGACTTTTAACTGTCCCCCGGCGCTCGAGGTCCTGCCAGACATGCGTGGCCTCCTCGATTCTGCCCGTACTGATCAGGCGCTCGAGGTAAGACTGAACCGAAGGGAAAGGAAAAGGCCGACCGTTTGCCACTAAGTTCCAAATGCGGTAGGCTGCATCGTTGTCGCCTTGGGCGCTCAAGAAATCTACGTAGCCCACCTCGACCGTCGAGTCAATTTTATTATCATTAGCCAACACCTTTTGAAAGATGACGTCGGGCTCGAGCACGGTTAGAAGATCGGCCCAGGTGCCCGTCGCGTATATTGGGTCAAGTTCCAATAAATGCCGGAACTGCGCGAGAGATTCATCAAGTCGATTCCTTCGCAGATAAGACTCAGCCGCGAGCTGATGGTAATAGGGCACCATGGGGCAAAGCCTCAACAGATGTTCCGCAGCCCAGTCCGCGCACTGTGTGTCATCGATAGATTGACAAGCTGAGGCTAGGTCTGACCAGTAGAGCCGGCTGTAGCGGCTTAGCTCTGCGGCCCTGCGCAGATATTGAACGCTTTTATTCGTATCGGTCTCCGCATAGACTTGCCCGAGCCGGTGCTGAATCTGAGCATCGTCCGCATCCAGGAGCGAGACCACACGACCCGTTGAAGGCCTCTCAAATGAGGAAGCGATCCCAACTAACGAGATTTCTGCTGCGAGCACTAGGCTCACAGCGCCGACCACTACCAGGAAGGGCAGCGAACGAGAACGCTCCTGAAGTGAGACTTCGACTCGCGCAACGCCAAATTGCCGCAAGCTCATGCACCCTGCACGGTTGATCTGGGGTTTGCCCGGTCCGACTGGGACAAGCCTCTTCCTGCAGCCTGGATTTACGAGCACTTATTCGAATTGACACAAGGAGTGCTAGGCGACGGTCCGGGCGTGCAGCAGAGGCCGTTGCAGCACACTTTGCTCGGCGGACAGCACTTCGGAGCACTCCCAGTCCCGCAGCAGCTCTGGTTGTTATTGCAGCATATCTTCCCCTTGCAGCAACTCTGGTTGCTATTGCAGCATTGACTGCCGCACGCGGTCTGATTCTTAGGGCAGGTGCCAGCAGCTCCTGCGGGTCCGGGGTCGGGGCCACCGGAGCCCCAGGACGCCCTGCCGAAGCCCAGGGATGCTGACACGGCGCCAACAGCCGCTCCACAAACTAGCCTGAGCGTTTTCCGTCTGGAAAGCGGACTGGCAACGATCCGTGATACATCGTCAAGAAATGCGCTCATACGATTCCTCCTCTGATGCGCCCACGCCGCTCCCGGCAAGGGCCAAAATAGCGTTTTTGCCGACTGCCACGTCCCTAGCAATCACGCCGTCCTCTCTAATCAGAAAAGCTACGGGCGTGGCGAAAATTCCGTATTCCTTCGAAAGCTTCCACTTTTCCTGAACCACGATGGGAAACTGAAACCCGTGCTGCTGCGCCTTACGCCGGTTCTCCTCTGAATTGCCCCGTCCGACAAGAATCAGGGCCAAGCCGTTATTGGAATGCTTTTCGTGCAAGCGGACCAAATGCGGGGCGAGTTCGTCACAAGGTCCGCACTGAGGATCGCTGAAGACAAGGAGCACGCGCCGACCTCGGTATTCCTCCAACGAAATCATGCGTCCCTGGAGATCCGGAAGACGAAACGCAGGTGCGGGAGTCCCGACCTTCAGCCCGTTCCGTTCGATCCGGCTTTCGGAGAGTGGCCGATCGCCAGGAAGTCTGCTTCGCTGAATTTGGTGTTTGCCCGCCTCGAAAGTACCGAACTCACGGGTAGCAGCCTGCTGGGCCAGTGCGACGACCCGGTCTGCATCACTTGCGAATGGCGCGGCTACTCGTCCCTTCTCATCTAACAAATACGCTACAGGTGTGCCCTGATTAGCAAAAGGTGCGGGCCTGTCTTCATCCGTGATGAGGAGGACAGGGCACTTCAAGCCATGTTCTGCCGCCTGTTCTTCATTGGATTGGGAGTCGCCGTAGGTCAGCAGGACCAATTGGACGTTCCGCTCCTGGAAGCTAGTGTCGAGCTGGCCCAACTCTCGCGCAATGGACTCGCAGAAGCCGCATTCGAAATTCCAGTGGACCAGCAAGACGCGCTTGCCGCGAAAGTCCTCAAGCGCGACCCTTGTTCCCCTAAGGTCGGGAAACTTAAACGCGGGGAAATAAGTTTTCAGAGGAAGTCCATCCGGTTCAGTTCGGTCACTGGGATTCTCTGGCCCAGTTCCCGCGATTTTCCTACTCTCATCGATTTTGTCCAAGCGCAGCAGGATTCGCCCCTGCTGCTTTGCCAGGGCGTAAAAGCCCATCCAAATACTGATCAGGATTAAGACAAAGAGTACCGCGGTCATAAGATACTCACTTGCTTGAAAGCCACCACCGTAGGGAAGAATGTCGTTCCGGTTATTTGTTCCGGCGAAAAAAATCAGCACGTCTAAGCAAAACGAGCTGTGGTGCTGAGAACGGAAGGTTGTTTTGCCTGCATTGGAACCCAATTCCCAGTGCTCTTATTTTGCGCAATAGCTCCTAAGCTGGGTAGGCCTAGGCGGTTTGTGATCGGTAATAAGGGTGAACCACCTTCGTGGGCGGGCCGTTCAATCGCTCAATCAGAAAGGCATCAATTTCGACACAAGCTGCTTGTCCTAGCATGTCGACGGAAAGGACCAGCCGATAAAGATTTTTCTTCCGCACGAGAATTCCTTGGATTCCCTCCATAGGGCCACATTTGACCCGTACCCACTCGCCGCATTTCAAGATTGGATGCGGTGCAACGGGGGCACCGCTTTGGATAGCTCGCTGGATGGCCTCGATCTCGACGTCTGGAATAGCTGTCGGCTGACCAGCGGTCGACACTAACGCACAGACACCTGGTGTCGTCATGATGTCCAGGCGGCGCTCAGAATCACCTTTAAGAAATACATAGCAAGGAAAGAGAGGCAAAGACAGAAGCATGCTCCTGTCCTTCCAGCGGTGCACAGCCGAGTAAAGCGGGAGCAGGGTCTCGAATCCCTTGCTTGTGAGAATCCGAGCCACTGTCTTTTCATGTTGATGACGCGTGTAAATTGCGTACCAGCCAGACCGGGAGCCGAGATGACTCCCGTCCAAGTCCCTTGATCTGCAAAGCATAAAGCTCCGCCCTGTGACTTACAGGAACCGCTCTTCCATGCAAGCCGTTGGAGATCTGACCCGTCCCCAGACTGGCGTCGCGATCCAAGCCCGTAAGTGCGGCTCAGCGGCTGGACCCTCGCCGACGTCGTGGTCTGGGGTTACAAGCGAAAAAGCTCGGGCTTCATTTCGGACTTTTTAGCGCTTCGGCAGCGGCGCGAATACCGAACCCAGCCGCTACCAATCTCAAGCCGAACAAAGAGTCGCTCTAATCCTCATCCCGAAGTTCAAAGTTGTTCTCGTTCAACTCCATCCTGCCTTTTCGATTGCCTCAATAATTCCTGCGATCCAGCTTGGCCCCGCCTTCTGGTCACGGCTCATCCGTGATTTTTCCGTGGCTTTCATATCTCGCTCAACACACAGTTCACTGCTGCCCTCAGCCAGGCTGACGCTTTCGATGACCACCGCGAAGCCCTCACTTCCATTTGCATGCTCGACGCGAACCACTGTTGCTTCTGTCTTCATCCGCAGACTCCGCTCCCCGCTGTGGAGCGGCAAAAGCAAGACGTCGAGTTCGATTGCCGTCCCACAGGGGGGGCACGTTAAACTAAATATAAAAGCGCCGTCGAAGCTTATGTCTCGGGTTACTCCCTCTCCAGACAGCCAGCTTTGCTGCGCGCCTTGCCAAGTGAACACCGCGCTGGCTGCAAGCCGATGCCGGACTCGTTTTCTGAACTCCATTCACACCACGTGATGACTGATCTTGCTGATCACCCAATCGCTATCCACCGTGGTTCTGCGCCTCTTCCACCGAAAGCCTACTAACCGAGCCGTGCGAGCACAAGAAGCGGAAAGTCATGTCGTCTTTGGATCCCTCTGATTAATTCTTGCTGTGACTTCTGACTCCAGTGCATTGGTTCCAGACTGCTTACGATCTCCCTGCCTGACGTGAAACTCACTGATGACAAATGACCCACGAGTGTGGCGCCAGTCACCCAGTCAGCACGATCTATTCCAGGAGGTAAAGAGTTCCTTTTGTGTTTTCCAACGCCCTCAAAAGCTCTAACTAAAAGGATTGATGTCGAGTCGAACCCTAAATAGACTCTGCGAAGCGGCATGGCTCAAAGTCGAAGATTGCTGTCGACTTGACACTCAGCCATCGCCTTCTGGCCGCAGAGCATGCGCGGGCCACGGGAAGGGGAAAGCGCGGGCTATATTTCCTTCTCCTGGAGCAGGTAGGAATCGTCTGTGCGTGCTTTTTCGCTCTGATACTATGCATTGTATTTGGTATTTGAAAATTTAAAAGATTTTACTTGCACTCGAATCCCCGACTAACGTATAAGGGGTGCTCCTTTGGAAGCTTGTATGGATGGGACATACCAGCAGGATTCCAAGCGATTGCATGTTTTTGTCGCAGATGCGACGCGAATGGCTAGCCAGTTGATTGCGGCTGCGTTGAAGCGCTTTCGTAAGAACTTCGATATCCGCGCAATTGCAGGGAGGTCTTCCGACGTATTTCTCGAGCTGGAGAATTTTCGACCTCATGTCGCTGTGATCAGTGCTCAACTGGAAGACGGTCGACTCGCTGGTTTCAAGGTTTTGCATCAGCTGCGCGCCTCGAATCTGAAAATTTCCAGTGTGATGCTGTTGGATTCCGATGACCGCGACCTCGTGGTCGATGCCTTTCGGGCGGGTGCGCGAGGCATTTTCTGCCGTGGCAATCCCTTCAATGCCCTCCCGAAGTGTATCCACCGCATTCACGAGGGACAAATTTGGGCTAGCAACGCTGAATTGGAATTTCTTCTCGAACTGATCACCAACCTTAAACCATTCCAGATTCAGAATGCAGACGCGAAGGCATTGCTCACGCCGCGCGAACGGGACATCGTTCGCCTCGTGGCGGAGGGTATGAGAAACCAAGAGATCAGCGTGGCGCTTAATCTTGGCGAACATACGGTCAGGAACTACGTCTTTCGGGTCTTTGAAAAGTTGGGTCTGTCGAGCCGGGTTGAGTTGGTTCTCTACGCGCTCAGCAGGGAAGATTTCCGTGACCAGCCGTCCCACGATTCAGGTGGGCGATCGGTCGCAACTGTACCTGTTACTGGATTGCCTCGGGCATTTGCGAATCGAAAGTAACGGCTTTTATGTTCCTGGAATTCTATGGGTTGAAAGAACAGCCGTTTGGCGTGACGCCGGATCCGCGCTTTATCTGTCCTAGCCGAACCCACAGCAAAGCGTTCAATTCCCTGTTGCGCGGGCTCGAAGCGGCGTGCGGCTTCCTGGCCCTTATTATTCCAAACCGGGTATGGGCAAAACCACATTGGTATTCCAACTCCTGAACCAACTAAAGCTGACGTCTCGTGCAGTCCTACTATTCCAGACCCAGTGTGATTCCCGTGAGCTCTTGCGCTACGTGCTCAGCGGCTTGGGGCTCGATGCCACGGCGCAAGACATTGTTACCTGCTGCGGGGCGCAAGCAGATTGATTCTGCTATCGTGGACCCAGTTCTGGCCGACCTCGAAGTGGATCCGCTCAAGACGAAGAACGTGGTCACCCAGCAGGAAACTCTCACGCCGCAGAGGACACCAA